>JBHLNR010000014.1:0-40404 GCA_048941385.1 Promethearchaeota archaeon
TTCTAATATCTCGAGGGCCATAAAAGACTGCAGCTTTCATTTATATACACATTATTTTAGAAAGAAAGATATTTAGTTTCATTTTATTTCAATAAATATATATAATTATAGGTTTTTTACTCAAATCCGCATATAGAAACAATCTTTTTATGTTATATAGCTAGATTATTAGTATGAAAGATTTTAAAGATAAAGTAGCTGTTATAACAGGAGCTGCAAGTGGTATAGGACAAAGCCTCGCTTACCACTGCAGTAAAGAAGGGATGAAAGTAGTTATTTCTGATATTGATGAGAAGCGTCTTAGGAGGACAGAAAGAAAATTGAAACGAGAAGGTGCTGAGGTGTTATCACTTAAAACTGATGTTTCAAAACCAAGGGATATCGAAGAATTAGCAAAAAACACCATAGAACATTTTGGAGCAGTACATCTATTATTTAATAATGCGGGAGTTGCAATCCCTAAGCTTACTTGGGAATATGAATTGGAAGATTGGGAATTTGTATTAGGGATCAACTTGATGGGAGTAATCTATGGAATCCAAACCTTTTTACCTATTATGATCAAACAAGACACAGATTGTCATGTTGTTAATACTTCTTCTATTGAGGGATTGCTCTACAATGGTGTGGGGGGTGCAACTTATGGAGTATGTAAACATGCTCTTGTTTTTCTTTCAGAGAGATTAGCCATGGAGTTAGAGGAAAATGATTTAAAAGTAAAAGTTTCTGTTGTTTGTCCAGGATTCGTAAAAACCAATATCTTCCTATCTTCAATAAATCGTCTTCCTGAGGAGGTTAGAGATGGTTTCTTTCAAACAGAAATGGATGAGGAGGCTATGGAAACCCTCCAAGAATTTCTAGAACAATCACCTGGAATAATGCCTGATGAAGTCGCCGAGATTGTATTCCAAGGAATAAGAGAAGAAAAGCTTCATATTTTGACTCATAAACAACCAGTTCTTAAAGAGATGTTAAAGGAAAGATTTGATAGAATCCTAAAAGCTTTCGATTAGGATTTTTTTATAAATAAAATTTTATTACCTTTTTCAATTCTTTTCACTTTATTCTGATACTCTAAATAGATTAAATGGCTTAAAACTTCATGAAGAGCAAGGAATACATTAATTTCACTTAGATTCTTTCCAAAATGAATTTGAGATATTTCAAATGGGGTTTTTGGTTCCTTTTCAATTGCTTTTGCAATTTCGATCAATCGATTTTCATGATGTTTTTTGATATCTAAAATCCTTTCATGTGGATTATATATTATCTCTTGATGTGCAGGAAAAATAATTCTTGGATTTAGCTGATCAATTCGATCTAAGGAGTTTAAGTAATAATTTAAAACATTATTAAAGTCAAATCCTTGATATTCCTCTAACATAACATTAGGGATAATGTAAGCTCCAATATGAGGAGTAATTCTTGAAAGTATATGATCTCCTGAGAAGAGATATCTTTTTTCTTCATCAAAGACGCATATATGACCTATGCTATGCCCTGGAGTCCAAATTATTCTCAATTTAGTTGAATTAATTAAAATTTCATCATTATCATGTAATAAACGATCCGGTTTCTGATATTCTGTCAGTCTTCTAAAATTTGTCATGAAGTTAAGCACTTTTCTTCCATGTTTTTCACCCACGCCATATTTCATTAAATGAGAAGATGACTCTTCGGCAGAATTCTGAGCAATTTCTAGATTTTTGGGTCTTGCCATCCATCTCATTAAGGAATCAGTCATTTCATGAGTAAGTATTTCTATATTTGGATTTTTGCATTTAATCGCTTTAGCAATTCCAATATGATCAGGGTGTTCATGAGTAAGAATTAGATATTTTAAATCATTAATTGATATGTTTAATTTTTCGAGCTTAGAAAAAAATAAATCTTCACATTCTCTAAAACTTAAACCCGCATCTATAAGAATATAACTTCCATCAAGTCGTAGTAAATACATACATACAAATTGGAGCCCTTCAAACGATGGAAAATTTATTTTAAATTGGTATACTCCGTCAATTTCATTTGCTTCAATCTTTAAATTGTACTTAAACAATATTTATACGATGTTTCCTGTGAATCTAATATCAAGTATAATTGTGTAGTTATTTTTTAGTTTAGTATTTCTTTTGACCATTAAAATGATAAAAAAATAGATTGAAAATTTAATAAGTTCTACTAATCTTGCCAAATAGTTTATTTTAGATAATTCATAATCTAAAATAGAACAATAATAAATGGAATTACCATGAGAAGTATTCAAGAAAATCTTATAACGCGCTTAAAAGTCCAAACAAAAATTGGGAATAAAATTAAGGCTTCAAAATGCACTAATTGTGGAAACATAAGAAATCCCCCAAGAACTTATTGTAATATATGTCAGGGCACTGAATTTACTGAGGTTGTATTTGGACCTAAAGGAGAGATTATTACCTTTTCATCAACTTATAAAAGGAAAGCTACTGATAAACAACGATTTTTTGGTAATGTCAGGCTTTTTTCTGATGATGGAAAGGAATCACTTGGAGTAGGTGGAACATTTGATGTTCAAAGTATCGACGAACTTGAAATTGGGCAAAAAGTAGAGTTAACATCTGATGATAGGTATAATATATTTAAATTAGTGGAGGAGTAAAAAATTGAAAAATGTAGCAGTAATAGGTGCGGGCATGTCTCCTTTTGGAAGACTCGATGCATTATTATATCAAGAAATTGGAAGACCTGCAGTAAATGACGCAATTGAAAATGCAGGAATTGATCGAAAACTGATTGAAAGTTGCTATTATGGTAGTTGTGGAGGAGTTGGAGTCGGTCATGAAATCATGAATGAATGTGGAATGATTGGTATACCAATTACTAGAGTAGTGAACGCATGCAGTTCTGGTTCTAATGCCTTCCGTTTAGCTTATATGGATATAACTTCAGGAATGAGTGATTGCGTTATGGTTATGGGAATTGAAAAAATGAAAGATGTAACCATGGCTGTCGTTGGTGGAGGGACTCGGTTTCAGATTGAAGCAAAGGCTTTCACTCAAGGATCACCAATGCCAAGTGGAGGTGGAGGGGGTGGTGGAGGTATGGCAGCAGGTTTTGCATTAATGGGTCGAGTTCACATGAAGATGTATAGTACAAAAGTAGAAGATTTTGCTAATATAACAGTAAAAAGTAGAAGAAATGGATCAAAAAATCCTAAAGCAGAATTTCAAAACATTATGACTCTAGATGAAGTTTTAAATGATGTTATGATAAACGATCCACTGACTAGATCGCAATGTTGCCCTCGAACTGATGGAGCTGCGGCTGTGATACTTATGAGTGAAGATTATGTAAAAAAATATCATATTGAAACACCAATTTGGGTTAAAGGAAGTGCTATGGGAAGTAATTTTGAAAATACAAATGAACTAGCTTGGTTCAAGAAAACAGGCAGTTACTATCCTCCAGGATTTCTTACTGATTATTTAGTTGCCCAAAAAGTTTATAAAATGGCGAAAGTTGGCCCACAAGATTTCTACGATAGAGGATTTGTAGAGTGTCACGACTGTTTTTCAGTTTCTGAGCTTGTTCATTATGAGGATTTTGGTTTCTGCAAAAAAGGTGAAGGTCCTGCTATGATAAATGACGGTGTTGTAGAGATTGATGGTGATCTCCCCATAAACCCAAGTGGTGGATTATTATCTGTTGGTCACCCTCTTGGGGCAACTGGGGTACGCCAAGTTGCTGAAATATTTTGGCAAATGACAAAGGATAAAGAAGTCGCGAAACGTCAAGTTCCAGATAAACACCTTGACTTAGCTCTTCAACATACTTTAGGACAACCTGGATTTGGATTCACTAATGTAATGCATGTCTTTTCTAGAGATCTCTAATTTAACTTTTTTATTTATTTTTCCTTTATTCCCTATATACTTAAAATAACTTACCAAAAAACTTGAAAAAAAGTAATTATATTTGTAATAAGAACTTCCATTAAGTAGGTATCTATATGAATACTTAAAGAAATAATCTAAAAGGAGAATTAGAAATGAGTTATGATAAGCTTAAATTGTTGAAAGTGAAAGTAGACAAGGGTGTTGCCTTTGTTACGATTGATAATCCCCCAATGAATCTTTTGAATATGCAGCTATATGCAGAATTCGGAACTCTTGCAAGAATTGTAATGAATGATGATAATATTCGTGTTATTGTGTTTGACAGTGCTGATCCTGATTTTTTTATAGCGCACTTTGATGTTGAAGGACTAGTTATAATGCCTGATGAAGCACCTCCAAAATCCGATGTATTAAACATAGTTCATCAAATGCAGGAAGGATATCGTACAATGTCAAAGATCTCAATTGCTAAAGTTGAAGGCAATGTACGTGGTGGAGGATTTGAATTTATTCAGAGTCTAGATATGATATTTGGGGCTATCGGAAAAGCAGTATTCGCTCAACCAGAAATCGGAGTAGGTATTATTCCTGGGGCTGGGGGGACAATTAGAATCCCTCGTTCAGTGGGAAGAAGGCGAGCAATGGAAATTGTTCTCGGTGGCCATGATTTTCCTGCAGAGATAGCTGAACGGTATGGGTTAATAAACCGAGCTCTTCCACCAGATAAGCTAGATATTTATGTGAAAAATTTAGCTTATAGAATTGCATCACATCCTCCTGAATCAATAGCTTTAGCAAAAAAATCTGTATTAGCTGGAGTGGAATTACCCATTGTAGATGCATTATTAGAAGAACAGCACCTATTCGGACAGTCAGTTGCTCTTCCAACTTCAAAAACTCGAATGAATTTTGTCTTAAGTAGTGGTAGTCAATCCCGAGAAATGGAGCGGAATTTCAACACATTACTTGAAGAACAAGGGGAATTTATCTTCCCTCAACCTGAAAAAAAAGAAGATTGAAGGTTTAGACTAATTTTTTTTATTAATACTTTTATTTTCTTTAAGTTTTAGGATTTTTTCCGAATGGATTAAATTTTATATTGAGAGACAGCAAATAATTAATTATTTAATAATTCTTAAAAAAAAACTAATATAATGATAGGGAAAGGCAAAGAAAATACAGTATCATTGAGGGAACTCCACGGAATAAGATTGGGAGGGTATTCGTTAGGAAACTTTGGAATGATGTTACTATTGTTTATAACAGAATCATATTCATTCAATTTTTATGTTTATACTCTTCGGATAGATTCCATTTTAGTCTCGATTGGTACTACGATAAATATGATTACAATGGCCTTTTCAAGCATAATTTTTGGGGTAGTATTAGACAATACAAAACCGAGAAAAATAGGTAAAAGAAGACCCTATCTGCTTATTGGTCTCCCAATTTGGGCCATTTCTGCAATTTTAGTATATGTGCCACCTTGGATACCACCTAAAGCAGAGGCTATGGCAATTTTTCCAGAGACAGTTATTTATTGGCCAACAGCAATTTGGTATTGGGTAATGAATATGTTAAAGGGAGTTTTTGGGAGCCTAATGATGATTGTGTTCAGTTCTGTATTACCTGAAATCTCCCAAACTTTAAAAAATAGGAAAAAGGCAGCTATGGTTTCTGCAAACTTAAGAGTCGTAAGCTCAATTATTAGTATAGCATTTCCAAATATTCTACAAAGTCTTCTAGAAGATCCACAAAACACTGCGTACTGGACAGACAGTGGTAAATTTGTTAAAAATGTCATGCCACCTATTTCCATTATTTTTGGTATATTAGCAACAATTTGTATATTGATATCATTCTTCTCTATCGATGAGAGCTTTCACTCAGAAGAGTCAAATTTTGAAAAGAGAACAATTAAAGATACATTCAAAAATCTATTCATCCCCGCCAAGGATAAAGAGTACATGAAATACTTGGTTGCGGGAGTAACTAGTCAAACAAGTCAATTTGCACTTGTTTTTACGATAATCCCCTTCATTGCTTTTGTTCTAGGACAAAACTTACTTCCAGCTGAAATTAGCGACCTTTATATATGGTATATTGTAATTAGTATCTCGACAAAGTTTTTCTGGTTATATATTTGGAAATTAATTATGAAAAGACAAGCAAAACTTCTCAGAACCTATAAACTCAATATTTTAGTTATCATCATTGCCGCATTCTTTGAATTATTGTTTCTGTCTGATATGCATATAGTGTTAAGAATGATCCTCTTCATATTGTCGTTTGGCACAGTTTTGGGAAGTATGTATGCAACTAGTATTTTCAGCCAACCATTATTAAACGAAATGGTGGACAGAGCTGCCGAAATGTATATAACTAGGAATGAAAAAGAATTTATCGATAAAGGACAAGCTGTGACAAGACTTTCAGGAGCATATTACGGACTCTTTATGTTTTCCACAAGCGTACTTGCCGCCATTTCCGCTTCAATTTATGGAGTTATCTTTCGAGGTTCGAATTCTCGGAATCCTATAATCCTTACCTTAGGATTAGCATCAATGGGATTATTCTATATTATATCACTGATATTCCTTCAATTATTTAAAGTAAAGCTAAAAGAATCATAAAAATAAAAAAAGTAAAAAGTAGTAATTGAAGTTATTTTTTTACTTCATATCCCACTTTTTCTCTATCATATGTAGTTTCTGTAATCCCCGCCTCTCTTAGTTCCTGTTTTAATATTCTGTGGACTTCGCTTTTTGGGAGCTTATCTATGAAGTTAATAAATCTAGGAATTTCGAAGTATGCCATTTTACCTTGACAATAATCAAGCAATTCTTCTGGTGTCATAGATTCACCTGGTTTTAGAACGACTGATACCATTACTTCATCTTCAACTACACCCTCAGGTTGAACCGCATAAGCAGCAGATTCTAAAACTTTTTCATGCTGATTTATCACTCGTTCAACTGACCATGGTGAAATATTTTCACCCCTCCGCCTGATAGAATCTTTCTTCCTATCTACGAAATAAAACCATCCATCAACATCCTGTGTAGCTAAGTCTCCCGTATGGAGCCAAAAATTTCCATCTTTAGCTAATCGAATTTTCTCTTTAGTAGAAGTTTCATCTTTATAATATGTTACTTTTCGCATTTCTAGCTCTCATTTGTTCACTAAAAATACTAATTCTCCCACAGTATCATTTTCTAATAGATTTCCTTCCTCATCCATAATAGCTGCCTTAGTACCTCCTAAAGGTTTGCCCATTGAACCTACAGGTACATTTTTTTGGAAAAATGGGCCAAGAATATAACCACCTCCATCAACTGCACCATAGAATTCCTTAACTTCTACATTAAAACGTTTCTCAAATGGTATCACTAACTCTTTAGGACAAGCTGCTGAAACAATTAATTTAACATCGTTTTCTCCATCATTTGGGCTTTCTGGTTGTTTCAGTAAAAACTGTGGCATGGCTCCTAATAAATTAAAGCTTGTAACCTTATATTTCCTGCATATATCCCAATGACGACTCGCACTAAATCTCTTAGATAGAACTACAGGAGTTTCTGTCAAATAACCAGGCATTGTTGTTATTTGTAGAGCGTTTCCATGAAATAATGGTAAACATGTGAAAATAACATCATCTCCTCCACCTAAAAATATCCTTATTAAACCAGAAGCGGTTTGTAAAGCGTTACCCGCATAAGTTTTTTTATAGAAGAATGTTGTAGCCTTTGGCGGTCCTGTTGTGCCTGAAGTATACATAAGGTAAATTTTCTCTTCAAAATCAATTTCTGCATTAATATCATCATCAGGTGATTTCATTAGCTCTTGAAACGATATCATGCCATCTGGAATGGTAAAATCTGCAGGTGCTTCATTAATTTCTACTATTACATGTTTAATCTTAGGTAATTCATCTTTAATGTCTAAATAAGCATCAATCATACTCCAATGTATTACTAAAATCTCAGAATCACTATGATCAATAATATATTGTAAAGTTACTCCCCTCAATGCAGTATTAATTAACACGGTATACCCTCCAAGTTTCCATGTCGCAAACAAGGTAAATAAAAATTCAGGGGAATTGATTTCCACCAATGAAAGTCCAACTCCAGGTTTTAATCCAAATTTTGATAGCCCATTTGCCAGTCGATTTGATAATAAATGTATATCGCGGTATGTATATTTTTCATCAATACCCTTATCAAAATCTCTTATATAAGTTAAAAAAACCTTATCACCCACAGTTTCTGCTTTATTTTTCACAACATCATTAAAAGTGGTTGTTGATGTTATTTTAAAATTTGACATCCTAATTCCTTCTTATCTTTATAATAACTTCTCTTTAAGAATGGTATTATATGTATAAATAAAAAAATAATAGAATAGAAAATTATAAAAAGTTATCTTTTTATCTTGTAGCCAGCTTTTTCTCGATCATAAGTTGTTTCGGTGACTCCACGTTCTTTTAAAAAACGCTTCATTATCCTATGGACTTCACTTTTCGGAAGTTTTTCTACAAAATCTATGAATCGTGGGATCTGAAAATAAGCAAGTTTACCTTGTAAATAGTCAAGTAATTCTTCAGGTTTCATGGTTTCTCCGGATTTTAAGACAACTGCAACCATTACCTCATCTTCACCAAAATCCTCTCCCACTTGATGTCCCTTAATACCATAAGCTGCAGACTCTAAGACTTTTTCATGTCTATTTATTACCCGTTCTATACTCCAAGCCGCTATATTTTCTCCACTTCGTCTTATTGAATCTTTTTTACGATCAACAAAAAAGAACCACCCGTTTTTATCTTTTGTGGCGATGTCCCCAGTATGAAACCACATTTGTCCATCAGGTGCTTTCTGAATACGTGATTCAGATGCTTCTGGATTTTTATAATAACTGACTTTTCTCTGGTCTAGTTCTTCTTCTAAGACTAAGAATACCAATTCACCCTGTTCGTCAGGGCCTAATATATTACCATCGTCATCCAATATTTCCGCGGTTACATTAGCAGTTGGTCTTCCCATGGATCCTACAGGGGCATTTGGATCCCCTCCAGTACCTAAAGTAAAACCTCCTCCGTCTACAGCCCCATAACCTTCATATAATTTTACATTAAATCGTTCCTCAAAATCTCTCACAAGCTCCCTTGGGCAAGCTGCTGAATTTACACGCCAAACTTTATTATCCTTATCATTTGGTCTCCTTGGCTGTTTAAGGAGATATTGGGGCATTGAACCAAGAAGGTTAAAATTAGTGACTTCATATTTTCGAATGATATCCCAGAATCTTGACGCCGAGAATCTTTTTGAAAGTATAACAGGGAATTCAGCCATATATCCGGGCATAGTTGTTAATTGCAATGCATTACCATGGAAAAGTGGTAAACAGGTAAAAAAAACATCACCGAATTTTCCTAACCAATACGCCATAAGAGCAGAGAAAGTTAATGAGTCCCCAGTTAACATTCTTCCATAAAAAAATGTTGTTGCTTTTGGAAGTCCTGTTGTTCCAGATGTGTATATTAATACTGCCATGTTCTTTGGATCAATATCTACCTCCAAATCATCATCAGGTGCTTCCATTACATCTTGAAGAGATAAGATTCCATCTGGTAATTTGAAATCTTCTGGTGCTTCATTCATATCCACAATTACATATTTTACTTTTGGTAATTGATCTTTTATATTCAAAAAATTATCTAATAATGACCAATGAGTGATAAATGTATTACTATCACTATGATCAACAATAAATTGCAACCCATCACCTTTCAATCCAGTGTTAACCAATACAACATAACATCCTTTTTTCCATGCCGCAAAGAGTGTAAAAAGGAATTCAGGACTATTGATTTGATAGAGAGAAATTCCATCACCTGATTTTAATCCTAACTTTGTAAGGCCATTTGCTAAACGATTTGATTGTATATGCATATCTCGATATGTATACTTCTCATCTAATCCTTTATCAAAATCTCTAATATAAGTTAAAAATACTTTATCACCAACCCGTTCTGCCTTTTTCTTTACAACGTCAGCGAAAGTATCATTAGGATCGATATTTAATTGTTTTTGGATCATATTCGTCAAAGCAATCATCTGTTTTTCTTCCATTTTTCAAGCCTTTTTTGCAATTATATTTTTTAAAAATTATATAATGTTTAATAAATTGTTGATTTAATATTTTATAATGTAAAATTTATGTCTATAAGCGATTTGGAAAAGAGGATAAATGAGTTATGCCATGGGAAGATGTAAAAGATATTTTACGCCCGAATATGGATGATGTTCATATGGGTGTAATGAAAGTGGATGAATCCAAGTGCAATAAATGTGGATTATGCATTGACAATTGTGTATTTCGTTGTTGGGAGAAAAATGATGAAGGATACCCAATAATGAAAGAGGAATATGCATGCTTCAGTTGTTATAACTGTAAAGTTGCCTGTCCTAATGATGCAGTCAATATAATAGATAGTTATCATGTAGATGATGGATTCTGGAAGACTGAGCCTTATCCTTTACCTGCCAGGATGCCAATGGATGCTAAAGATGCTGAGGGAAATCCAACAGAATGGAATGAAATTGAGAAAGCTGTTTTTACTCGCCGAAGTGTAAGAAATTATAAGGATAAAGCTATACCAGATACATTAATTCAGAGAGTTTTGGAAGCTGGAAGATTTGCTCCGAGTGCTGGAAATTGCCAACCTTGGAGATTCATTGTTATAACGGATAAAGCACTACTTACCGAAATTAATAATTTAACCAAAAATTTGCTTTCGAATTTTTATAATATGTATATGAATGATACCTCAGTAAAAGGTCTTGCATCTATGGTTGAGGGTCCCCCTCTTAATGTTTCAGCTTATGATCCTCGTGTTATGCTTGGAGGTTTTGGTACAATTGCTAAACATAAAGAACTTAATCCGAGTTGGAATGCTCCGGTTGTAATACTTCTTCTTGCTGATTCAAGATCTATTGGAAGTCCTGAATTAAACCTTGGTATATGTGGTCAGAATATGAATTTAGTTGCAAATTCTCTAGGAATTAAAGTATGTTGGAGTGGATTTATTGCTGCTGGTGTCAATTTTTTCCAACCAATAAAGAAAAAATTGGGTATCGAAAATCCTTGGACATGCGCGAGTGCTTTATGTCTTGGTTATCCTAAATTTAAACAAGAAGGGGTTGTACCACGTGAATACAGACCAGTAACTTGGTTTCGAGAAGGTGTAGAAGGTCCTGAAATACAAGAAGAGGCAAATATTCCACAAGAAGGAAAACAAGAAGCGTAAAGAACCATTTTACAATTCTATACTTTTTTTTAATTGTTAGTCATTTCGTTATCTAGACAAGGCTTTTCTTATAAACTTGCAACTTTCTAATTAGTTCGAAGTCTTGGAAAAGTTTACAAAGTTAAACTATTTATGAAATAATATCCAATTTAAAATTAAGAAATAAAAAAATAAAAGTGAAAAAAGTGGAACAGAAAACAAGTTCGGATATGAAATATTATGAATTTCTATACAATATTCAAATAATTTCTCAAAAATCACATTCTATCCAGAAAAAAGTCATAACTCAAGTTTTCGAGAATTATGATATTTGTCATCTCATCAACAAACTAGATAGGCAAATTGAATATCTTGATGGATTACTTTCTATATAAAAATCAAATCTAATACAAATCTTCAAAAAAAGAGGTTAGGAACTAAATATGCATTATCTTTTAGCATTTATCTTACTAGTAATCTCTTCAATATTCTAAGAATATTAAGTGAAACCTCCTAGAAGGCAAATCTACTGGGAGATTATTATTTTTATTTTTTTTTATTCTAAAATATAGCCCCTCATTTGATTTTAAACTTTTATATATTTAATAAAATTTCCTGATGAATGTTTTTTTACGTAAATTCATAATAATTAACAATAATATTACATTCTATTCTGTAATATTTAACAAGATTGGTTAACGAACATGAGTGATAAGGTTTATGTATATAGTGTTGGAATGACTAAATTTGGTAAATTTCTTGATAAAAGTATAAAAGATTTAACTAGAGAAGCACTTAAATCACTTCAAGATGATAATGAATTTGATTTAAAGAATATTGAAGCTGCTTGGTTTTCCAATACTGGATGGGGAATGACAGATTTTCAACATAGTATACGTGGACAAGTAGCACTCACACCCAATGGTGTTGATAAAGTACCAATAACAAATGTGGAAAATGCTTGCGCTAGCGGGAGTACAGCATTTAATGGTGCATGGACAGCGATAAAAGCAGGAGTATTTGACTGTGCCCTAGCAATTGGGTCAGAAAAAGTATATCAAGAAGATCGAGCTAAAATGATGGGAGGTTTTATAACGTATACCGATGTCGAACTGACAAAAAATATGATAGCGCAAATGCAAAAAACAGCTAAAGAAAGAGCAGAAAAGGCAGCAAAGAGTGGAGAAAAAAAGGAATCAAAGAAGGGAGGTCATTCAGTTTTTATGGATTTTTATGCAGCAGGAGCACGAGCTCATATGAAAGAATACGGAACTACACAACGTCAGCTTGCAGTAATTGCAGCAAAGAACCATAACAACTCTACTTTAAATCCACTCGCTCAATACACCTTTCCCATGACAGTAGATCAAGTTATGGAAGATTATGAAGTAGCTTATCCATTAACTAGGGCAATGTGTGCCCCCGTAGGAGACGGTTCTGCTGCTGCTATCCTCTGTTCTGAAAAATTCTTAAAGGAGCATCCAAATGATAAAGCCATCTTGGTAAGAGCTTCAGTTCTAAGATCAGGTTCTTGGGGGAGAGATAATGTATCTGAGCGAAGTTCTACAGCTGCTTATAAAATGGCTGGTCTCAGTCCAAAAGATATAAATGTAGCTGAAGTTCATGATGCTACGGCTTATGGAGAACTTGAACAAGTCGAACAAATGGGTTTTTGCCCATTAGGAAAAGGAGGTCCATTTTCCGAGAGCGGGGAAACAGAACTCGGAGGAAGAATTCCTGTAAATCCAAGTGGAGGATTATTATCTCGTGGACACCCACTAGGAGCTTCTGGTTTAGCACAAATATATGAACTTGTTACTCAATTGCGGGGAGATGCGGGTAAAAGACAAGTTGATAGCCCTAAATTTGCCCTAGCCGAAAATGGTGGTGGAACTATAGGTTCAGGACCCGCAGCTATGTGTGTGCATATACTAGAAGCAATTTAATATAGTTTGAATTTTCCTTTTTAAATTTTTTAATTTAAAAAATAAAAAAGAAGGATTTACTATTTGACTATTTTACTTTTATTCATCCTTTACAATATGTTGAGTATAGTCATGGTCATATGAATATAGGTGGAACTTATTTGGGCTTAAAAGATAATTAGGATCAACTGTTTTTTTCATATCCTTAAAGAATTGCATAAACTCAGGTGTATATGCGTCGGCTTCAACGATAGATTGGCTTATAGATTCACCAAGCCAATAATGAGCACCACCATATCGTACTTGATGTCTGATTTTTTTATGCCAGATATTCATCGTAGCTTCACGGTGTTCGTCGGTGTTATCACCACCAAGACCTCCTACAATCACACAATTTCCATTAGGCAGAAACATTAAAAAGGAAGCAAATACAGGATAGGGAGGATTACCTGGGGGGAACTCTTTTTGATTAGTTATATTAAATTGTACACCTTTTTGAACACTTTCATTAAGCCGAGAAATTGCGACCTTATGACAAGTAGTACATGAACTCTTCGGAGGTGCCATGGAAATATACTTTTGAAAGAAATTAAATTCTTCTTTTAAGGTGAACTTCCAATCTTTTGAATGATCCATGTCTAAATCAATTTCCTGCCACTCAAAAGGTCGACAAGTATCGTCTTTAAGCATTATCGCATTAACTTTTTCAAGATATATATCCAATATTCTTTCATCTGTCGCATCAAGAGTTACTGAAACAACTGGACCTGTTAATTTTGGTCTTTTACTCGGTTTATTAACAACCTGACCATATAATAATTGAGTTAATATAAATGGAAAAACCATCAAATCATTAAGTCCATCTCCCACTTCTTTTCGAAGTTTATGACCTAACTCAAAGATTTTATTATAATCATCTTTTAGAAGCATATAATACCTTCGCGCTTTGTAGGGTGGATCAGGGAATAACCGTAGATAAGCTTTGCATTTGATTCCCATGGTACCCACATCCCCCATAAAAAGTCCTGTAAAATCTGGAGCAACGCCATATCTACAGAAGGGCGTTGCATATTTATTTGCTGCCGAGCCTGTTCTTATTATCGTACCCATTGGGTCAGGAAGTACGACTTCTACCCCCAAACAAATATCTGGGACTAATCCATATTTAGTTGAGCTGAAACCTACCGTTGCATTTGAAAGTCCCCCACCTATAGTTGCGGAATACCCACTTCCAGGTCCTAAAATTCCCGTAGTCATTCCTTTTTTCTGTAGTTCTGAAAGCATCGAAGCCCATGTAATCCCACATCCAACTACAACATAGTAATCATCTACATTAATTTCATGGATTTGGTTCATTCGAGTAAGATCTATAAGGATACCACCTTCCGACACAGAACCCCCGACTAAGTCAGCGCCACCACCTCTTGGAACCATATGAATTTTGTATTTATTTGCAATTTTCACGATTTCAGAGACTTCTTCAGTAGTTTCAGGCCTGACGATCATATCTGCCCACCGATCGGGGAAAGCAGGATCTACATTCCTCGAATAAGCCGCTTTCATGAAATCTTTATCTGATATAAAGTCTGATCCAAGGATATCTTCTATTTCTTTATAAGCATTTTTTACTTTGCTAATTATTAACACCCTCTTTTCAAAGAAATATAATAATTAGAATATAGACCTATTAACCTAATAAAAGTTACTTACTAAATCGCTTGATTTATTCGAAATAGTCGGAAACTATTAAATTGATATTTAGTTTTAAAAATTTAATGACAGATCTAAATAAAGATTTTGAAGAAACTCTTAAACCTACTTTTTTTATGGATTGGAAGCATCCATCAATCTTACAAAAAGCTAAAGAGCTGACCGATGGAATTGAAAATGATATTGAGAAGGCAATTTCGCTTTTTTATTTTGTTCGTGATGGAATAAGATATTCAGTCAGAGATTCACATAAATCTCATGATAAAGAAGAGTGGAAGTCAAGTTTAACTTTGAAAAAAGGATATGGTTTCTGTATCCCTAAAGCAATTTTGTTAGCATCTTTAGCCAGAGCTGTGGGAATCCCTTCAAGACTTCATTATGTTGATATCGTAAACCATATGGTAAGTGAAAATCTTAAAACAAGAATGGGGAGCAATGTATTCATCTTTCATGGTTTTGTAGAACTTTTTCTTGAGGGGAGATGGGTCGAAGCTAATTGTGCGTTTGATAAGGAACTCTGTATAAGGAAAAATTTTCCTTGGGTAGATTTCGATGGTGTTAAAGATGGACTTTTCGCAAGTACAAATAAAGACGGAGAACCATTTGTAGATTATTTAAAAGATCGGGGTGTGTATAATGATGCACCACATCAAGAAGTAATGGATACTTGGGCTGTAGAGTATCCTGATCGTTATGGAAAACCAGAATAATGGATGTATTTTTTTACTTTAAAATAATTTTATTATTATAGTTAGAATGCTAGTATCAATAATATCAGTCTAGTTTTTAGATTTTGGTGAATGGGTTATTTAAATCCCAGCGATGATAATTTAATCATATTTACTCAAGGAGTTTAATAACATTTTTAGGAATGCCTAAATTTATATTCTTTATAATATTATAGTATTATATTATAATGAACTAAGGGGATTCAATGAAAAATGAATGAAAAAAAAAAGAATTCAAGAAAACAATCCAATATTGATTTCAAATTCATGTCTTTCTTATTCAAAATTCGAGATAAAATTCATTCACCTTCAATTAAAATAGAAAAAGCTAAAATCAAAACCGGTGATATCGTTCTTGATTATGGATGTGGCCCTGGAAGTTATTCTATAGCTGCAGTAGATATAGTTGGCCCTGCTGGAAAAGTAATTGCTGTTGATATAAATCCGCTTGCAATTGATAAAGTAAAAGAAAAAGTAGCAAAAAGTGGATTTAAAAATATTGAAACGGTAATGACTGATTGTAAAACTGATTTAAATGCTGAAAGCGTTGATGCTATAATTTGCTTCGACGTTTTACACGCCTTAAATGATAAAGATTGTATATTAAATGAATTTTATCGTTTACTAAAATTGAATTCACGATTGTCAGTTGATGATCATCATATGAAAGAAGAGGAAATTATTTCACTTCTTACAAATAATGGTTTATTTGAATTGGAAGAGAAAATTGGAAAATTATACAACTTTAAAAAGAAATCATAATGATTCCTATATAGACGAAAATGGGATTATCAGAATTAGGTTCTAAATACTCAAGGAAAGAGCTTCGACGTGGACCTGCTCGTGATGGAAAAATTCTCATGGATAAGTATCCTGGACGAGGTCATGAACCTCATACCGACTATTTCTATGGATTTCTTGGCCTAATTTATGATGGTGTTAATAAGATCGATACATTGAAAAAAAAAATGCGTCTATTTTTCATTTCTTCTACAAAACAATTAGTGGTTGAGGATACTGATGTAGAAGAATATCTTCAAGTTGCTAAGAGATTTGAATTAGTTGATATTAAAGTGAATGGAAATATCACTCTTACGCAAAAAGGAAAAAAACTGACAGAATCATGTTATTTTACTAATAATCATACTTCATATTGGATGAGGAAACTTTTTTCTGAAAAAACAGTCATGTATGGGACTGCTTTATTTTTGATTATCCTATCAACTTTAAAGATTATTACTGGTCTTCAATTAGCTTCTCAAGGTATGATAACCGAAGGATTTGAGAATCTAACAGATCTAATCAAAATAGGGATTATCGGGGTTCTGAGCTTAAAGCTAAAAAGGGATAAGCTTGCGAGTTTTATAATAATTTGTTTAATGCTATTAACCGGAGGTATTATGGTCTGGTCAGGAATAGAGGCTTTATTTAATCAAACTCCAATTACTCCAACTATTCAAGCATATTTAATAGGTTTCATTTCAATGGGATTAAATGGAGGACTCATGTTTCTTAAAGGAATTGTAGGTAGAAATTCAGGAAATCTGTCTCTATTAAGTGATTCAAAAGATTCAGAATTAAATGTGAAGATATCATTTGGAGTAATTATTGGATTAACGTTTGCAATATTTGAATATTATTTCGTTGATGCCATTGTAGCGATTGTTATTGCCATAATTATTTTTAAAGAAGGGATTGAAATCTTATACGATTTATTAGCAAAAAAAGAGGATTTTGATATTACAGAGATTAGAGTCGCTGGAGATACGATTTATTATAATCGCTTAACTGCCTATATTTTTGCGAGTATAAGACGTGAAAATCTTACTCGATCAAGTCTATTAGAAAATTTTGAATCTGGACTTGAACTTGGTCGTCTATATTACCAAGGATTCGCTGATTTTTTCTATGAGGATTTAGGAAAAAAAATTGCCGAAAAACACCTTAATAAGCTAATTAAAGATAAATATATAGAGGAAATGAACGGGGACTTAATTCTTACATATAAAGGATTAAAATCTTTTTATGAAGCAAAATCAAGAGAGTTTCATTTCAGAGCTAAAAAAGTATATGAAGGTGTAAATATTAGGAGAGGTCAACTATATTGTGTTATATTTCTCGTAATTCTTGTCTTATTAATAGTTTTTGCGAATAATATTAATACATGGTTGATTAGTTTCTAACCTTATTTTCTTTCTTCTTTTTTTATAATGGCTAAGAGATATATTCAACATATTTTCTAATTTGCTTGAATAAAGAAAATTATTTAAGGACAATGATTAAATTAGATTCAACATTTAAAAAAAAACAACTAACAATGACAAAAAAAGTGATAAAAATTTCGAAAGTTAAAGAAGCATATAGTGAGATTGAGAGTGTTGTTGGAGAGGACTTTGTAACTGATAAAGATTTCATGAAAGCGGCTTATTCGAGGAATGTAGACCCTGCTTTCCCCGATCGGTGGGCAGATATTATAGTAAGACCTGAAACTACCGAAGAAGTCTCTGAAATCGTGAAAATTGCTAATAAATATAAAATGCGGATGGTTCCTAGAGGGGGAGGTGCTGATCTTGTTGGTGGATCAGTAACAGAAAGTGGTATCCTTATAGATCTTACTCGAATGAACCAAGTGGAAGAATTCAACACAGATGATTACTATGTAGTAGTTGGTTGTGGGATCACTTGGGGTGCGCTCATATCACATCTTCATCCCACTGGTTATACTACAGGTATAATTGGCCCAGGGAGTGGATTCTCGGCGACTATAGGTGGGGGACTTTCTAATAGTACAGCAGGTGGAGGTTCTACGAAATATGGATTAGTCCCAGATATTTGCTTGGGGGTAACGGTGGTTTTACCAAATCCAGAAGGAACCATTATCAAGACTGGGTCACAGGCAAATAAATATGCACAACCGTTCTGTCGTTATGGTGTATCTCCTGATTTTACCGGACTTTTTATGGGTGATGTAGGCACAATGGGGATTAAAACACAAGCAATTTTACGATTGTTTCCCGATCCTCCCTTTAAGGAAGCACGATTTTATGTGCTTGAAAAGGAGGATTATAATAAAATATTTGAGTTAAGTCATAAAATTCGGTTTGAAATAAATGAGGGATTAAGGGATCTTTCTGTGTTGCCTGCTATCATGATTCAAATGGCTAAACCTGATTTTAAGAAACGAACGGGAATAACAATTAAAGGAAGGGGTCCTCTGATGAATATAACAATAGAGGCTATGGAACAATCTACATTAGACCTGAAGTTAGAAAAACTTACAGAGATCATGAAGAATGATGCAGAGAGAGTCCCAGGTAACTTATTAAGAGCAGATATAGTAGAAGAACCAAAATTTGGGTATGATCTTGAAGGAACATTTCATTTCTTTCAGGCATCTATTTCACCTATGCCGGCCCAGATTTCAATGGCAACATGCCACAAGGTTCCTATTTCACACATGGGGGAGATTTATACCAAAGTTGTTGATTTCAGTAGAAAATATGCTGCTGAGATGGGAGCAGGTGCTGTATATCCCGGAATTTTTGCGTCGATGCTTTATTTTCTTCCAAACGGTAATTTTGTAGTTTTAGGAGGAGTTGGAGGGAAGAATATAGAAGGCGAACGCGAAAAGAATATGGAAAATTGGCATAAGAAAATCAGGCATCAAGTTCGGTATGGAGGTGCCCATTATTGGTTAGGAGAATCGATATCACAATCAGTAACGGAAGCTGGAGCTTTTACTCCCGAATATGAACAGTTTTTTAGAGATATGAAGAAAACTGTAGATCCTAACTATCTTTTAAGCCCAAACAAGTTCCATTTGCATACCTACGATTCGAAATTTAAAGATTATTATGTAGAAGAGGAGGATTAGAGAAAATGACAGAATTCGATCCAAAGGAAAAGTATAAACATTTGGCTAAGATTGGTCCTAATGTTCTTCAATGCATAGCGTGTGGTGATTGTAGAGAGCAAACGGATTATACCGCTAATCCACCAAGATGGGGTGTATGTGTTGCTAGGGACCATACATCTGGATTTGAACCCTTTTTTGGGAGGGGAAAAATGCAAATAATACGCTCTCTTTGGCAAGGTAAATTAGATCTAAGCAAAGAAATGGCAGAAGTGATATATCAATGCCCTACATGTAATACTTGCGCGGAAGCATGTGCCTATGATATGGATAATGTCGCTTTGTACGAAGCATTGAGAGCAGAATTAGTTGATGCAGGTTGTGGTCTTGAGGCCCACGTTCCAATGAATAAAGCTATGGTTGAGCTGTTAAATCCTTATGAAAGAGACAATAAGCTTAAAGCTAATTGGTTAGAAAAGCTTGATTTCAAGGTGAAAGATGCCAACACAGAACAAGCAGAAATTCTATATTTCGTTGGATGCACAGCAGCACTAACTCCAGATATTGAGAATGTAGCAATTAATACAGCTAATATACTTAAAAAATTGAATGTAGATTTCTCTGTATTCGGAGAACATGAAGTGTGTTGTGGAAGTGTTGGGATGAGAACAGGAGACCTTAAAGCTTTTAATTCTGTAGCAACGAAGAATTATGAAATGTTTAAGAAAAGTGGTGTGAAGACTATAATTACTAGTTGCGCAGGGTGTTATAGAACCTTAAAGAAAGACTATGCAGACCATATGGAAGATTTAGGAATTACTGTTTATCATACAATTGAATTCTTAAACAAATACATAAATGATAACAATGTACGATTAAAAAATTTAGGATTAAAAACTACCTATCACGATCCATGTCATACGGGAAGACATATGGGATTATTTGAAGAACCTCGAGAAATCTTAAAGAAAATTACGAATCTAACTGAGATGAGAACAATTAAGCAGAGTGCGAAATGCTGTGGTGCTGGAGGGGGAGTAAAAAAGGGCTTCTCTGATTTAGCTTTAGAAATTGCTAAGAGCAGAATAAAAGAAGCAGAAGAAACAGGTGCAGAAATCTTGGTGAGTATGTGTCCATTCTGCTATAGGAATCTATCAGATGCAATAGAAGCTCTCGGTTCTAATCTTGAAATGATAGATTTAACTGACTTAATAAACCAAGCTCTAGGTTAAGGTTTTTTTCTTTTTTTTTTAATTTATCATTTATTTAGTGTTTTGAAATATAATAATCAAAATTAGAGGAAATAAAATAAAATAATAGAATTTAAGATAAGATATTTTTTAAAAATTAAATAGCTCGTGCTAAGGTTTGGGCATCTTTAATTGCCGCTTGAATGTCTCGAGGTTTTTTACAATCCCCAATAAATTCAACTTTAAAATCTACATTTTCAAATTCTTTCTCAAGAGATTTTCTTGGAGTCATTCGACCACCAACATGTACCAAGGTATCTGCTTCGATTATATGTTCTTTACCTTCAGAATCTTTTATGGTTACTGTGGTATCTGATACGTCAATAAGTTCAGCACGTTTGAATATAGGTATTTTATTATCTCTGAAATAACGATGGATCCAAGTAACTCTTCCTGTAAGTCTTGCTTGGGTGAGAATTCCTGCTAACACTTTCTCTTTTCCTGCAATTGCTTTAATGTTATATCCTTGTTCTCTTAAAGTGATTGCTGTTTCTGCACCACCCTTCCAATAAGTATCTAATCCCCATACTACTACATCTTTTCCAATCGGTTTTAATTTTGAAATAGCTTCATCTTGAGTCAATACATTATCACGTCCCTCAAATTTAACTGGTATTGAAGCTTCAGTTCCAACAGCAAAAACTAAAACATCACAATCTAGTTCCTTGATTTCTTCATTTGTCAATTCTTTATTGAGGTGGATAGGAACATCCATTTTATGAAGTTGAGTTATTTGATATTTGGAAATATTCATGAATTGTTCCTTTTTATACTCAGTTGCTAAGATATGCATCAATCCGCCTAGTTTATCAGATTTTTCATAGAGTTCAACATTATGTCCTCGAAGTTTAGCTACTCTAGCAAGTTCCATTCCAGCAATTCCACCACCTATTACCACAATTTTCTTAGGATCTTCAGTTTTAACGAGTTCTTTAAAATTATGACGTTTATATGGATTTAAAACACATACTCCACCACATCCAACCTGACATCCAATACAAAATTTAATATCATCTATTTGATCATTAAAATACTTATTAGGAGTTTCGGGGTCAGTGATAAGTTGTCTTCCCATGTAGATTATATCCGCTTTACCTTGTTGTATAAACTCATCAGCCATTTTTGGATCAATTATATTACCTACACCGATTACAGGTATATTAACAACTTTTTTAATCGCTTCAGCATAATGAATAAAACCTCCAGGCGGGATATATGTTGGGATATTTATTCCTTCAGGTGTTCTTATTTGAATTCCTTGACTGACATCAATACAATCAACTCCAATTTTTTCAAGGATTTTAGCGACCTGTTGTTGATCTTGTACTTTTAAACCATCATCTAGAAGTTCCTCAGCGGAAATCCGTACGAAAATAGGGTGATCTCCAATTTTATCTCTCATTTTTTCAACAGTTTCACGAATAAATCGAGTTTTATTTTCCCATGAACCACCGTACTCATCTGTTCTTTGATTGTAATAAGGCGATAAGAAATCATGATATAATGTGCCATGTGCAGAATGAATTTCGACATAATCAAATCCGGCATCTATTGCTCTTTTTCCTGCTGTCGCAAATAAATTTTCCACTTGGATTATTTCATCTTTAGTTAAAGCATGAATTTCTTTAAATCCTGTTTTCTCTAAATCTTCTTTCCAATTAGCTCGAATCAGATCATAGGCTGAGCTTGCAACTATTGGATCTACACTGGATGGAGCAGATACTGGTATAGGCATTTTCATTATATCAATAAACATTATTCCTAAGACACCTGGATTTGCGATTTGAATACCAATCTTAACATCATGCTCATGTATTTTATCAGTGAATTTTTTAAAGGCAGGAACATTTTCATCTAATCCTAAGCATGGGGAAATGGGAGTATTCATTGGTTCGGGTGAAGTAGCTTCTACTGTAATTATTCCAACCCCACCCTTTGCAATTGGCTCATAAACATGATAGAAATTATCTCCAGGAATACCATTAGAGATCGAACCTGACATCATAGGAGGAAATCCAAATCTATTTTTAATTTCCATATTTCTAATTTTTAATGGGTCTGTTACTCTCGGCATATTTTTCTCACTTTTCCAAAATTAAAAATTTAATAATAGGACTATTTGATTTAACTTAAAGTTTATTGACCGTCAAAAAAATGATTTTCTTTTTTACATCCAAGAGATAATTTTGGAATTTGTCACTAAAATGTCAACTAAATCCTCGTATTCAATACCCTTTATTTTATTTTGAAGATTTGAAGCATCAAGTCCTCGTGCTTTAAGGTCTGGAACCATACTGAAGAAAGTTATAGGTAAATCTAATAGTTTTTTCATTGAACGAGAAATTTTGTTTTGTAAAGACGTTCCTATAACTCCATCTTGAATAAAAATAAAAGTAATTTGAGAGTTACGTTTGAGTTGATTTTCTATAATCAGCTTAATGGTATTTAACTTCGATTCAAGTGAAGTACTGAATCCATATAAATATACTAAAGTAGGTTGCTCATTCATTTATTATCACCATCCATTTAATATTTAAAACTCATTTCAGCTTCAAGAATTAATTCCGAAATTTTCTCAATAGTAACAACCTTCAAATTATCATATTGAATTAAATCTGACTTTTCCATCCCCGCTATATCAAGGGCGTCATCATGAATATAGATTTCTAAGTCAGAAAGCTCCATTAATCTCATAATATTATTAAAAGGGTCAACATTTAAAGCTTCAGGATTAATATTCTTGTTAAGAAAGTAAATACCATCTCCCATAAATATAACTTTACATAGTTCTATATCTCCAATGGCTAGCAAACCTGTTGCGAGACGAATAGATTCCATCGCAGAATTCTTACCAAAAGGGGAATCCTCACATATAATAGCAATTGATTGAACGATTTTTCATCACCCTCCTGGCCCAAAGAATATTACTTTGTCAGATTGTGATATCAAATCTGAAAGCCCTCCTAAACCCTCTTGACATGCACCTTGAGTAAATTCAGTAGATTGAATACCTGTTAAGCTAACCCACGTACTACAAGCTGCTAGTTTAGTATTACGGTTTATACTAAATTGACTAAGACGTTCTGAAATATTTCTAATCGAATCAGAAGTTATTTCTCGGTTTTTTATGTTATATACTCCACTTCCATAGAGAAATATACCTAAGATTTCATGCCCTTTTTTTATTATAGCTTCACCTAAATTTAAAGCTGTATCGATAGCTTCATATTTGTAAGGTTCCGCGCATATTACTAAAGTAAAACTTACCATTTTTGATATTCTAATTTATAATTCATCTAATATGAATATTTTAATATATAATTAGATTAAATATTATTCAAGACGAAATTAATGTGAATTCATATTGACTTCATTTTCAACTAGTCTTATATCTCAAAAATGAAGAGGATTGTATTATATTTTGCTTAAAATCAATAAATATTCAAAAATCATTATTATTAGTACCTTAATTCTTAGTATTTTCATCCCTACTTTCTCTAATGTTGTACAAACTCATTCAACAAGAACTTGGGTTTACCAAACGGACAGAATTGTCCATGATTTAGACATTTCTTCTAATGGTAGATATTTAGCTATTGGAACCGATGATAGACTATACTTTTTCGACTATTTTGAAAATGAGCTTCTGTGGGATAGATATTCGCAGAATTTGTGTGTAGGAAAATTATCTATGAGTAGAGATGGGAATTTTTTTGTGGCAGGGGTTTCTATAGTTGCTCCTAATGAAAAAGGTTATGTTTATTATTTCGATAGTAATAGTTCCACACCTCTCTGGACTTATAGAACCGCTCTGATTACTTCACCTGTCTCAATTTCATCTGACGGGAAAGATCTGGCAGCAAAATATGACTTTTATACTATTAATGTTTTTGAAAGTACTAATTCGATGCCAATTTGGAACTTTACCACTGGTATTGAAGGTATAAATTCTTTTAAAATATCCTCAGATGGTAATTATATAGTATTAGGAGATTCTTCTGGGAAAGCATATTTTATGAACAATACAAAAATTCCATCTAAAAGATCATTATGGAACTATACTACTGGAGGTGAAGTAAGTACAGTTGCTATTTCATCCAATAATGAGTATATCGCAGTAGGTTCAAAGGATAACAAAGTATATCTTTTTGATAGATTTAACTCGACTTCAAAGACATCCATACGAAATTATACAACTCAAGGGGATATATTATCTGTTGAGTTCTCTACAGATGAAAAATTCTTAATTGTTACGAATACTGAAGATAAGATCTATTATTTTGGAACAAATAGTTCTATTCCCATATGGACTTACTTGACAACTACAGATATTCTATCAGCAGCAATTTCTGAAGATGGAAATTATATCGCAGCTGGAGATTTACAAGGAAATGTTTATCTATTGAAATGTGATACTGGTTTGCTTGTTTCACGCTATAGAACAAAAGGAGAGTCTTATGCAATAAAAATATCTTCAGATGGAGATTATATTGCATGTGCGGGTTATTATGAGGATGATGTTAACTTTGAGTTCAGAACTTACTTATTTGATCGAAAGAATCCAATTAAAGGGAAAGATCTTTCCTCTATATTTCCAACAGTTTTAGAAAATTTTCTATTTATTGGAATACCTGCCAGTTCTATAATTTTTTGTATTGCTTATGGATTAGAATATGCTTTAAAGAAGAGAGGAATTAAAAAAGAGAAATAGAAGAAAAATTGTGATAATAAAATGAAGAATTTATTCAGAAATAAATGGATTTGATAAAAGATATGAACATAAACAAAAACGAAATAAAAGGTATACTAATTATATCGCTTCTAGGCTGTTTTGGTTCAGTAGCATCAATATTATTTTTTAATCCTTCAAATTTTTCATGGTCCTATTATTTAACTAACAGTTATAAAGAATATAATTCTTATACTGCTATTTCAGCCAGTGGGGATTATCTTGTCATAGGTAGCCAGAACGATAGATTATACTTGTTTCATAGACAAAGCTCAAAACCTTTGTGGATATGGAGATCTATTGAGGATGTTCATGATGTAGATATTTCTGCGGATTCCAATTATATAATAGCGGGAGGTCTTGATGGAATTGTACGGCTGCTTGAAAGAAATAGCTCAATTGCTATATGGAATTTTACTACCGATGGTGGGAGTGTTGTTATTTCTTCGGATGGAGAGTATTCGGCATTTTCTGCTGGGTATAAATTATACTTGTATCAAAGAAGTACTTCCACTTTATTAATTAATGGCTCCAATGAAGGATTTCATTTAGCTATGTCTTCTGAAGGAAATTATATTGTATCATGTAGTTTTGGGGATGGAGATGTTTATTTATTTAATAAAAATAGCTCAACTCCAATGTGGCATTATCACATTGGAGATATATTACATGATATAGCGATGGCGTCTAATGGAGAATTCATTGTAGCGGGAGGTCAAGCTAATAGTCCATTAGGACATGAGCTTTATTTGTTTAATAAATCAAGCTCAACCCCGACGATTATATACACAGATAGTTCAATAAGAGCTATTGATATATCTCAAGATGGAGATTATATAGCTGTTGGATGTGGTGATGGAATTTATCTCTTTGATTCCTTAAGTTTAACTAGACTATGGAAATATTCCTTTCCAGAATCTGGAGACACTAATACTATAGCAATTTCTGGTAATGGAGATTATATAGTGGCAAATCTATGGAGAGATCCTTTAGATGGAAAAATTAATCGTTTACTAATATTTAATAAAATAAGTAATAAAACTATTGAGACTATTGAAATGGAGGGTTTGGTTAATGAAGTAGCAATATCCTTAGATGGAAATCATATTTCTGTTGCGACACAAACAAGGGCATATTATATAAATCTAAAAAATCCTACTTTTGCAAATTCTATTCAAATAGAATCAATTATTAGCTATATCTCCCTCGGATCATTTATAGGGCTTGGGATATTTGGAGTTTTAATCTATATAACCAAGTTCCTTAAAAAACGTCCCCTATAATCTTAAACTTTCCTAATTTAGATCCTTAACATTTAACTGTGTGAAACCCAATATTAAAGATAATATTATAAATTTATAAATTATTTTTTACACATTAAGCTATGGGTATTCTTTATGAATCTTTTGGAAGTTTTCATACAGGAGTATCTTCATATAGGATGCTCATTTCAAAAAGATCAAGAGGGACTATTTCTCTAACAGATGATAACCTATCTTTCGAATCCCAAAAAGATAAAGTGCCTTTTCGATTAAAACTATCAGAAATTCAAGATTTTTTTATGAAAAATCAATTTTCTATCCCTGTCGTAGAAATAGTAACTCTTCATGGAAATACATATAATTTGTATTCATTGAGAAGAAGTAAAAAACACTATCATTCATCTCTGGAAATAACAGAGGATCTTTTCAGACAATTAACTCGACTGATTCTAAATAAGGATCAAATTATTTTATTTGATGCCATTGTTGCGTTTTATCCAAGTTCATTAAGAAATTTTAATTTTAAGGAGAGTTCCCTACAAGGACATATTTTTTTGACCGAAAATTATATTTTATTCAAATCATTTCAAACAGGAAAAATCAATCGTATTGAAATTCTACAAATTAAGCATATACTTATGGAAATTGTAGATACAATAACTTACGTTACCTTTGAAACCCTAGATGGGGCTATATTCTCTCTTTTACCGCTAAAGGCATCGTGGGGAAGGTTCACTAAAGATAAAGTTAAAACTGAAAAACTATATGACATTCTAAATCAAACAATGATGTATAAACAATCAGAACAATTAGGAGCTGAAGAATTAACAAGTCTGAGTAAGAATGAAACTATATGCAAATTCTGTGGTAATATAATAAATTCTGAAGTTAGCTTGTGTCCATTTTGCGGAAATGAAAATAGAAAATAATAATAAAAAAAAACTTATTTTGGTTTAATTGCCTTTACTTTTATACTAGTACTATCAATATCTAATTGATCTAACTGCTTAATTGTTTCAATCTGATCTCCCAAGGCTTCTCTAATACTCTCATCATTTAGTAGGAGTTCTGTTGTAGAAAAATTACTCTGTTCCATAATTTCTACTTTGTTAAAACCGGCATTTTCAATCGATTCTAAATATTGGTCCTTCATAATTGCTCCACCGATGCAACTTGCATAGGCTTGGGCATTATTCCTTATTATATCAGGAAGTTCCTTCAATAGAACTATATCAGAGACCATTATCCTTCCACCTGGTTTTAAAGCACGGAATGCTTCACGAAATACTTGTTCCTTATCAGGAGAAAGATTGATTACGCAATTAGATATAATAAGATCAACTGAATTATCCGCTACAGGTAGATTTTCTATTTCACCTAGTCTAAATTCAACGTTATCATAATTACCCTTTACGGCATTTTCTCGAGCTCTAGAGAGCATAGCTGGTGTCATATCCACACCTATAACTTTTCCTGTTTTTCCAACTTTATTAGCTGCTATAAAACAATCTAATCCCCCTCCAGAACCTAGATCAAGAACGGTTTCTCCTTCTTTTATTGAAGCATGGGCAGTAGGATTTCCACAACCTAGTGCTAAATTGGCTCCATCAGGGATATTTTCTAAATCATCTTCCGTATAACCTAGACTAGCACTGAATTTTTTCAGGAATTCCTCTCTTTGTTCAGTAGGAAGCTGAATTGCCCCACCACATACTGAAGCACTACTTGCATCTACTGTCGTATTTTCAGTAGGTGCTGTCGAACCACAACAACTTAAAGTTGGAGTTTCTGTAGGAGTTGCTGGACCGCAACAACTTGAAGCAGGTGATTCATTTACTCTTCTGGAATATGCTTCTCTTACAGATTGCCTTATTTTATCATCTTCAAGAATTTTTTCTTCTACCATTTAAATTTCACATTTTACAAAAATTAGTTTAAGTATAAATAATCAATATATGTATATAAAGGTTCCGGATATTTCGGCTCCGAACTATTCTCTCTTAAATTAAAATAGTAATTTAAAAGCTAATAAAATAATTAGCATTTTTCAAATCCACTAAATTCAAATGAATCGGACAATTTCTTCAGTAAAAAAGCTAATTTTTCAGCCTCTTCAACTGTAAACCCTTCACAACAATTAGTTAAAATGATTTTAATTGGGGGTGTTGAACTTTTAATATCTTTACCTTTTTCAGTAAGCTTAACCAGAAGACTTCGTCTATCATCAGGATTATTCTCTCTAAAAACTAAATCATTCTTTTCCATAGTATCAACTATACCTGTAATAGTTGAGGGGGAGCAACAACACGCAGATGCTAATTCTTTAAACTGTTTGCCGTCAGACTTCCATAGTTCCATTAATATTGAATATTGGGGAGGAGTAAGATTCTCGCTTTTAATAACTCTACGCTGTAATTTTTCATATTTTTTATTTAATAGATTAATCAATTGAAAGATTTCAGTAAAATTCAAAATTATGTTTTCATCATTCTCGCAACTTGAATTATTCTCAGGCATCTTATGTTCACTCAATATTTAGGATCGAAATTATTTATATCCTTAATAATTATATTAGATTCTTTCTTATTATTCTTTATGTTTCCCTCCAAAACTATCGAATTGAAAACTAACATAGAATTATCAACATAGTATTATCACTTTATTTAAAAAGAAAAAATACAAAAAAGATAATAAATTTTAACTCTAAAGATTTATATTCATGAAAGTAATTACTATACTTATATAAGACAAATCGTCATATATTTGAAGCAATTTTATTTCAAAAATGTTAATCATAAAAAAAATGGCTCCTGTCAATCCCCTGGATTTTTGTCTTTTGGTAGTGTAATTCGTTACACTTAAAAATTTACCTTCTCCTACTTAATGGATTTGACCTCACCTTGAGGTCCTTGGCAGGAGCCTCCCTTTATTATATAGAAGAATTAAAATTCAAAATGAGATAAATAAAGGGAAGTAAAATAGATTATAATAGTAAAAAGAGTTCTAATAAGTACATATCTAAAGATAAATCTTTTAAAAGTTCCATATTATTAAAAATGTAGCTATATACTTGCTCTTCTCTGAAATATTTTAAACACAAATTATCTCCTTTTATCTCTCGTATTATAATAATAACTTGGCTAAGTAAATATTTCAAACTATCGATTACTAATTCTTTATCACATTTAATTAAATTAATATCAATAATATCAAACCAAGATTCTTTTGAGAAGGAAATGTTTTTCAGTTCAGGTTCCTCTTTACAAGCATCTTGACCTTGATAAGCTTGGTAGACCTTATCAATTTGGTCTAATATTTCATTCTTAGATTTGGTATACATTTTATTCTCGATGATATTCCTTAGCATAATGAAAATATTCTGGAATATTCCTAGAATATCAAAAAAATCAGCGGTTTGTGTTAAGGTCTCTACTTCTTCCCATTGAGTATAATAATCTTCTATTAAGTTTAGAAATGGTAAGAAGATGTTAATATTTCCGTCCCAGTTATGACCTTTTTCTTCCCAAACAGGATTAAATTCTTTTATAAAAGCATTCTTTATTACTTCTAATCTTGTTTTCAATATTTCTGTTTTCATCTCTTTTGTCCCAGCAGCAACAAAAAGTAAATTGTATTTTGGTTCTACAATATATATCCATCTTAAACCACCCATTTCTATGGAATCTATAGCCTGCTTAAACTCTACCATCGAAAACTGATTAAATGCCGTAAGAAATCCAGAAACTATGTCTTCATCAGCGTCAGTTTTTAAAAAGGACTTATATAACAGTTTTACACCAGAGTCACTTTCTACAATCCAAATAATCATTGTCCTATCTTGCGAAATATTCGGTTTCTGAAAGAAAAAATAATATTTTGATTCTTAAAAATTATTAATTTATCAATGGTAATTTAATTTAACCTTTCAGTTGAATTTTATGAGTTTTATTAAGAATGAAAAATTTTATCATATAGATTATGGAAAATAAGAATCCTCTTCAAACTAAAGGATTTCATCTCTTCGGTGATATGATTGGTTTAAATTTTACAATACTTGAAAAAGGGTATTCTCAATGCGTTCTCAATGTAGAACGTAAACTGATGAATCCACATAATACATTACACGGGGGGGTAATTTACTCACTTGCAGATACCGGCATGGGGGCAGCATTATATCTTTTATTAGAAAACGATGAATTATGTTCTACTGTAGAAATAAAGATTGCGTATTTCAAACCTGTTAGAGAAGGGACACTTACATGTGATACGAAGGTAATTTATAAAGGAAAAAATTTCAGCAATCTTGAGTCAGAAATTCGAAATGGTGAAAATCTGGTGAGTAAAGCAACTGGAACTTTTTCTATTTTCAAGGTTAAGTAGTATAGAGTGTTTTATATTCATCTCGTATAACTTTTTTATCTAATTTTCCTACACTAGTCCTTGGGATTGACTGAACGAACAAAATTTCATTAGGAATTTGCCATTTAGCAAATGATGTGGAAAGGTGTTTAGAGATCTCTTCTTTTGTTGTTGACTCAAAACCTACACGTAACACTATTAGTGCTAAAGGTCGCTCTTCCCATTTAGGATGAGGGATTCCTACAACTGCTGCTTCAAGAACACTTGGATGAGATACTAACACATTTTCCATATCTATTGAGCTTATCCATTCACCACCGCTTTTGATAACATCTTTTATCCTATCTGTAATTTTTAAATATCCTTCAGAATCAACAGATCCCGCATCACCACTTCTAAAATATCCATCCTTCGTAAAGCTATCTTTTGTTGTAGGAGCATTATAATAATTACGTGCAATCCAGAGGCCGCGTAAAAGGATTTCCCCAGATGATTTCCCATCATTAGGTAAAGTATTACCCTCTTCATCCACTATTTTAATATCAAGTCCATTAACGATTGTACCTTGTTTTTTCTTAAGTTCCCATAACTCTTGTTCAGATAATTCTTTTTTTAGCCATGGCTTGAAGAAATTTAATGTAGTTATTGCCATGGCTTCAGTAGAACCGTATGAATGGATAATTTCACCCCCTGTTTCATCCCAAAAACCCCGCATTAAGGTAATTGGTGGCTCTGAACCGCCACAAATTAAACGAGTCTTTGAAAAATCTGGTTTGTTCTCCATTTTTCTAATAAGTTCAAGCATAGCCATAAAAACTGCTGGAACACCACCGGAAACTGTGACATTTTCTTGAACCATTAAGTTGGCAATTTCTTCAAGATCATCCAAACTCCACTTTCCAGAAAAAACTAATTTAGATCCCGCATAAGTTGCAGCCTGTGGTTTGGACCATCCTATAACGTGAAACATTGGAACCAATTGAAGTAGTGTATCCTCTGGAGTCAATGAAATCTGTGCAGAAAATGCTAAAGCTTGGAGATACACGAATCGATGTGAATAATAAACTCCTTTAGGTCTTCCTGTTGTTCCAGTAGTATAACAAGCACCATAAGCCGAGTTCTCATCCAAATTGGGCCATTCATAATAGGGAGATGAATTTTTCAACAGTTCTTCATAACTATAGATTGGATTTAACTTAGATTCAATATCATTTATATCCTTATCAGTAATTATAACATATCCTCTCACTTTTTTACATGAATCCATAATTGATTCAGCTAAGGGAATTAAATCCTCGTCAACTAGTATTATTGATGTTCCAGAATGATTTACAACATAAGATAAATCTTGGGGTGAAAGACGTAAATTCAAGGTCACCATTACCGCACCTATACCAGGAAGACCAAAATAGATCTCATAATTTTGGTAATGATTCCATGCTAAAACACCAACCCTATCCCCAATCTTTACCCCAATCGATTCTAAACCATTTGCCAATTGTTGCATCCTATCATAAGCATCTTTATATGTATAACGAAATAAAGTCCCATCCATTTTTCGACTAACAATTTCCTGTCTGGAAAAATTTCTTATTCCTTGTTTTATGAGATTTATAACGTTTAATTGATAATTTTCTTTAGAGTCAACAATAAATCCTTGTACAATTTTCATGAGTTTCACTTTAATTTTAATATCAAGTTAAACCATTTTATTATTTTAATTCATTATTCTATAAATATATAGATTCTATCCACCTATAGCATTACTGAGTAATTTTTCACAAAAATAATTTTTTTCTCAACTAAATCTCTTACATTTTTTTATTTTGTATCTATGACACGGAATATAATATTGTCGTGAGCAGTTTAAAAATAATCATTTGATTATGTTAATAAGTATTAATTTAGATAAATTTGTAAGAATATATAGAACGCCATCTTTAACAAATTTGTTTTTGATTTATAGATCTAAACATTTTCATTCTAAAAAACAGGACTGTAAGAAAGGAAAATAAGAATAATTAAATAATTAGTTAGGTGTTATCTTGAATATACGAAAAAGAATGTCCAGAGGATTTGCATTATTAATAGGATTATGTATAACTATTGGGATTGCAAGTATAATCCAAGTAAATAGTTTGAATTCATCTATAGAAGATTTAACACATCATAAAATAGCAACTATTGATAATACTTATGAAGTTAAGTTTCAATTAGAAAATATATTTCAAATTATTACGCAATATGAGGATGGAATGACACTAGGAGCTGTTGATGATTTAAATGAGAAATATGAACTAGTATTAGAACACCTACAGAATCTTTTAGATTTAATTCCATCCTTGGGAAATCGAGTAACAAATATAATTGATAATGTTAATAACATTTATAATACTATAATGAGCAACACCACGGGCTTATTTTATTTATTAGATTCTTATTGGAACAATATTACTATTATAAATGCAGAAATTGTTAGTGCAGAATTAGAAATTAATGATCTCATTTCAGCTCAGGATGATATTAGCATGATATTAAACGCAACAGAAGTGCTGATTCATCTTAAAGATCAGGAAATTCTAATCAATGATTATATTTATAACCCATCCGTTACCGAAAGATTTTCAATACGAAATGAATTTGAAGGTCTAGGAATTAATTTATTAAACGCCTTACAGGAAATAATTGATAGCCCAAATGGAAAGAATAAAACCATAGCATCTAATATTATTAATTGGTATTCTACAATTTTTTATCCTCAAGTATTTACAGATGCAAATTCTATATTTCTTTTAGTTAATTCGTTTTTTGATATGAAGGATTATATTAATATCCAAGAGTCTTTAATTCAACTACACTTGGATGCTATTGAACCAGTAGTGGAAGCTAAAGTTGCCAAAAGCATTAACCAGGCAACTGCAAACTCTATAGTATCGTTTATTATAGTCATTATAATTATGGTCATAACTACAATTATTGGAATCGCTGTAGCAGTCCCAACTACAAAAGCAATAGCAAATGTCAATGATAATATGGAAAAAATAATAAAAGCAGGATCAGAAGCAAGTATAAATGTAGCAAACATTGCAACGGAACTATCCGCAAGTGCAAGTGAAGTAAATGCTGCTTCCGAAGAAATTGCTGCTTCTACAAGACAGGTGGCTTCAGAAAGCCAAGAGGTAATGAACTCCTCATCTGAAATTGAAAAAGTTGTGGAATTTATAATAAATATTTCAGAACAAATTAATTTATTGGCATTAAATGCAAGCATTGAAGCAGGAAGAGCAGGAGAATTTGGCCGCGGTTTTGCTGTTGTAGCTGATGAAGTAAGGAAATTGGCGGAAGAATCTAAAGATGCTGTTTTGAATACTGGAAATGTAATTTCAGATATAGTTGAAAAGATTAAATCATCCAATTTATCTATTCATGAAATAACCTCATCAGCAGAAGAACAAACAGCTTCAATGGAAGAAGTATCTGCAACTGCAAATAAATTAGGCTATTTAGCAGAAAATCTGAAAAATGAAATGTTAAAATCTAAATCAACTGAAAAAGTATTTTCAAAACCTAAGATTAAAAAATAGCCTTCTTTGTCATTAAATTAATTAAATTAATTTAGAGGATAAGATTTTCAATAATAATTAAACATTGAATATTTTATTGACTAATATAATGCCGAGAGCACAAGTACATAATATAGAAATTGAATATGATACATTTGGGGACCCCACCTCAAAACCATTGCTACTTATTATGGGACTTGGCGGTCAGATGATCGCATGGCAAGATGAGCTATGTGAGACTTTAGTAAATCGAGGATTCTATGTCATCAGATTCGATAACCGTGATGTAGGTTTATCAACCAAATTTGAAGAAGCTGGAATGCCAAACTTGCTAGAGCTTTTTGCCAAAATAGAAAGAGGAGAATCTATTCAAGTGCCATATACTTTAGAGGATATGGCAGATGACGCTATTGGTGTTTTGGACGATCTTAATATAGAAAAAGCTCATATCTGTGGAGCTTCGATGGGTGGAATGATTGCCCAAGTGATAGCATACAGACATCCTTCTAGAGTTTTAACCCTAACCTCGATAATGAGCTCAACTGGAAATCCTGAATTACCTCAAGTTTCGAGAGAACTAAGAAGAGAATTATTTAGGCCGTATCCAACAGACAGAGAGGCATTTATTAAGGAAGGTGTAAGACGTGGACGCCTTATATATGGTAGCTATCCATATGATGAAGAACGGGCTTATGAATTAAGAGCAAAAACGTATGATCGTTGTTTTTATCCGGAGGGTACAATACGTCAACAGGCAGCAATCGCAGCTACTGGCAATAGAAAACCTAATCTCTCATCTATAAACATTCCAACGCTAGTAATCCATGGAAGAGAAGACCCTCTTCTTCCTGTAGAAGGTGGTATAGATACAGCAGAGGCAATACCTGGGGCAGAACTACTAATTATTGAACGTATGGGGCACATTATGCCCCTTGAAGTAGTTCCTCAAATGATTGATGCCCTGGTTGCTAATACAGATAAAATAAAGTAAAATATTAATAAACTTCAATTTTTTTTTTTTCCTTTCCACCAGTGTGGATATTCTATTTTTTTTAATTCACCATAGTCTAATAGGAGAATATGGTCTTCTTTGAACGTAAATGCAAAACCTCCATGAAAATTCACCCATCTTTTATCAGGTGGTAAAGCAAACCATCCAAATCTTAAGGTCATTGTATGCCAATCATGAGTTACATGGATATCAATCCCCTTTTGAGGAGCATCCTTAATTTGGTTCCAAATTACATCAGCAGCATTTTGTATATATTGAATAAAAGGTGTCCATTCTTCTGGAAGAAAAAAACCTGCTGCCCAGCGGAGCAGAATTTCTTTAAAATGATAATTACTAATGTATCTATAGAATGAATCGTCATCAATTCCAATTTTATATAGAGGTTCAGAGTTTCCTATTAATTCGCTTTTTCCTCCTATACTTCTAAAACCATCATGAATGTTTTGAGCCGTTTCTTCACATCTCCAAATTATACTATGAAATAATCTAATTGGTCTATCTATGGGTAAATTTTCCCCGAATCTTCTTGCAATTGCATGTCCTTGGGGTGTCAACCTTATTTTGTGCACCTTTTCCAAAATCTTTGGTTCATTTCTATGAGAATGCCTTACTATCATAATTATTTTTGAGTCGTCTGGAAATTTCTCAAGGTTTTCTATCATCATGCGTGCGTGAGTTGTCCACTCAGCTTCTTCCCAGATTTTATCAACATCCAATTTAAAAACCTAAAATCAATTTTAATTAAAAAATTAAGAAAGAGATTTGAATTTATGTATTCTAAATTCAATATTAATCTGAAATAATTGGAATACCTAGATCCTTTAATAAAGGAGTTAAAAAAGTCTTATGGAAATCTTTTATTCCAAGTATAGTACCTAAATAAAATTGTAAGAAGCTTTGGATCTCATGATTTATTTTCTCAACTTCTAGAAAATTATATTCTGGTTCAATTTCAACGTTATTTAATTCAAGGGGTTCCAAATGCTTCTGTACTAGAAAATATATAAATCGTATGTAAGCATTGTCAATTGATTTCTCTTCTTCTTCAGTTAGTTCATGAACCTCATGAACAATTGTATTTCTTAGTGTTCTAATATTTTGAATTATTTTTTCAAGATCCTCAGGCAATTGCAGTTCCACAATCTTAACTGCCATATCTTTATTTTTTGAATCCTCAACTTGCGCATTGCAGTAATCCTCTAAATTCGAATAAAATTGAACTAAAAATTTAAAAGCATCAAAATTTCTGTTAGTCTTCCACTCCCGATACGGGGCACCCCAATTTGCAAAGTCAATTTTATCTAAAGCATCTTTTATTTTATTTTTAATACCGTCAACCTTCTCAATAAAGTAATCCAAAAAATCCTTATAAGGTTTCTCTTGAGACAAAAAACTATATTTATATGTTTTTCCAAATTCTTTAAAAGCGCCCCATTTTTTCATTAAAGAAGTATCTTCTAAAACTTCCTTTTTACCAACTTCAGCAGCAAATTTAATAATATAACCACATTCGGGACAATATGTCACCCACGATCCTTTTAGTGAAGAAAACGGTTTCACAATAACTTGGTGCTTCCCATTTTGGAATTTAATTAATTCTCCCTTAGATTCTACAATATCAAAACTGCTTTTCTCATGATGAAAAGCCTCTGGTATGAATTCATGATTGCAAATAGGGCATTTTATTTTTTTACCGGGATTGAGTTTATTCTTTACCATGAGATCTTCCTCAACTGCGTTTATAGTGAGCATTAAGTAGAATTTTTCTCAATTAAATAAGATATCTTCATATATTAGGTTTATTGAAATTCTCCCATATTCAGAATAGATTTATTGCAGCAGTTAATAGAAAAAAGAAAAAATTGAATATAGCTGAAATGAGATCAGGTTTTAACTCTTTTTTTCTACCTTCCATTGCTTTAGGTGTATTCTATTGATTGAAATCTTATATATATTCTGGCTTTTTCATACCTCTTCCCATCATTTCATATGAATAAAGATTAGGATGCATCTTTACATCATAATAGGCAACAGTTAAAAGGATAAGAGCCAAAATTACATTTGTAAACCCAATTAGGTGATAGGAGCTGAAAAATATTGCTCCAATGGTTAACCCACCAATTTCAAGAAATCCTGTTGAGATTAATGGACTTGTTGTCTGGGAGATTGATTGCAAATTAGTAGTCCATCCACTTATTTCTCCTTGTTTGTCGGGACCCACTGCTTTAGTAATATTACTAGATACAAGTGGAAATATAGAAGACATACATAATGCATAGAATCCCATGAAAATGTACATCATCCAAAATTCATTTAAATAAGGATAGATGGAGAAAAGTATAATATATCCCATAATACAGGCAAAGAAAATTCGTTTTTCTCCAACTTTTTCAATGAGTCGTTTAATAAGAAATAAACCATACACTAATAAAACAACACCAGATACTGACATAATTGAGCCAATAATAGCAGGATTTGCATTATATCTTTTTAAAAGTGATAGAGATAAACCAGTGGTAAAGATCATAGCGATAAAAGATTGCAAGAGAATTTGCATGAATCGAATGGCTACTTCTTTACTCCAAATACCTTGTATATCTTCAGAAGCCTCCAAACGTATTTGTTGTTTGATTTTCAAGTCATTAATTCTTTCTTTTGGTAAAGTTTCAACAAGTACTTTTGAAGTCAAAATAATCGAAACAATGCATAACAAACTAGCAAATATCATTGGAAGTCCCCAAGCAATAGTCCCAAGAAATCCACCGAGAAGGGGTCCAACTATCATACCAGATGTAAAACCAACCATAATCTTACTCATTTTAGAAGCTCGAGATTGCGGGGTAGTAATATCAGAAACATAGGCTCTAACAATAGGAAATTGTCCAGAAAATATTCCATCAAGAATTCGACCCGCGAGTATAATATACAAAGAATTTGAAAAAGCTAATAATAAGAAAGCAACACCGGTTCCAGCCTGAGAAATCATTAGAATTGGCTTTCTACCGTAATTATCGCTCAATTTTCCCCAGATAGGTCCAAAGATCAATACAGCTACAGCATTGGAGGAAATTATAAGCCCATACATAAAGTCAGTTGCTCCAAGAGATTTAGCTAGAACAGGTAATAATGGCATAACCATTGTAAATCCAAAAACATCCACCATAATACTAAGAATAAGGGTAAACATGGCATGGGAAGGATTTATTTGAAACTGTCCCAAATATGCTTCATGTTCCTCATCAGTTGGAAAACTTTGAGTATTCATATTAATGTCTTAAAAAAATTAGAAAATTATGGTGTAGAAAATAAAGGAACAAATAAAAAATATATGAAATGGTTTTAGAGTACTTTCGATCTTAAATTCTCCCAATTAATTAGAATAATTTCGACCAGATCTGGTTTTTCTTTTTTGTATTTCTTCTTTTTTTCTCCTGAGTTTTTCATATAGATAAAGGTTAGGATGAATTTTTAGATCTGTATAACCAATTATAAAAAGGATTATTGCACACAACACACTTGTAAATCCTATTAATTCATATGAATTTAAATCTACAAAACCGATTGCTACTCCCCGTATTTCCAAAAATCCCGTAGAGATTAAAGGAGCAATAATTTGTGCAAGCGATTGGAGATTAACTGCCCATCCACTAACTGTTCCTTGCTTAAGAGGATCAGCTGCTTTGGCGATATTAGCTGAGATTAAAGGTCTCATAAATGCTACGCAGAACGCAAATGGTAAAACAAATATGTAAAACATCCATAGATTAGAAAGATATGGGTATAAGAAAAATATTACAATAAGCATTATGAAAGCAGTGATCAAAATGTTTTTTTCACCAATTTTTCTAATTAAGGGTTTCATAAGAATAATCCCATAAATCAAAAGGCCAATTCCTGCTATTGCCATAACTGAACCTATTATTGAAGCATCTGCTCCATACCTATCAGAAAGTACTAGAGGAGCACTCGTTGTAAACATAAAACTTATGAGAGATGTCAAAAATGTCTGTGATAGTCTTAAAATTACTTCTTTATTCCATATACTCCCTTTATCTTCAGGATTTTTTTGGGCTATTAGAATTTGAGCTTTAATCTCTTCTCTTCTTTCTTTTGGCATACTTTCAGCAATCACTTTAACTGTTAAGATGATCGACAAAATTGAAAGAGAACTGGTAAGAAATGGTGGATAACGCCAGTTGATAACACCCAAAAAACCCCCAATCGAAGGTCCCGCAATCATGCCTACAGTGTATCCAACCATGAATTTACCCATATATGATGCTCTTGTTTGAGGGGTAGTAATATCAGTTACATATGCTCTAATTACAGGAATTTGTCCCCCAAAGATACCATCTAAAATGCGTGCAAGAAGGATAATATAATAAGAATTTGACAAACCCAGCACTAAAAAAGAAACACCTGTTCCAATTTGAGAAATTAATAAAATAGGTTTACGTCCATACTTATCACTCAACTTACCCCAAAATGGGGCGCAAATTAAAGCTGATAGAGCATTCGAAGCAATCAATATCCCAATCATCAAATTTGATGCTCCAAACTCCCTTGCTATCCCAGGTAATAGGGGAAGTACCAAACTATATCCTAATGAGTCAACTAGAATACTTAGAATAATTGTAAACATAGCACGACTCTGATTAATCTTAAACTTTTCTAAGTATCTGTTATGTTCCTCTTTACTGGGAAATCTTGGAACCACCATTATCTCGAAATTCCAAAAAATAGAAAATATAATAAGGCGAATTTTCCAATTTATTTAAGATTTCATTTCCTTGATGTTTATCACAAATTAGTATAATTTTATATATTTTCTTGTATTGTTCTTATAT
>JBHLNR010000143.1:0-9492 GCA_048941385.1 Promethearchaeota archaeon
TAAGTAAGACATTGCAGTTGCCATCTTTGAAGTTTTTTCAAGGGAGAAATTGTTCAAGCGAGAAACTAAGATACCTGCTAAAAATGCATCTCCGGCACCGGTAGTGTCTTCTACTTCTTTTCCTCCGCTATAAACTCCACTATTTATAATTTTTTTACCATCGGATATTATTGAACCATTTGGACCATCGGTTATTGAAATCAATTTTATTCCCATATCTAAAAAACTCTTTATCATTAGTGTTTTTTTATTTTCACCTGTAAATTCTTGAGCTTCTTCTAAGTTCATTGACACAACATCAGAATTCGATATTAGAATTTTAGCCCATTCTGGAGCATTTTTTATTATTGACATACTAGGAGCAGCAAATACCATTCCCCCCTTGTTCTTTGTTAAAGTAATTGCTTTTTCTATTGCTTTACAAGCTTGATCAGTAGTTAGAGATGTCCATGCAAATGCTTTGATGTTACTAAATAATTCTTCTTTAACATCTGAAGGTTTTAATAAATTATTTGCTCCTTTATAAGCTAATATGCTTCGATCTTTACCCCATTGAGTTCTCAATATTATTGATAAGGCTGTACTATCTTGATCCGTTTGAATTACTTGAGATAAATCGACTCCACGCTTTTTTAAGTCAGAAAGGCATATCTCTGCTGAAAAATCATTTCCTACAACACCGACGTAAGCACTTTTCAATCCTAGCATAGAACAGTTTGCTGCTATATTAGCCCCTGAACCTCCTGGAACAAAACTTACATTTTTAACGTTCAATTTACGGGAATATTCAATCGCAGTATATTTTTTTATAGTATCTTTATCGAATAATTCAAATCGCAAAATATCATCAATTTGAATCAAAATATCTAAAGTATTACTCCCCATTGTTATTAATTCTGGAAATTCCACAATACCCACTCAAAAAATATTAAAAATTGATGTATTGAATATTGTTAAAATAGAATTAAATCTTTTAATAATTTTGCTAAGAGAGAAATTTAGAAATTTAAATAAAAAAGTTAAATTTATTCGTCGGATTTCAACCGGTTTAATTCTTTCTCTAATTCAGCTATCTTTTCATCTGAAGCGCCTTCTGAAGCACTAGGCAAAGCTACGCCCATTTCTACTTGAATTTCAGCATCAATTTCGCCCAAAACTTCAGTAACATCCGCATCAGTGACTGCAGTATCAATCGAGATGCTATCCATACCTTCAGTAGCGATATCTGCGGTTACAGCAAATTCCTCCATATCAATGTCAATCTGACTCATAATTTCCTGCATTTGAGGAACTGAAAGCTGATTTTTTAATACGGCAAGAGACTGAGCAATGCCAGTCATGATTTGGGAAACATCCTTCACTGCAGTTGCTTGATCGAGCTTAAATTGTAACCCTTCTAAATTGGTACGAAACATCTCTACTGCACGTGCCTGTTTTTTTACTTGAAGGTAGTTTCGAGCATGGAATTTGGAACCATCTAAGTCACCTTGTTTCCGCAAGTTTACTGCTTTATCTCTTGCTATCTTTGCACTCATTTCCAGTTTTTTTGTTTGTCGCATCAATCTTTTATTAAAGACTTTTAATTTAACTGAAGCAGTACGAACTGAATCCGTTTTTTTTCCACCGGAAAGCCATTTGGAAATATCTTTTAGAAATCCCATAATAATCAAAATTTCTTAATATTTATATATGATATAAAAAAATTCGGTATTATATAATTATTTGTAGACCAATATTTATTTTCTTTAGCTTAAAGAGTAAATTTGATATATTCTGAGAAAATTATTATTAATACTGAGAAGTAAATTACATTAGCTATAAATATTAGAAATTTTTTGGTATATTTAATATGTCATCAGTAGATTCCAAACTATATCAATTTGCGGTTAAGACTGCTAAAGAAGCGGTAGCCTTAGATAGCCAAGGGAAATTCAGGCAAGCAATTAATAAATATCAGAGAGCAGCCGAAATTCTGATGCAATTTATGAAATACAATAAAAATCCACAAATGAGGGATTTGTGCCAGAAAAATATTGAAGAGTATGTGGAGAGAGCTAAAATCTTGAAATCTCATCTTAGTGGCGTTAGTCCTAGGAGAGCAAGACCTTCTGAAAGTGGAGATGCTGGACCAGCCGATTCTGAAGTTGGTTTAGTCTCCTCAGAAGAACAAGAGCTAATTGATATGATCTCTGGTACAATTGTTACCGAATCACCTAAAGTAAACTGGGATGACATTGCAGGATTAGAACATGTAAAACAGGCTTTAAGAGAAGCTATCGTTCTTCCTATCATTAAACCAGAATTATTTACTGGAGCAAGAAGACCATGGTCTGGTATATTACTGTTTGGTCCACCCGGGTGTGGCAAAACCTTGTTAGCCAAGGCAGCAGCTACTGAATGCAAGGCAACCTTTTTTAGTGCTTCCTCTGCAGATTTACTAAGTAAGTGGTTAGGTGAAAGTGAGAAATTAATTAGCTCTTTATTTAAAGTTGCGCGGTTAAAAGCACCTAGTCTAATCTTTATGGATGAAATCGATTCAGTGGCAACAAAAAGAGGTGAAGGAACTGAGAGCGGTGGAGAAAGACGAGTTAAAACGCAGTTACTGAGTGAGATTCAAGGACTAAAATCCACTCATGATAAACCTCTTTTAGTTTTGGGAGCAACAAATCGTCCTTGGGATATTGATAACGCAATGCTAAGTAGGTTTGAAAAAAGAGTTCATGTTCCACTCCCAGATTTGAAAGCCAGAGCAGGAATTTTTAAAATACACACCGAAGGTGTTGATACAAAATTATCAGATGAAGATTTTATTGAATTAGCTGTTAGGAGTGAAGGATACTCTGGGAGAGATATTGCCAATGTTTGTCGTGAAGTTATTATGCTGCCAATTCGAGAATTAGATATGAGTGGTTTATTAGAAACTTCTGATAAAGAAGTAAAAGTAAGAGACATTGATCTCAAAGATTTTAAGAAGACATTGAAAAAAGTAAAACCTATGACTAATAAAGCTCTTATAAAACAATATGATGATTGGGCTGAAGAATTCGGAGAAGTATAATAAACTGGAATGATTATAATGGAAAGACAACGAGAAAAAACATCCGAAGTTCCTAAAGAGGATAAAGAGAAAGTAGAAAAAGAATTAGCAGAATTAAGAAAAGAACTTGCACGATTAAGAGCATTAAAAAAAGAAAAGGAGGATCTAGAGAAGGAAGCTTTGGAAAGGCAAATTATTAATGAATCAGATTTCAAGATTGCTGATTTGAGTTCTATAGAAGAAGAATTTGACAAACTTGAAAATATTTTAAGTACTCAACCAGGAGAGATTGACACCAAAATGTATAAACAGCATGCTGAGCAGATTGAAATAGAACTCCAAGAACTAGAAGAAGAAATTATAGGAGAAAAAGGACTTATAGAGAAGAAATTAACTGCCTATGAAAAATTATTAAATGCTTATCCTTGGTTAGAAGAAGAACGCAAAAAATTCATGTACACAATGCCCGACAAGAATAAACAGAAGAACGACTATACTTCTTGGAAAACTGAATGGGCAAAAGTTCTCTTTGATTATGCTCGATTTGCTGTTCTTCATATTATCTATATAAGAGAATTGAATTCGAAGAAGCCTTTTTCCAACTTTACAAAACGAGAGAAATATATATTAGAAATAGCAGAACAATTGATAAGCCAAAAACAGGCTATTTGGTTATCAAAAAAGAAAGAAAAGTTAAGAATATATTGGAAAACGCTTGAAGTTTGGTCTGATGAAATATATAAATGGGCTTATGATAATGGAAAACTAGAACCAATTATGATTTATGAGATCAGGGAAGCAGAACAAGAAGATTTCAGTAATCTTCCATTAGAAGATTTAGAAGAGATATTTAAGATTTTAGCAAAAAATCGTAGAGCAAAAGTCTTTAAATTAGAGAATGGACAATTAGCTTTTAAAATAAAACTAGAATAAATATTTCTTTTAAAGGGATGGAAAAAACCACTGTTTTCCTGATAAAATATTTTCTCTATATTTAGCAACACCACTCTTTTCAAGTGATTCTAGTGCGTGAAGCGCACGATCTTGAGACCAATCTAATTTGATACATACATCTTCTAAAGTAAGTATACCCTTTTCTTTTGCCAGTTCAACAACTTTTGATTCATCTCCCGTATATTGAATGGGAAAAAATCTTACCATTATAGCCCCGTTGTCTAACTGAGTAATATCATCGATCACTTTTGATTTCTTTAAAATTTTTAGAGCTTTTTCAACATCTTTTATCTCAACATTACCTTTTAGTATCCCTGTATGTATTAATTCAAAAACTTCTGATATAGGTATTATGCCTCCAGTTTCCTCTTTTCTCATCAATACTCTTTGATATGCTAACATTCCTAATTTTTCATGATCAATTTTGGAAAACTTTCTTAATACATCATGTTCTGTTATCTGCTCTGTTATGATTTTAGAGGATGGAATGTTATATTTCTTTTGTAGCTCTTTTACTTCCTCTCTTAATTCAGGAGTCAAAGCGAGTAAAACTCCATGTTTCTTTGCGAGTTCGCGCAATTGATCTTTAGTGAATTTTTCGACAGATGCTTTTGCTTCCATGTCTTTCATTTTTAATTCTGCGGCCTTTTTTCTCATAGCTTCTTTTAAATCTATTTCATCTTCTATTTTGCGGATACCCATTTATCTAACACTATTATTTAATACCTTTATATCTTAATAATAATAAAAGCTCTTAATTCTTTTTATTTTACTGTATCATGACACAATTGAAAGCATTTAGAAAAATAAATACTTTTGAAAAATCTATTATTGTGAATACATTAAGCAAAGTCGTTCAAAATTCTGACTTACTTATAAAGAATCTCCAAAAAAGATTATATATATCTTTTGATATCTCTGTCACAAAGAATCTTAACCCTTCAGTCTATTTAATGACTTCAGATCATACAAATCTAATCGATAAATTTAAGGCAGACCTACAGATTTGCTCAGCGGGCTTATATTTTGGTTTTTTAAAGAAAGAGAACTTTCGCTTAAGCCTTGAAGGAGCAGAATATCTGGTAAAAAATGAAGATTGTTTTAAAGAACAAATTCTGGTTATAAACAGTAAGGGGGAGAAATCTATTCTTTATGGGAATGATATATACAAAGAGGATGTATTAAAACTTCCAACAAAATTAAGGAAAGGTGAACTATTAATAATTTATAATTCACAAAATGAAATAGGTGCAATAGCTCAATCTATAGTAGATAAAAAAGCCTTCAAAAATCTTAATCCTAAAAGTAAAATTGCTTTAAACTTAGTAGATAAAGGTTATTATCTAAGAACAAATCAATGAAAAAATAAAATTATTGGATTACGCCTAAATCTCCCGATTTTTTAGCAAGAATTATTCATTCTTATAATTTTTATAATTCTTTCATATTTAAAGGTATTAGGACCAAATTTCTACAAAAGGATTTCAATATCTAAAAAAATATGATAGGTTAATTTGAAAATAAGAATCAATTTTTTACATTAGAATTTTTCTCTAAATATTTCAATTCGTCATCAAAAATTTTCTTTAATTCATCTTTCATTTCTTTATAAGATTTAAAAAAATCAGGTGGAACGGAAAGGGGGGCTTTAATTAATTCTGTTTTAATAGCTTCATACTCTTCTTCATTTCTAAAAGCACTTCGAAGTTTATTGTCCAATTCTGGGGGAATTCTAAGGTATTTACCTGTTAAAAGCAGAGATTGTTTTTTATCTTTAATCATTTTGTAGGGAAAATTAGAAAAGTGTTTTTCAACAAGTTCAAAAGCTCCTAAATACTGATCCATGTCTTTCTCTAACTTTTTTAATTCCCGTTCAAATTTTCGTTCAAAATCTTGCGTGAATTCAACAACAGAGTCCCGCAATAATTTAGAAGACTTAGAAGAAACCAATCCAACAGTAATATATTTTGACTCATACACTATGAGGATACCATGCTCTAAATTGATATCTAAAAGACCTCCAATATTCATTAATTCTTCACTCATGAGTTGTACAGCATTTAAAAATCCTGTGAAGATGTTCTCATTAATGCTTGACTCTGTCCAATCATGATCATAGAGTGGTGCTCCTTCTCTATCTTTTATAATTATCCTATAAACAGTAAATGGTAAAATATAAAGAACCTTAGGTTCCATCAATATTGCTATATTATATATTAGCATTCCTAAACAAAATAATGAATTTGCCCATAATATAAATAACGGGTCAAAATAATATAGGATGTATATGATAAGGGTCACTGGTCCTATCAAAATTATTCCTGTTAGATATATTAATGCCTCCCTTCTAATTAAAAAAGGTACATTTAACCAAGTTTTGAGACCCCAATACATAATGATTAGACTTCCAATTCCCTGGAGTATATCACCCATAAAAGAAAGTATTCCAACCCAGTTAACATTTAGGTATCCTGCTTCAGTAACAGTTTTGATTAAACCTGGTTGAAATGCTAAATAACAAGAAATTGCCCCAATACAACTGTATAAAATCAAAAAAACCGAATTATAGGAGTCAGTCACCACTAAACTTACTCCAATAAGAAATAATCCAATCCCAAATACTAATAATAATAGACTAATTCTTGATAATGTGTGATCAAGAAATAGTATGTTTAATCCATCAAAATAAAAAAAACCGGTTAATAATATCATTCCTATTCTCATAAAAAGCAGGGACTTAATTCTTTTTGTTTTAGGTTCAAAATATGTTAATAGTGCTGCAATCAAAATTCCTGTCCCTACGATAAAATCCGTTATTCCTTCAGGAGTCCAATTTATTACCATTTTTTCCCTCTTTCTCTATAATTCATAATTATTTTTCCATATATAATTTTGATTTTTGGAATAGATCAGAAATTATTTTTTTTTTTTTTGGATTTATTGCTATACTCTTATCAGGAGTTTCAATAAGAATATTATATCCTAATAGGTTATTTAGGCGATAATAGATATCTTCCCTCTTTTCACTTATTTTTTTAGTGATTTCTGATTTGTTTACACCATCTTCTTCATTTAATAAGGATATTATCATATTGCTAATTCTATCCCTTAAAAGAAAATGGATTTTCCCCTCCTCTTTATCTAGATCAGCCGGAAGAAAAACAGTATAATTCCCAACCTTAATTTTTTTAATATAATTAAATTTAAGAAGCATTTCTAAATGCCATACTAATTGTCCTGAGCTTCCCATCTCCTCAGGTAAAGCAGCTTTTCTCAAATCAGAAAAATGAACTCCTAGGTTTGCTTTAATATAGTTTAAAATCCTTTTCCGAATATGATTTAAAAGAACAGTTTCTCTGGAAAATTTCGAGCCTTCTATTAATATTTTCTTATTTATTAAAAATTGGATAATTGATAAAAGCCCATTTCGTGGTATTTTCAATCGTTTTTTAGCTAAATTATATAAGTTCTCGATATTTAATACCTTATTTTTACTCATAATTTCTTCTGCTAATTCTAAAACTTTTTTAACACTTGGATGACTTTCTCCAATTGGTTTACTGAAAATCTCAGTTTTCATAGCAGAATAAACCTTTTACCTTAACTCCCCATAACTCGCTAAAAATCCTTATTAGTAAATCGTATTCAATTCTCTTTTCAAATCATTGAAAAGATCGATAAAATCTGAAAAGGCCCTCTCTGGAGCTTTCAGAATTTCCATTTTTACTAATTCCCTAATTTTGGATTGAGTTAGACACTTATTAAGAATTTTATAAAGCAAGTTTCTTAATAAATATAATTGTAAATTAGCTTTCAATAACGAGAACTTTATCCTTTTATTAAAATTTTCACGTAAATTTAATAAATGAAGCTCAGTATTATTTCTTTTGGCAGTAATTTTATTATAAGTTAACACTATTGACTCTATCAGTTCTAAAATACTAAAATGTTTACAAATTTTATTCTTAATAAATCTTACTCGATAAAGATGTAATATTATTATTAAAATTGGATGCAATAAGAAATTTGGTAATCTAACAATAATAAAATTAACTAATACGTTATAAATCAGGGAGTCCTTCGCCAAAATTCTTTCACACTGTTAAAAAAAATTTTTTCTGGAGAATAAGTATCAATCCAAACCTATAAAGGTATAAAGACCAAATTTCAACAAAATGTTGAATAAACCATATAATATACTTATTAACTTTACTAATCGATCCTTTTAAGTAGACATAAAAAAAACCCAATTGTATCATGTATATGAGGATATAATCTCTGAGAATATTCTAAATCCTCTTTAAGATTCATTCCAAACACTTCAGTTAAACCACGCACACCGTATGTGTTAGATATTTTAATAATTCTAAAGTTCTGTTCTTCATCCAGTACTTCATGAACTACCATTTCATTTTCTTCTGGAGCGATTGAACAGGTACTATATAGCAGTTCTCCTTCTGGTTGTAAAGTATTTAATCCAACTTTAAGGAGTTTTTTCTGAACTGATGCCATTTTCTTAATATCTTTTAATTTTCGACTTTTCTTTCTATTTGGATCTTGTCTAATAAGGCCCTCACCTGTACACGGAGCATCTAAAAGAATCTTCGTAGCTTTTATATTCAATTTCAATATCTCAATAGCATCCATATTTAGAACAATAGAATTAATAATACCCATTCTACGTACATTCATTTCTAAAGCAGGTATTCTTTCTCTATTTCTGTCTATTAATATAATTGTTCCTTCATTATTCATTAATTGAGCTAGATGTGTTGCCTTACTTCCAGGCGCCGCGCACATATCAATAACAATATCCTCTGGTTTTGGGTTAAGGATAATAGCTGGCAACATTGAAGCAATATTTTGAAGATAATAATAACCTTGAAGAAATTCATGAGTAGAACCTAAATTTAAAGTTTCTTTCATAACTTTAAATGCATATGGAATTGATTCTACCGTATTTAATTCAAAACCTTTGCTTTCTAATCGTCTTTTTAAATCAAAAGCTTTAATCTTAAGGGTATTTACTCTAATAGAGGGGATTAGAGGTTTTTCATTTGCTTTTAGTAATTCAAGAGTGTCATCTACTCCTAAGATTTGAAAATATCTTTCAATCATATAAGGTAAATATCCATATTCTTCAGCAAGGTTTTGTGCTAATTCTTGATTCTGCGACATCGACTATTTCTATTAACAACTATTAATACTTAATAAAAAATAATAAATTATAATTTTTATCATAAGAGAGTAAAATAGTTATGATTGAAGTAGAAATAAAAGCAAGAATTGAGGATCCCGACTTAATGAGAAATAAATTAGAAGAAAATCAAGGATCTTACAAATTTTCTCTAATACATGACGACACTTACTATAATATGCCTAAAGGTTTGAGAGATTTTAAGCAAACAGATGAAGCACTGAGACTTCGACGTTCAGTTAGATTTGATCAAAAAAGCAAAGAAAAAACTATGAAAACTTCTCATTATTTAACTTATAAGGGA
>JBHLNR010000144.1:0-9483 GCA_048941385.1 Promethearchaeota archaeon
GAGATCCTACTATAGCTGATTGGGGAACAGATATTAACTATGCAAAAGGCGTTTTAATACAATATCCTGGGGCGGCTTTATGGCCTGGATTATTTATAGGAATTGCTGCTATAGGTTTTGTATTAATAGGTGATGGATTACGGGATGCATTAGATCCCCGATTACATATTTAAAAAGAAAGGAGTGATAGTTATAATCTTTGTAATAGTTAGAATACAGAACTATGGAATGGATCTTGTTGATGCCTTAATATCAACTATTATCTTATATTTAATTGTTAATTATTTGAATAAATTTCTTCTAAGAGAAAACCAGATTCCAAAAAGCGCATTCAAGAAAAGCTCATTCTTAAGTTGTTTAATAATCTTAGGTATAATCTTTGGTGTGCGTTTGCTTTTAAATCTAATCGGTTTTCAATTTAGTACAATTACTATATTGAGTAACGATCTATTCCTATTTGCTATAATGGTAACATTATTCTTCCCTTTTTATAAAGGATTTCTACTAAAATTTGATCCTTCTCATTCTCTTAACGACTATCCTATTTTTAAAAGAAGATTGACGTTATTCATTGCTATTTCTTGGATAATAGGAGGTATATTCCTATCATTCGATCTTTTAAATATTGAGTTAGTTTGGAGGCGTTATCCATACCCACCTATATATGATATCTTCTATTTAACTTTAATATGGACTTTTTTTACAATTTTTTTCAATGCTATTTTGTATTATTTAATAAATGCAATGAAACCAATTGAAAAGAAACTTCCAAAAGAGGAAATTAGAGATAGTATGATTTCAGCGGGTATAACTACATTTTTTATTTATTCGATCCAACTTGTCATTGTTGAAATATATTTTAAAAGAGCACTTAGAATAGAAATACTTATCCAAGACATTCGTGTGCTGATAATTTTAGTTACAACTATATACAATATTATCTTCTTCAATCTATTAAAAGGGAGATTTTTACCTAAAGCTACCATAGAGAGCCAGAAGAATATCCAAAAAATAATAAAAGAAAAGAGAGAAAATCAAATAAAAAATCGTACACTTGGAGAAGAAAATCGAACTTTTGATTTAAATGAACTCGATTTAGACTTATCGATAAAAGAATATGTTGAATATTCTACCGAGTGTGTTTCACTTAAATCATATTTATACTTCTTAAAAAGATTTGGTAAACTTAGTGATCACAAAGACAATACCCAGATATCTGAGATTCTTAAAAGTAATTCTATCAGAATTATTATAGTTTCATTGTGGGTGGTAACGTTAGCTATTGGGTTATTTAGATTCTTCCTATTATCAATAGAATTAAATTTAATCATAAATATAATATTAATCAGTTCTCAAATTGCTCTTTTTATGGTTCTTTTTGACTCTGTCATAATGCTTTTATTTAATAAACTAATTCCAGTTGAGCATAGGATTCAAAAAATTGAGTTCAAGAAAACCATACTCATAGGTGGTCTCTTCTCATTTTGGATTTGGATTCCTCTCATTGTCATAGCAAATTTATATTTCTTCTTATGGATTTCTGAACCCGAAATCTTAAATCTTTCATTAGTAATTATCCTTTCAATCATTATTTTTGCATTTGGAATTATTTTTATAAGAAAATATGCTAGAATGAAAGACTGGATTGATTCAAAAAGAAAAAGTATTATCTTAAGCTTAATATCACTATTTTTCAATTTACCTCTCATAATATTTTATACTCTTTATTCGAACCAAGATTTTACCTCCGAGATTGATTCCTCAATACTGATATTTCTTATTTTAATTTGTTTTATTGCGCCTATATTTGTAATTTCCTTTCTTACTAAATTTATATATAACAAAAGATTTTATGAATCTTTAAAATTCATGATTTTAGTTCAGTTGATTATTTTTCTTGCAATGATTGTTATTGGCTATTCTCTAACTACATTTGGAAATATTATCACAGCATTACATTTTGATCTCAACGATATACGTGTATATTTAGTTACTAGTTCAAGTATATATTGTGTTTCCTTTTTGGTTGCTCTTAGATTTAGGTCTTCACAATTAGCTCAAAAGGAAACCAAATTCTTATTTGAGCCTGTTCTAGCCGAAGAAAAACAATCTCGACCACAGGGATATGAGGGAAAGGAAACAATCTTAAGTGTAGAAGATCTTACTACTTACTTTTATACAGAAGAAGGAATTGTACGAGCAGTAGAAGGTGTGAGTTTTGAAATCTATGAAGGAGAAACTCTTGGACTCGTAGGAGAAACAGGATGTGGAAAGTCAGTCACAGCATTATCGATATTACGAGTTGTTCGCCCTCCAGGGAAAATAGAAAGAGGAATAGTTAGATTTAAAGGAGCGAATTTGCTCCAAAAATCTGAAACTGAAATGTTAGATTACCGTGGTAAAGATATTACAATGATTTTTCAAGATCCATTAAATTCTATTAATCCCGTTTTTAAGATAGGTTCTCAAATCTCTGAAGTATATCTTATTCATATGGAGAATGAACTACAAATAGAAGCAGCCAAAGATCCAGAAAAAAGTATATATAGTGTTGCTCGTGAATGGAGTGAACAATTATTAAGGGACCTTAATATTCCATACCCGGAAGTTATATATGATAGATACCCACATGAATTAAGTGGGGGTATGCGTCAAAGAATTCAAATTGCGATGGCCTTAGCATGTAGCCCTAAACTTCTCATAGCTGATGAACCAACTACAGCTTTAGATGTTACTGTACAAAACCAAATTCTAAAATTGATGAAAGACCTCAAGAGAAAAATTAATACTTCTATATTATTTATTACACATGATTTAGGAATTATTTCAAAGATGTGTGATCGCGTTGCTGTGATGTATAGTGGGTCCATTGTAGAATATGGTGAAATTAGAAAGTTATTTTCTAAACCATATCATCCTTATACCAGAGGACTTCTAGCATCTATGCCCGTTGTAGGAAAGAAAAGACATCGACTAGAAATTATACGGGGAATGGTGCCTAATTTGATATATCCTCCTTCAGGATGTAGATTTCATCCAAGATGTCAATATTGTTTTGAACCTTGTGATTCAATAGCACCTAGAAGTATAGAAGTCGAACCTGCATATTTTGTTGCTTGTCATCTTTATGATCCTCTATATCAAAGCTTAGCTGAGATCTCAATACAGAAAGTAGAAAAGGAAAATAATTATAGTTTAGCCAAGTAAATTAAATTAAATAATTTAAAAACGACAAAAAAATGAGGGAAATGATATGATTTTTCCAGTAGTTGTCGAAACTGAGATTTTCATGACAAATTTAATAGTTGGAGTTATTATTCCTATTCTTACATTTATAGCGGGGATATTTATTACTAAACGGCTCTTAAAAAAAAGAAAATGGGAGGGATCGTTTAAGAGTTCCATTATTCTAAATTTAATTTGGGTAATTATAGATGTTTCTATCATTATTGTTTACCTTTCTATTGATAATAGTCTATTTGAGCTTCTTAAAAGGGGTATATTAATCTTAATTGGTACGGTTGTCTTACTGAATATTTATGATAAAAAATTTGGAGAACTTTTTAAATTGGTCCTTCCAATCCAAATAATCTTATTTACAATTGCAGTCAGCCTTGAACTTGTTGTTAAATTATTTCTTATTTCAATATTAAACGAAATGTTATCTCCCCCGCCTTTAGCTTTTTTGTTATGTCTCCTATTTCTTATGGGAGCTATTATATTTTATGTGCAATCAGGAAAAAAGATGCAAATGGTTGAAACTAAAAATGTAATTTATATCATCAGTGCATTTCCAGGGATTGTATATATATCCTACATATTTTTTCTTCAATTGGAATTTGTTAGAAATATGATAATAGCAGTAATCATATCGTTTCTGATTGCGTTCGTCGCTAAAAAACTAGTCTATATCTATTCTATTAAGAAATTTGAAGAAGCAAAAAAACTTATAGTCAAGGATGTGAAAAAGGAAGAAAATATATTACTGGTCAAGAACCTAAAAGTTTACTATCCACTTATTGGAGGAATAATTAAAAGACAGTTTGGTAGTGTCAAAGCTGTTGATGACATCACTTTTGAAATAAAATCTGGTGAAACTCTTGGATTGGTTGGGGAAAGCGGATGTGGAAAAACTACAGTAGCCCTAGCAGTTCTAGGACTAGTCAATAAAACTGATGGAGAAATCCTATTTTTTAACAAACCTGTCTCTAGTCAATATTCAAAATATTTAAGGCAAAAAATTCAGACTGTCTTCCAAGATCCTGATGCATCATTGAATCCGCGAATGAAAGTAGTTGATCTAATTGGTGAACCACTTAATAATTTAATGGGGGTTAATAAAAAAATAGAGGTTAGAAAAAAAGTTTTTACATTATTGGATCAAGTTTCACTTAAACGAGAGCATCTTGATCGATATCCTCACGAGTTTTCAGGAGGTCAAAAGCAAAGAATTGTTATTGCAAGAGCACTCGCTTGTAAGCCAGAATTGATTATACTTGATGAACCAACATCAGCATTGGATGTGTCTGTACAGGCTCAAATTCTTAATCTTTTAAAAGATCTTCAAGAAGAATATGGTTATGGATTTTTGTTTATAACTCATAATTTAGCAGTAGTAAATCACATTGCCGATCGAGTTGCTGTGATGTATCTTGGAAAATTTGTAGAGTTGGGAAGCACTCAACAAATTTTCTCCAATCCAACTCATCCCTATACCCAAGCACTTCTCGCATCTAGATCTTCAATTGATCCATACAATCAAGAGATCACTTCTGTTATCAAAGGTGAGGTACCTAGTCCTATAAATCCTCCAAAAGGATGTACTTTCCATCCTCGCTGTTCTTCAGATGCTCGAACAAAGGAATGCGAATTTAAAATGCCTCATAAAATTAAAATCGAAGAAGGTCATTATATCTGGTGTGTTAATCCTCCTGTTTCAATGAGTAAACAGATTTCTAAACAGTAGGAAAGCGAAAAAAAACAATATTGTTGAATTACACCTTTTATTAAAAAACTAAATAGTTTTTTATAGTTCTTCGATATATTTAAGAGTACCTTCAAGTAAATTATAATAAAATACAAAAAGAAGAAAATAATTGGTTATTATGAATGTATTAGCATTAGGAGGTTCGGGAGATATGGGAAGAATGGCTATAGCTGTGCTTCTTGAATCTCCAAATGTAACTTCAATTACAATCGCAGATAAAAATTATGAACATGCGAAACATCTTGTAGATCTAATTGGTTCTGATAAATTAAAAGTAATTGAAATTGATGTGACTGAAAGGAATAAACTCATCGATATAATGTCTTCACATGATCTAGTCATGAATACTGTGGGTCCTTTTTATAAATTCGCAACTATGATACTAGATGCTGCTATTGAAGCTAAAAAACCATATGTGGATATATGTGATGATTGGAAACCAACTTTAGACTTACTGGATATGGATGATAAAGCAAAAAAAGCTGATATCACTGCAGTTATCGGAATCGGGGCAAGTCCTGGAATTACAAACCTAATGGCTATTTTAGCGTGTTCCTCTCTTGATAACATTGACGATCTTATTACCGCGTGGGGTTATGGTGCGGAAGAAAGGATAGGGAGTAAACCAAAATATTTCATTGAACCAAGAAAATTTTATAAAAGGTTTAAGAATATGCCCGTTATCGCTAACGCAGCAACAATGCACTTATTTTATGAAACTTTAGAGGAAATTCCAATATATAGAGAAGGCAAATTTGTAAATATAAAACCCTTAACAGACGCGAAGTCATTCAAATTTCCAGGCTATAAGGATACATATGTTTGTCATATTGGCCATCCTGAACCTGTAACACTACCAAGGGTTATAAAAGCCAATTCAGTTTCGAATTTAATGTACATGGGTAAAACCATAACTAATATTGTTCGAAAATATTCTCAACAAATTTCAAATAAAGAAATAACTGTGAGTGATGCATCAATTAAATTTGGAGAAGAACTAAGGAATTTGATTAGAGATGGAGAATTTATTAAAGAATACATTGGTACACCCCCAGGATTAAGTGTAATAGCAACGGGTATTAAAGATGGTAATCGTATGAAAGTTGCAATTGCGAATCATCGAGTTCCGTTTGGAGGAATGGCAGGAGTAACATCTGTTCCACTTGCAATAGCAACAGATATGATAATCAGTAGTAAAATCATAGCAAAAGGAGTTCTTACTCCTGAAGAAGCAATATTGGATCCAATGGAGTTTTTTGATAGGTATGCCCAATACTGTGGGAAGAATCTATCAGGAAAAGATGTATTACTTATAAAGAAAGTTGAATTTTAACAAATCAACTTTCCTATAAACCATTAAAGAATTCTCTTTATTTCGCCCTAGCCTTTACAGATTTTGAATTCTTTACAGATTTTGAATTTTTTAAATTCTATAAAAAGTTATAAATTACCAATAATTAAAATAAAAATTATTATGATAAATCAATCTAAAGAAAAAATTTTGAAAAAAGCCTTTGAACTAGGACAAAAATTTGAGCAGAAATATACAGGGTGCGCGCAAACAACAATAGCAGCTATATTTCAAGCATTAGGAATTTGGAATGATGATGTTTTTAAAGCGGGAAGTGGACTTGCTGATGGTTTAGGTCTTACGGGAGATGGTTCTTGTGGTGCCCTTATAGGTGCTTCTATGGTAATTAGTTATCTATTTGGAAGAGAATATAAGGATTTTGGAGACATGTATAAACCTAGAGAATCTTATATGCTAGTAAAGAAACTCCATGATATATATGTCAAAAAATATGGATCATGTAGATGTAATGATGTACAAGAATCGCTGGCGGGAAGAACCTATAATTTATGGGATCCAGATGAATATAAAGAAGCCTTCCAATCTGATTTGATGAAACATTGTTCAAAGGTAGTAGGAACTGTCGCTAAAATTGCAATAGAAATAATTATAGAAGCAGGGTATACCCCTGAATAAACATCTTTATTAAAAAATATATCAAGGTATATAAGTATGGCAAAAAGTAATTTACAATCTAAATTTGATGAAAAAGTTGAAGATTTAGAAAAAAATTTACCCAGTAAAACTGTTGGAGTAAATTGTGCCGAGTTAACTTTAACAAGTGTCTTGGAAGTCCTTAATGTTGATAACTATATGTTCCATAATATAATTAAACCTTTAGCAGGAGGATTTGGAGGTTATAAATCAAAGGAAGGTTGGATGGGTGCTTGTGGTGCTGTAGCAGGAGGTTGTGCTGCTATTGGGGCAATAATGGGTGGAAAAAAACTAATGGACGATGATACTATGGCACAAGCTTACTTTAAGGCAGCAAAATATTGTTCTGAATTTGAAAAGCAGTTTGGGAGTGTTGTATGTTCGGAGATATGTGGTTTTGATTTTAGTGTACCAGATAACTATCTCAAATATAGGGATGAAGGAGTGTGGGCAAAAACCTGTTATAAATTTGTAGTATGGGCTGTTGATAAAATTCGGAATTTAACAGAAGAAGAATTAAAAAAGAACTGGGAATAAAAAAACTATCAACTTTTTAATAGTGTATTTCTAAATACAATTAAAAATTTTTTATACTAATAATTGTATATTAGAATTATTCATAAGTTTATTTTTTAAGGAAAGTGGGAATAAAATATGAGTGATGAAGAAGAATCTAGATTCTGCCCATATTGCGGTATTGAATTAGAACATCCATACTGGGCTCATGTACAAGCTGAACATCCCGAAAAGTATTCACAAAAGGAAACATGGATTAAATTATGGCAGGATTACCGAGGTCTTGGAATGGATGAAAATACATCATTGATGGTTATTTCGGAATTATTCAATGCAACTCAAGAAGAGATTAAATCTTTCCTGAAAAATGCAAATGTCTATGAATAAAATTTTGTATAAAATTTATTACTTCTTAAAAAAATAGAAATAAAAGAATAAATCCTTTTAAAAATAATAACTAAAATTAGAACTCTTCTTCCTCTTCGCTTTCTTTCAGTAACCCAGCTTGTTTTAGTAAATCCTCAACACTATCTCGAGCTTTAATGACTTGCTCATTTTCTTGGAGGTTAAGTTGTTCAATCATAGAATCAGAAAATTCCATAAGTTTACTTATTGCATCACTTGAAAATTCCTTTACTTTTTCAGAAGTTTCTTCTATAAAATCCTTTCCTGATTCCCCAAAAACACTTCCAACAAAATCAGTGAGAGCGTTATTTATCTTATCGATGAAATTTTCTTTTTCTTCTCCTTCGTCACTCATATTTAATTACCTTTATTTTAAAATTAATTAAGTTCTATAATTTTTCAAATTATTAAAATCCATGTCCTCTGTTTTAAAATTATGAAATATTTACCGAATTAGGTTACGATAATGAGTGAAAATCACTTTCTACATGGATTTTTGAATCCGAAAAGTGTTGCCTTTTTTGGGGCTAATAATAAAGGCGGTTCCTTGGGAGCCATACAAATAATGAATCTGATTAAATCCAATTATGATGGAAATATTTATCCTATACATTTGAAATTAGAATCTGTTCTGGGATATAAAGCGTATAAATCACTTGCAGAAGTCCCTGAAATACCTGAACTTGTAGTAATTGTATTATCTGCTAAGCTGGTACCACAAATCTTTAGAGAATGCGGAGAAAAGGGAGTAAAAAGGATTATAGTTATCTCTGGTGGATTCAGGGAGTTAGAAGGGAGTCGTAAAAATACACTTACAGAAGAAATAAATGAAATATCAAAACAATATGGTATTAGATTCATAGGACCTAACTGTTTGGGTGTATTTAATAACTGGTATGGGAAAAAAGAAGAAGATATTGCATTTAATACTTCTATATGGGAGCATATAAAGAAGGATAATTTTTCAATTGCTTCCCAGAGTGGCACGCTTTCCAGTCACATTTGGTTTGATCCGGCAAGGTTAGATATAGGTTTAAGTAAGTCTATATCGGTTGGAAACGAAGCAAATATTGATATAGTCGATTGTTTGGAATATTTTAAAGATGATAATGATACAGGTGTTATTGGATTATATATCGAGGAATTAAAGCAAGGAAAGGACTTTTTAAAATTAGCAAGTGAAATTACGCAAAGGAAACCTATTGTGGCAATATATGTTGGAGGTTCAGAAGCGGGAAATCGAGCTCTAAAAAGTCATACCGGTTCATTAGCAGGGAATGCAAAAATATATAATGCTGTCTTTAAAAAGACAGGAATAATAAAGACAGATTATGCGGAAGAATTTTTGGATATTGCTCTTATTTTATCTAGAGGCATTTTACCTAAAGGAAAAAGACTTGGTATAATAACAAATTCTGGAGGTCCAGGAGCTATGGCAGCAAACAACGCAGAGAAAAAGGGACTTATCATACCAGAATTATCTGAGCCTTTACAAAACCAATTACTTGAGATTTTACCTTCCAATGCTAGTGCGAAAAATCCTGTAGATTGTGCATTTGATATGAATTTA
>JBHLNR010000145.1:0-9448 GCA_048941385.1 Promethearchaeota archaeon
CTTCAGTTAATGAGATAGTACAAAGGTTAAGGGCTTCTTTTAAGATTAAAAATTCATGAGGTTAAAAAGTTTGGAAAGAGAAACTCAAAAATCATATTATAGTATTGCTAAGTATACTACATATGAAATTCTAATGGATGGACAGATTGCAAGTGCGGGAGCTCATCAAGCCAGACTTATAGAGAAATTTAAGCGAAATAAAAATTATATTAAAAACCAATTTTTAGCATTAAAAATCATTTTTTCGTTACTTCTCGTCTTTATACCTATTATTCCGTTAGTTACATATTTAGGTTTCAAAAGTGAAAGTTCCTCTTATACAATTAATTCGATCTCGTTTTTATCAAGTTATTTATTTGTAATTTACTTTGGGATGACCCTTTTATATACAATTATGTTTGGGATGGTTTCAACAAGCTCCTTTATGTCAGGAAATTCATTCAAATGGCTACAAACCCTTCCATTCTCTAAGAAACAAATAAAGAAAATTGGTTTCATGACACTTTTTCGAAACATTGATGTACCCTTAATAATTTTAATTGCAGCCTTTCCAATTATTATGTTAATTGGAACTCAGAATTTTCTTATTTTTCTAGCATCTTTCTTGGTATCATTTCTAAATACAATTTTCAATTTTAGTTTGCTTATTGTTATAGGGGAAAAATTAAGCTTTATCTTTTCAGAATCAAAAGGTAAATCGAAAAGAGTAAATTTATTGAGAACAATAACGATGCTTGGTTATTTTGTTATGGCTTTTGGGTCAGGAATGATTTTTAGTGTGGGCTTTAGCGCATTTGATTCCTTTCATACAAGATTCCTGATAAATGAACCGCCTACAATCTTAAACATTATTTTAAGTTTAATCCCAGTTTTTTTTGCTACATCTTATTTTATTACCTTAAGTATGGCACCAACCCAATTTCCTATAGAATTATTATCGAGTACACTTATCGGATTTACGATCTTCATCTTCATTACTTGGGGTGTGTTTAAACTAGCTCAACGGGCACTACGTACAACAATTTCTACTGAGATAATTATTGGGGAAACAAAGAAAGAAGATATCAGTGTAGAAATTACACAACAATCAACAATAATGGCATATATACGGAAAGATTTAGTCTCTGCGACTCGTGACATGCAATCATTTATGTTTCTCTTTTTCCCTATATTCTATCCATTAATTCTAGTATTTTCAATGCAGGGGGTCATAGTGACTGAAGTAACATCAATAGAAGGAGTTCTGATCTTGTGGTCCAGTATTATTGGTATCTATCTTATTGTTCCTCCAATGCTTATTGTAGGATTGTTAAATCTTGAGGAATCAGGTTCTTCTATTGTCGCATCATTACCCTTACTCCCTCGTGACCAAGCCAAAGCTAAAATCATATTGATGTTTTCAATTCAAGGAATTTCCCTCACTTTTATGACAATAATTCTTACCCTATTAACTGGTTCAGTTCTAGTATTCATACTTTTTGTGGTAACCCTCCCGATTGCTTGGAGCTTATTATTAGTCATGTTTGAACTAAAGATTCACTTCTTTGGTAAAATAAAGTATAAATATATCCTTGAAGAGCTACATAAAGAGAACAAAATAGCAAAATGGATTTTCATGATCCTCATCGAGCTTGCTCTTTATCTTACCCTATTGTTTTTCGGTAGTTTATGGATCTTTACTATGGGTATTTCACGAGCAATGCTAACTTTGCTAATTCTCGGTCTAATTGGGTTGTCCTTGCTGATATTCACCTTTACAAAAATGTTTCCAAAAGAGAGGAAAATAGCTGATTATGTTACTGGAGGTTACATAAGAGAACATGTAAACTTTGGGACAATTTCATTAATAGTTCTATACTTTTATTTTATGTATTTAGTGTTGCCTATCGAAAGTTTAATATTTGTTCTAACACCAAATCCTCCCTTCTTTAAATTTATTTTGTTTGATTTTCTTATAGCATTTTCTCTTTTATTTCTGCTATGGCTTGTAATCATTCCGATCGGTCTTAAACTCCCTAAAAGAGAAAGTTATGCTCAATTTTCTCATACAATAGGTCTTAGTAAATTCCAACCTCTCTGGCGTAATCTTACGCTTGGAATCGGGAGTCTCATAATACTTGGACTTTCTACGGCATTATTTGCGGGTTTACTTGGGAGATGGGTATTTGATCCTGATGTTGTATTTAGTAGACCCAGTGTTTCCACTGGTTTAGGTTGGTTTATTTTTATATTTATGTTAAGACCTGGAATCTGGGAAGAAATCTCATTTAGAGGAGTTATTTTAAATTTGCAATTAAAGAAATATTCTCAGTTAACTTCTGTTTTGCTTAATGGCATCCTTTTTGGCCTATTTCATTATATTAACTTATTAGGGAATCCAGATTTATACACTGTTTCTATGCAAGTTATATATGCAAGCTGTTTAGGTATTGCATTTGCCTATATGTATGTCAAAACTAAGAGTTTATGGCCATGCATGATTGCACATTATCTAATCGACTCTGTAGGACAAATCTTTTTAAGTGGTCTATTTCCAAATTATACTAATTTAACTCTATACTTTATTTTCGGTATAGGTGTTGTACCAATGATACTTATAATTATTTTAACGAAGTTATTGAGTTTAAATAAGCGACAAGAGATATCAATAAAGTAAACAGTTTTCATTTTTCCTTTTTTTCTCTTTTATTTCTCTTGAGTACATTTAATTGAACCAGACATCCCTGCTCCTATGCAACCATTGCAGGAGATACATTTACATGTTGTTCCTCCGGTACCTTTTAACCATTTATTAGGGAGATCAGGTTCTCGGATAAATGGCCTACTTAATGCTACAAAGTCAGCAAACTCATGAGACAACAAATTTTCAATCACGTCTAAGGATTTTATTCCTCCTACTAATAAAATAGGGAGGTTGGTACATTCTTTAATCTCTTTTGAATATTCTTTATGATAAGCCTCCTTATCCTTGGTATTAATATTTATACGACTTTCTGGTATCATCACTGGTTGCCAACCAAGTTCTTTCTTAGTTCGCATTAAAACTTCCCACATCGCCCCACTAATTTCTAAGGAAGCATATCCTATGTTTTCAAGTTCTTGAGCGATCCTTTTTGAATCTTGTATTTCCAGTCCTCCCTCCAAAAAATCGACAGCATTCATCTTTATAGAGATTGGGAAATCCTTACCGGTCAATTTTTTTGTCTCTTTATATATTTCCTCAAAAATTCTAACTCTATTAATTAAACTTCCCCCATATCTATCTGTTCTTCTGTTTGTATGCGGAGATAAAAAGCTACTTAAGAGATATCCGTGAGCGGAGTGAAGTTGGACACCATCAAAACCCGCTTCCATTGCTCTTCTCGAGGCCTGAGCAAAATTTTCTATTGTGTCTTTTATTTCATCAATAGTCATTTCTCTAGGCATCCTATTTGTTATTGGTTCGAGGACTGCTGAAGGTGCCATAATTTCATCTACAAAATATGATTGTCTACCACAATGTGCTATTTGAAAGAAAGTTTTACATCCACTTCCATTATCATGTATAGTCTTTGCAATTTTTTTCAAACTTGGTATTAGATCATCTCTATCCGCACCTAATTGCTCAGGAAAAGATTTTCCATTTTCTTCTATATAAGCATATCCCGTTATTATTAATCCAACACCTCCTTTAGCTAATGCTTTATACATTTCGAGAAGTTCATTTGAAACATCCCCATTTTCTTTAGCCATCCTTCTATATGTTGCTGATCTAACAAATCTATTCTTTATTATAACATTCCCAATTTCTTTAGGTTCAGAATATATCATTTATTACACCAATAAACTGAATTAATTTATTATTCAATGTTAATAGATAAATAAGTTAAGATTCGATTAAAAGTAAGTAACATAGAATATTTATAAAGGAAAAAATAGAAACTAATACACATAAAAATTGGAGAATTGATAAAATGAAGGAAAATAGATCCTCGGATGGAGAATTTTTAATCAAAGAAGGTAAAATCATTGATGGAACTGGTAATCCATGGTATAGAGGAGACATACTAGTCGAAAACGGAAAAATTAAAGAGATTTCTCATAAAGTATCCAGTAAGAGCGTGGATATTATTATTGATGCCTCAAGATTTATTGTTTCACCAGGCTTTATAGATATACACACACATTCAGACTTAACTGTTTTGTTTAGTCGTGGTGAAAATGTAATATCTCAGGGAGTCACCACTCACGTGGTTGGAAACTGTGGATTTTCTATGACACCGATAAATCCAGCCAGACCTATGGATGATGAAGCAAGCGAGCAAATGAAATCTATGCTTTCTATGATGGATACCCAGTTTGAATTTCATACTTTAAAGGATTATTTGGAAGGATTGGAGAATAAAGGTATCCCTATAAATATAATCCCCTTAATTGGGCATTCAACATTACGGATGTATACTTTAGGATTAGAAAATCGACCGCCAACGGAAAATGAAATGAAAGAGATGAAGGAAGTACTTGAAGAAGAAATCAAAATGGGTGCTTTTGGCATGTCAACTGGTTTAGATTATCCTCCTGGATCATTCGCAAAAACTGACGAGATAATTGAACTTTGTAAGGTTGTAAAAAAATTTGATGGAATTTACACTACTCATTTTAGAGGTTTTCCTGGTGGACTCATAAAAGCTACAAAAGAAGCAATAAAAATTGCAAAAACAGGTATATCAGTAGAAATTAATCACTTTAAACCATTTGGATTTTGGCCGGGTGATATAAAAAAAGCATATGAATATGTAGAAAAAGCGCGGGATACAAATCTAGATATTACTTTTGATGTATTTCCACATGCGTCTAATTCTACATTTTTGTTTGTATTAGTTCCACCATGGGTATATCTCTCAGATAACAAAATAAATATTCCTGGTGCAATGGATATATTAACAAAATCTAAAACTGATGAATCTTTAAAAGAGAAGATTTATAAGGATATGGACCTAATTGCTAAAAGCTTCTTAAAAATCAATAATCTTGAGGATTGGAAAAAGGTATATATAAATGCTCCTGGAAGTAGAGAATATAATGGGAAGACAGTATATCGAAATGCTTTAGAAAGAGGGGAGAATCCAAGACAAGTTATCATTGATGTTTTAATTGAACAAGAAGGCTCTGTAGGTGGAACATATCTCTCAATGACAGAGGAAGAAAATATCATAACGATTACACATCCCCTTACGATGTTTGCCTCCGATGGAAGAATAATTCCAGAAAGTGATCCTAATTATTTTCCCAACCCATATGCTAATGGTTGTTTTACACAAGTTCTTGGAAAATATGTACGTGAAAAGAAATTACTCACTTTAGAAGACGCGGTTAGAAGAATGACATCATATCCTGCCCAAAAATTAGGATTAAGGGATCGTGGACTATTAAGAGAAGGAAATTGGGCAGACATTACAATATTTGATTTTGATACAATAATCGATAAGGCAACTTACGAAAATCCTAGATTGTATTCTGAAGGTGTTGAATATGTTTTTGTAAATGGTGTATTGGCTCTTGATAAAGGGAATTTTACAGGTTCATTATCCGGGGCTCCTATACGTAAAATATAAGCTAAGTAAATAGTCTAAAAAATGTATGAAAATTTTTATTTAGTTTTATTGTATTATTATTAGTACTATTTAATAATAGATACATATTAAGATGAGTGATACCTTTAAAAGTCTTGAAGTTGCTTGTCCTGTTTGTGGAGAGACGAGAAATATCAATATCCCAGTAGGTATTTTCTCACAAAAAAAGTTTGGTACAATAAAGATTCAAGTCCCTGTTAATGCTGTGTGCTCTAAGCACCAATTTATAGTTTTTGTTGACACTAAAGGTATTATTAGGGGATATGAAAAAATAGATATACAAATGGGTGTAATAACTCCTACAGCTGATAGAGAGATACAAAGAAGACTGAATCTTAGAAATTTAATACAAATTTTTGGAATTTATGGTATTTTTAGCTTAATCCATGCTAAAATCTTTAATTATCCAGCTTACATTATGAAAGGTTCGGATTTTGAACATGATGAGGAAGTCCTTAACTCTGTAGGTGATATGATCCTACCAGAGAGTCTTAAAGGAAGCAAAACAATTTATTTACTTGACGAACAAGCTTTGAATAAATTGAATATTAAAGACAAGGATGCACTGATAATGGATACACATCAACATATTTTTCAAACTCCTTGGAGTGTGAAAATGAAGTTTGAAGAGGAAGTAGTAAAACGTGCTTTAGAAATAATCGATGAGCAAGAACAACTTAAGCTCCTTCAACAAGACATTGGAAGATTGATTAATGAGGCGAACCATACAATTTATATTCTCCAAGGCGTAAAAGATATTTATGAGGATGTGTTGATAGAACAATTATCTAAGGATTTAAAAATTAAACCAATTAATAATTATCGATTAAATTTAATTAAAGAATTTATTCGAAGAAATATCTCCAAGACTGCTGCTTCAAAAATAAAGAGTAGGGTTGGAGAATTTTTAAGTATTATTTAATCATCGGTATAAGACGATTTCTGATCTCTAAAATTTAGTAAAAGTAAAATAACAATCTTAAATTATTTTACAAAGTTTGATTAACTCAAAATTAAACATATGGATGTGAATGAAGTTGGATTATGGAATGCAAAATAGATTATCACGTATAATAAAACCAAAATCAGGACATTGTGTAATGTTAGCTGTAGATCATGGTTATTTTGGGAATATACCTGGATCATTAAAATGTTTTGGTGATTTGAATCCATTATTTGAATATGCTGATGCTTTAATGCTTACACGCGGGATGCTAAGAAGTTGTGTTGATCCTAATTTAGATATTCCTATCGTTCTAAGAGTATCAGCTGGAGCTAGCATGCTTAAAGAATTATCAAATGAAGAAATAAATGTAACAATTGAAGATGCCATCAGATTAAACGTTTCGGCAATTACATGTTCAATTTTCGTTGGTGGGGAATTCGAAAAACAGAGTTTGATGAATTTATCAAAACTCGTGAATTGGGGACAAGAATATGGTATTCCAACACTTGCGGTCACAGCTGTTGGAAGAGAAATGGTTAGAGACGATAGATATTTAGGTATGGCTAGTAGAATGGCAGCAGAAATGGGTGCTACATTTGTAAAGACTTATTATTGCGAAGATTTTCAAAATGTAACAAGTATTTGCCCAGTACCTGTAGTAATCGCAGGTGGAAAGAAAATTCCAGAAAGAGATGCTTTGCAAATGGCTAAAAATGCTATTGAGAAGGGAGCAGTAGGAGTTGATATGGGGAGAAATATCTTCCAATCTGATAAACCCATCGGGATGATACAAGCTGTTCGAGCAATCGTACATGAGAATGCCTCTATCGATGAAGCATACGAGATCTATAATCAGGGACCCGTAGGTTTATAATCTTTTTACCCTATTTTTTTATTATTACGTTTTTTGAAAATTATGCCTAATTGTTTTGTATTTGTTTTATAAATTCATTTTAAAGGAATTTAATTTCTGTATAAATTAAGTAAGATAGAGGGTAAATTATTAAGTTCTTCCTTATTTTTTATCGCAAATTTTGGAAAAAATTAAAACTCTTTGTCAATGAATTTACCCAAAATAGAAAATCTTGAGATAAGAAAAGTAACTGAAGATATTTTACTAGTTCATCAAATTAAACATCCTTTCTTTTTCTCATGTTGTGATGGGCTTCTCATTTTACCCAAGAAAAGACGAAATAATAATATTATATCACTTGATTTAAATATTGAGCAAAAATACATTAATGAATTAAATCATTTTTATGGTCCTATTTCAAATTATGTTTGCTCTCATGGCCACCTTGACCATACATGCCATGTTCACGCTTGGGAAGAAATTGGAGCGATTGTACATGCTCCTTATCCTGAATCTAATTATTTATTAAATTTAAATAATTTCTACAGAGGATTTGGCTTCAATGAAAAATTAGATTATGAGACTATTAGCGAATTTGCCACTCTAAATGGATATCAACAGTGTAAAAATGTTAATGCATTTAGGCCTGGAGAAACGCTTAAATTTGAAGATTGTACCATTAATACAATCTCGTTCTCAGGGCATTCTAAAGCTCATGTTGGATTTTTTCTACCTGATGAAAAAGTATTCCATATTAGCTGTTTAGGATTTGACAAACCAAAACCAGAGATGGAGGGTTTTGGTCCATGGTACGGATTTAAAGAAGCCTCAATTTCACAATATATTAAAGATATCAATAAAGCAGAGAAATTTTTTGTACAAAATGCAAAATTTTTAACTTCAAGTCATTCCTACATCGTTGAAAACCCTGATTTAAGTCCATTTGACTATATGAGAGAGAAGATTAATACTAATCAAAATAAAATCGATGAAGTTCTAAATTCTATAAATACATTATACTTATCTGAAGACGAAGTTGTCGAAAAACTACTTCGAATGGATATATTTTTCCCAAAAAAGAAATTGAAGGGAGTTGTATTTGATATATATAGATTCTGGGAATCCTGGATAATAAAAAAACACCTTAATAGAAGCAAAAATTATAGAAATTTACAAGTAAATTAATATTTTTATAAATACAAAAAATCGAAAAAAAATATTGAAAGAAAAATGATAGTAGATGTTCATTATCATCTTATACCAGTTGATTATAATCCTGAAAATGCTAAAGTAATGGTACCTGAAATATTAAGAATAGCTAAAATCATGGGAGTAAAAATAAGCGAGAATCAAATAGTCCAAAAATGTGCCGAATTATATGGTGATAAAGAGGGAAAAAAGTTAATCAAACTTATGGATGATGCAGGGATTGATTTCACAATTGTTTGTCGTGTTGATAATGTCGATAATGAAGCACTTACACCAGAACTAAATCAGGTCATGAATAAGAGGGTAGCCAATATAGCAAATGATCATCCTCACCGATTAATAGCTTTTGCTGGTGTCGATCCAAGAAGACCTGAAGCCTTGGATATGTTGAAACAATGTTTTGAAGAATTCAATATGAAAGGATTAAAATACCATCCAGATAATGGATTCAATCCGGCAAGCCCTGAATCATATCTATTGTTAGAATATTTAGAAAAGAAGAATGGAATATTGCTGACACATACAGGCCCACTTAAAGGTAGACGTAGCAAATACACTGAACCTTCCTTGCTTTCCGATATTTTAGCAGACTTTCCAAAACTCAGGATAATAGCAGCTCATATGGGTCAGATTAATTGGAGACCCTGGGCTGCACTTGCATCATTTCACCCAAATCTTTATGGAGATCTAGCTATGTGGGGTCCTTATGCTTTTGGAAAATTTGATTTATTTTGTAGAGAACTTAGAGATATAATTGATTATGCTGGGTGTGAGAGAGTGCTCTTTGGATCTGATAGCCCGATATATGACGTAATTCTCCCCATAAAA
>JBHLNR010000146.1:0-9428 GCA_048941385.1 Promethearchaeota archaeon
GATGTTGATAAACAACTTATTGAAATGGTAAGAATGGCAAAAGAAATCAGAAATAATCACTAAATCGCTATTCTTATACAAGAAAAATTTGTATGAAAAATTTTGCCTAAAAAACTAAATATGATGATATTATAGCTGAAACTCGAATTTAGATATATTCAACCTCTACTTTTCCACTTTTCGGTAAATTTTCATAATCCTTTAACGATTTTGAACGATGAAAAACCATGAAAAATTGGGGCTAGATTTAAAAGTGATAATTTCCATTCATATATTGTAAACTGTTAAATTATCACATAAGTTCAATTTAGATTAGATAAATTTAACCTTACAAATTACCTAGAGAATCTGATTCTTATGGCTAAGAAAGATAATAATTCTTACGACGCTGATGATATCACCGTTTTAAGAGGCCTGGATGGTGTTCGTCGTCGTCCAGCTATGTATATTGGCGATCAAGGGAAAAAAGGTCTTCATCATCTTATATTTGAAGTACTTGATAATTCGGTTGATGAAGCGATGGGCGGTTATGCCGATGAAATAAAGGTTACACTTTATAAGGATAATTCAGTTCAGGTATCTGACAATGGTCGTGGTATTCCTATTGATGAACACCCCGAATTTAAGAGACCTGCCCTTGAAGTGATAATGGAACACTTACATGCTGGCGGAAAATTTGATAGTAAGAGTTATAAAATTTCAGGGGGCTTACATGGCGTTGGACTCTCAGTTGTAAATGCTTTAACTGAATGGATGGAAGTAGAAGTTTGTCGTGATGGATTGTGTTATAAACAAAAATTTTCAAAAGGAAAAAAAGCATCTGAACCAGATATCAATGAAGTAAAAACAAAAAAATCGTATACAAAAATCAAATTCTATCCAGATAATACTATTTTTGAATTTGATCCAAATGACCAGATATTTAACGCATATACTATCACTACTCGGATAAGAGAGCTAGCATTTCTTAATCCTCACACTAGGTTTGAGTTACATGATAAATTTAGAGATGAAATAGAGGATTTTCATTATGAAGGGGGATTAAAAGAATTTGTATCCTACTTGAATAAGGATAAACAGCCTTTACATAATGATATTATTTACATAAGCGATTCTTATGAAGATAAGGATGGTTCAATTATGTGTGAAATTGCAGCTCAATATAATCAAGGATATCAAACAAATATTCTCTCCTATGCTAATACTATTAACACCATCGAGGGAGGTACCCATTTAACCGGATTTAAATCAGCTTTGACAAGAGGATTTAATTCTTATATTGAAAATTATATGGAAAAAAAATATAAAGATCATGTATTAACTGGAACGGATACAAGAGAAGGATTATCAGCAGTAATTTCGGTTAAACTTCCTGATCCTCAATTTGAAAGCCAAACAAAAATAAAACTCGGTAATCCTGAGATACGACAGATTATAAGTCAAATGGTTGCTGACAGATTAACTCAATATTTAGAAGAACACCCTCAGACAGCTAAAAGAATTATTTTAAAAACAATTAATGCAAAAATAGCTCGTGAAGCTGCCCAGAAAGCAAGATTATTAATCCGTAGAAAATCTGCATTAGATAGTGCAAGGATGCCTGGTAAACTTGCTGATTGTTCTTCAAATAATCCAGAAGAGGCTGAAATTTTTATAGTCGAAGGGAATTCTGCGGGTGGATCTGCCAAACAAGGAAGAGACAGAAATTATCAAGCAATCCTCCCTCTAAGAGGTAAGATTTTGAATGTAGAAAAAGCTCGGTTAGATAAAATATTACAAAACAATGAGATTCAATCTATTATTAAAGCTCTTGGAGTTGGATTTCAGGAAGTGAATGGAGTAAATGGCACAAATGAAGAAACTGAAGAAGGTGAAGATGTTGAAGAAAACTTTAATTTAGATAAGTTGAGATATCATAAGGTAGTAATAATGTGTGATGCTGACGTTGATGGTTTCCATATTGAGACACTCCTGCTTACATTTTTCTTCCGATATATGCGTCCACTCATTGATGAAGGTCATCTCTATATAGCATGTCCTCCCCTTTATAAGGTCAGTTACAAAAAGGACCAGAAATATGTTTATACCGACAAAGAAAAAGATGATTTTATTCAAGAGCTAAAGAAAATACATAAACTTAAAGACACAAATTCGATTCGTACCCAAAGATATAAAGGACTTGGGGAGATGAACGCAGAAGAGCTTTATACAACAACCATGAATCGAGATACAAGGAAATTAAAAAGAGTTACTTATGAAGATTATTTAGAGAATGATTTAATGATTACAAAACTTATGGGTAAGGAAGTTAAAGCCCGTAAAAAATTCATAATAAGTAATTTTGATGAAGTTAATGTTTTAGACATTTAGATCCTATTATTTAATATATAATCTATTTATAGAGTTGGGATTTTATTTGACTACCGAACAAATTGAAGAAATTTTATTAAAAGATGAGATGGCAAGTAGCTATATTGATTATAGCATGTCTGTCATCATTGGTAGGGCAATTCCTGATGTTAGAGATGGACTTAAACTTGTTCAGAAAAGAATAATTTATGCAATGTCAGAAAATGGATGGAATTCACGCTCTCCTCATGTTAAATGTGCCAAAATAGTGGGTGAAGTTTTAGGAAATTATCATCCTCATGGAGATGGAGCAGTATACAGTGCTCTTGTAAGAATGGGGCAGGATTTTTCCCTAAAATATCCACTCATCGATCCTCAGGGCAATTTTGGCTCGATTGATGGAGATGAACCAGCAGCCTACAGATATACGGAAGCAAGGCTCTCTCGTATTTCGGATGAATTGATTGAAGATTTGAATAAAGAAACTGTAGAATTTCTCCCTAATTTCGATGATACTAAAGTTGAACCTGTTTATTTACCTGCTAAATTGCCTAATATTTTGGTGAATGGTACTAAGGGTATAGCAGTAGGTATGGCCACTTCAATGCCACCTCACAATTTGAATGAAATTTGTCAAGGTATAATTGCTACAATCGACGATCCTGAAATTTCGATACAAGAACTCATGGAAATTATTAAAGGTCCAGATTTTCCTACAGGTGGGATTATTTCGGATAGAAATGGAATATATAATGCTTACACTACTGGAATTGGCAATGTTAATATTAGTGGGAAAATAGAAACTGAGGTAAAAGGAGATAAAACTAGCTTAATCATTACAGAAATTCCATACTTAGTAAACAAATCTTTATTAATAGAATCAATAGCTAAGTTGGTTAAAGATGGTGTTATCAAAGACATCAGAGATTTAAGAGATGAATCAGATAGACATGGAATGCGTATTGTAATTGATTTGACTAAGAACGCTCAACCTGTTATTATTAAAAATGTCTTATTTAAAAGAACTAAGCTGTTTACTAGTTTTAATATTATTAACTTAGTGTTAATAAACAATGGAAAACAACCTAAAATTCTTACCTTAAAAGAAATTATTCAAGAATACATAAATCATCGACTTCTAATTATTAAAAGAAGAATAGAATATGATCTTAAAAAAGCTGAAGACCGGCTTCACAGAGTAGAAGGTCTTCTTATTGCATTAAATGATATTGATAACGTTATAAATATAATTAAAAAGGCTAAGGATACAAACGATGCTAAGATCAAATTAATTGACGCTTATAGTCTAAGTGAAATTCAAGTTCAAGCAATATTAAGTATGCAATTGTCACGTTTAACTAATTTAGAACAGCAAAAATTAGTTGATGAAGAAAAGTCACTTAACGAGAGCATTACTGAATACAAGAAAATTTTAGTAAGCAAGCAGCTACAATTAGATATTATAAAAACTGAGCTTACTGAATTGAGTGAAAAATATGGTGATGCTAGGAAATCTGAAATTGAAATCAGTGGTGAAGAAACACCCAAGGATATTGAAACAAAGGATCTAATTAAAAATGAACCTACAATAGTTATTTTTACCAAAAATCAATATATAAAAAGAACTTCGGTTGAACAATATCGCACACAAGGACGAGGAGGTCGTGGAAAAAAAAGTATGACTATACGCGAAGAAGATTTCATCACAGATTTATTTGTGTGTTCAACTCATGATACAATTTTGGTCTTTACCTCAAAAGGAAGAGTTTATTCAATCAAATGCTACGATATTCCACTACAGAAACGTACGGCTCGTGGAAAGCCGATAATAAATTTTATACCTCTGCAATCTGAAGAAAAGATATCATCAATGATACCTATTAATAACTTTAATACAAATGAGATGCTAATAATGACTACGAAAAACGGTATAATAAAGAAATCACCATTAAGATTATTCTCTAAATTCAAAAGTACAGGAGTAAGAGCTCAGAGAATAAGACCAGATGATGAATTAGTAGCTGTTAAAAGATTATCTAATGAATTAGAGGATATTTTCATTGCAACTAAACTAGGTTATGCAGTTAGATTCGATGAATCTGAATTAAGAGAGTTAGGACGGAACTCAATGGGGGTTAAAGGAGTAGACTTAAGGGAAGGGGATGAAGTCATTGATTCTCTACTAGTCTCAGATGATGCTATAATCTTAACTTTGACTGAAAATGGCTATGGTCAAAGAACCTATGTAAAAGAATACAGAAAAACAGGACGAGGGGCAAAAGGAGTAAAAAATATCACTTTGGATAAAGAAAAGGATGATAAAGTAATAGCGATTAGAATTGCTAAACACATGGATTTATTGATTGGAACAGAACAAGGACAAATGATAAGAGTAGCTGTAGATTCAATAAGAATTACACATAGAACTGCTAAAGGTGTAAGGGTTATTAAACTATATGAAAATGATTCAGTAACTGGAATTGGAAAGTGTGAAAAAGAAGTCTAATCTTCTATTTAATTGTTTTTTAGATACGGAACTAGACAAATAAAAATAAATTTATCCTTACCTAGATTGTCTATTCCATGTGTTTCATCAGGGGGGATGTAAACTATATCTCCATATTTTACATCATATTCTTGTTCCTTGTCGTTATAAAATCTTCCAGTTCCAGATAATACAAATATTTCATGTTCCTGTTTATGATTATGAAGTGGTACTTTTCCACCTACCTCAATTTCAAATCTTCGCATTGCAAAATTTTTAGCTCCTATATTCTCATCAATCAACCATTGAACAGTAACTCCTTCTACTTGTGTACCATCACTTAGGGTGGCTTGTTTTTCTTCTACATCAGAATAATTTTTTTTTATCATAGTGTAGGTAAAACACCTAAACTATTAAAATTATAGATGATCTACTTCTTTTTTATAAAATTCAATAGTTAAAAGAAGATAGAACAGTTTTATAAACAAAAATAGATTTAATTCATTATATAGATCCAAGCGAAATTCATTTATTTAGAAAAGAATGAAAGTAGATGAAATTTTAGACCAGATCCCTCAATATAAAGAATTTATGACGATTGCTGAATTGGATGATTCCAGTAGGGAGTTAGCTAAAAAATTTGACTCTGTATACCTTAAAGAAATAGGGAAATCACGGAAAGGAAGGTCTATTTATTGCTTAAAAATCGGTGAGGGAAAAGAAAATGCACTACTCTTTGCATTTCCACATCCTAATGAACCTATAGGAAGTATGAGTCTTGAATTTCTTTCCAGGTTTTTAGCAGAAAATCCAAGATTTACAAAAGATACGGGATATACATGGTATTTAATAAAAGCAATTGATATTGATGGTGCGGTTCTAAATGAAGGATGGTTTAAAGGCGATTTTGATCCCATTAAATATGCAAAGAATTACTATAGATGCGCACCATTTGACCAAGTGGAATGGACATTCCCAATAGAATATAAAAAACTCAAATGGGAAAATCCTCTGCCAGAAACTCAGGTTCTGATGCATTTAATTAATAAACTAAAACCTAAGTTTATGTATAGTCTTCATAATGCTTTGGGCTTTGGAGGTGTTTATTTCTATATTAGTCGTGAAATTGGAACCGTCTTAAGGGATCTAACTAATTTTGTTAAAGAAGAAAATTTGCCTCTACATCTTGGTGAACCAGAAGTATCTTTTTTAAAAAGGCTTTATGATGCTATTTTTCAAAATGGTGGAGTTCAAGAGCAGTACGACTTCCTTGAGAATAATGGAATCACGGAACCTCAAGGAGTAATTAGAACAGGTACGTCATCTTGGGATTATCTTAAACATGTTTCAGACAAAGAGAATTTTACACTAGTTTGTGAGATACCTTATTTTTACCACCGATCAATAGAAAATACATCCTTTACGAATTTTGAGAGAAGAGATCTCTTAATAAAATCTTTAGAATATAGAAAAAGCATCTCGAAACATTCTAAGAAATATTTCAGACATATAAAGAAATTTTGTGATAAATCTACATTAATATATAGAGCAGTGGAGGATTTTACAAAGAGATCAACGACTTGGTTAGATTTTTCTATCAATGAGACAAAAACTTCCCCAAAATACGAAGGTAAAGCTACTATTGCTCAGGCATTCGATTCAAATATCTCCACCCGGTATTATTTATTAGTAGATATATCAATGATTGTAAGGTTATATGAAGAAGTCATTTTAAACCATCCAGAAAATAAAGAAGAACTCATTAAAATTAAATATGAAATAGAAAGATGGATTGAAAAAGAAATTAAGGACTTATTCAAGGGCGTCAATTATGAGATCATCCCAATCCAAAAATTAGTTCGACTCCAAATTGGAAGTGCTTTTATCACATTGAAAAATTTATCAACAAAATAATAGTAAAAGATTATTAGATAATCAATTTAATTGATATTAATAAGTAGATATTTTCATCAGTGTTATAACAGATTATAGGAATAATTTATCATGACAAAGAAAATAACAATTGGGTTTGATTATTCTCATAATAACAAATTAACTATCGAAAACAATGCTTTTACTGATTTTATACAGTATTTATTTGATTCTGGATTTCAATTAGGAAAAATCGAAGCAGGAATAACTGTTGAAAAATTAACTAGTTATGATTTATTTATTATTGGAGTTCCCCATTTGGGTCCAAACGTAGGACAAGATGAAATTGATTATTTAGTTGAGTATGTCAAAAATGGTGGTAGCCTCCTTATTATTAATGATGGTGGAGGAGACTACGAAAACAAGAACAATCTATCTGAATTAACTAAACGCTTTGGTATAATTTTCAATAATGATAAATTATATGATAATGAATCGTTTTCCCAAGAAAATTCTCATCCTATTATTAAGGATTTTAGTCCTCATTATATTACCCGAGATTTAAATCAATTCATCCACTCCAATGGTTGTTCATTGACAATTGATAAGTCTATTGAAGATTCTAGTATTGATGTTAATAGTATTGCATATTCTTCAGAAAATAGTTCATGGCATAGCTACTTGGATGGAGATGGATGGCATGATGAATCAAAACAGCACCTTCCTATTTTAGGGGCTGTACATTTTGAATTAGGGAAGGTTATTACTATTGGTAACCTCTCAATATTCTCAAGTTTAAACAAATCTTATGGCATTAGAGCCGCAGATAATTTCAAATTAGTATCTAATGTTATATCTTGGCTTTTAAACAAAGCTAATACAGAACAAGATCGAATATCAAAACCAATTTATTCTACGGTTGCAATTAGTCAAGATCTTTTCTATTGGGCAAAAGATATGATAAATTTAGGAAAATGGAAAAACCTTGAAGAAGTCATAAACTTTGCTCTAAGGATTGTGAAATTACGATTAAAAGAAAATAATGAAAATGTTAACGACGAATAAAGATGAATTATTGATTGGTTTAATTGGAGATACTCATATTCCTTCAAGAGTTCCAGAAATCCCAAAAAATATAATAACTGATTTTAAAGAAAGAAAAATTGATTATTTAATTCATCTCGGAGACTTTGACATACCTGATGTATATCAAAACCTTCAAAAAATATTTGGAAAAGATAAAATCATCGCAATTCAAGGAAATATGGATAATAAGGAGATTAAACAAACTTTACCCAAAAGAATGGATATTACCCTATATGGTTATAAAGTCTTTATTACACATGGTACAGGTGGTCCTCACGACATCATTAAAAACCTAAATAAATTATTTGACTTAACAGATTATGATATCATTATTTTTGGCCATGTGCATCACCCATATAATGAAAAATGGAGTGATGGAAAGCTTTATTTAAGCCCTGGAACACCCACTGACAAAATCTTCACGAAAATCAATTCTTATGGATATCTTAAAATATCCAAGGGTAAAATTGAGCCTGAAATTATCTATTTATAGATAATTCTGATTTTAGGATTAACTAAAATATACTATACTTATAAAAAAATATATATTCTAGAAAAAAATAAGTATAACAATTATTTAAAAATAAATCCAGAAAACCAATAGATTGTTTTTTAATAAAGAATATGAGTTTAACTAGAGAACCTCGAGAATATATTTGGGCACTGCCTATTATTGGGGGGATTTTGACACTTATCTCATTTTTTACTCCAGCCCATTATGTTAGTGAATTTGGAATTGATGCCTATTATTGGATGTGGGGGATATACCATTTATCTTTCTCAGGATATGGTTCTGAAACTATTTTTATGGTTTCAGAAGATCCTTCACAATATACTATCCCCATATTTTTCTCGGGTCTTGTTCCTGCAATTCTAATCTTCATAAGTTCATTAATGCTTATCATTTCTGCGAATAGCGTTAGAACAGGTAAAAGAGACATAAAAAATGTTGAAAACGGATGGATAGGGATGGGATTCATGTTGATCCTAGCCTCAATAATCTACATTATTAGTATAGATATTACATGGATGAATTTGGCGAAGTATACTTATGAACAAGAAGTAGGGCCAATACCACCCAATTTCCCCGAATTCTGGGATAATTTTGACCCGGGATTCGCTATAATTGCTCCGTTCATAGGAGCGGGATTATCGATTCTTGGAAGTATTGCCAGTAAAACGATTAAACCAAGGGAAGTTCCTTTTTATACTAGACCAAAACAGGGAGGAATTATAACTAAAACACCAATAGGTCAAATTTCTCATAAAATTAATTTCTGTCCTGAATGTGGTCATCAGCTTTTATATGATGGATCACGATTTTGTTCATATTGCGGAAACGAATTAAAATTCTAATGAATAAGGTTAAAAACAGTAGAAAAAAATTAATTTATGCTTCCTCCATTGACTTTCCCGAAAGTTTCTTGTAGTGATTTAGCACAGCTTGACGGGCAGCATAAACAAATGCTCTCTTTACATTGATACCTTGAATAGCAATTGTTTCATATATTAAAGTGTTATTTAAATGAGCTGTATCTAATGCTTTTCTAATTTTAGAGATTTCTACAATATCTTCTAAGTCTCGTTTGTTAGCTAAAACAACCATTGGCACATTTGGTGGGTCAAAAGGTTTTTC
>JBHLNR010000147.1:0-9366 GCA_048941385.1 Promethearchaeota archaeon
TATTGATAATTGTTTATTTGAATTTCTTAAAGCTTTAATTAAATCCCTATTTACATCAATTGAAGATTTAGAGCAGTTTACTAACATAGTTCTTTCACATATAAAATTGCTTTTACGAAAAACTATATCATTTCTATCCAGTAATTTTAATTTTCTATTTCCAAAGCCATAAAAACAATCTTGAATATCATCCACCTTTAAAATAACTTTAATCTTTTTCGCGTCTTGGATTTGGTTTTTCAACTTTTCAGATAGGTCAATACACGCTTTTGAAGCATTCACACCTATAATACAATCTCCCTGTTTAGACATATTCTTATCTTTTGTAATTTCTATTGTAGTGCGATGAGTACACATGATATTTTCATGACCCCAAGCGAATATTCTTTCAATAGCTGTCAAAATCATCCCTTTTTAAAGAATTCTAAAAGATCTCCTAAATTATCAAAAATGGAAATATTAAATGATAAATCAGAATTGATTTTCCTAAATAAGTTAATAAAAATATCTTTTTTTGAGTAATTAGTTAGCTCATTGAATTGATTAATATAATTGTTGGGGAGTAACACTCCACATTTCTTATAATACTGCCCAAATAACGCAAAATACGTATTTATCCTTTCTAGCAGTTTTGTATAACCTTCATTTTCGAGTTCCAGAATATCAATATTCTCATTTTGCCCCATAGGAAAAGTTGAACTTAATTCAAGAGGAATAATCCCATAAAAGTCAGAGATAAATGCGATGTGAAGTAATTTTCTTGGGATAATAGCATTCTCATCAAGAATTTCAAACCATTTCTTTATACTCGGTGATTTCAAACCTTTTACATCCAATTCTGGTAATAAAACTAAAAATTTAACCTCTTGTGGTGTTCTATAGTTAGTTCGTATCCTGTGCTCATATCGATGGAATAGAGGGCGATCTATACTCTCTAAGGATGTATATAATCTCCCATGCGATTTATAGAGTTTTTCATACTCCTCAAAAAATGGCAATTCTGACTTAATCAATTTTAAAGCATTCACTTGTGCGGGGTGATTTCTTACTCTTTGCTCAACAAGCTCCCATAAATTCCCCTCTTTGATTGCCTGACGAACAGTTCTTAATTCTGAAAAGGAAATATACAAATTATGTTTTGCTAACAATTCAATTCGAAAGTTATCCTCAAAGTTTTTTATTTCTTTAGGTTTATATTCACAACAAATAGGACAGTGGCATGGAAATTCCTCAAGCTCCTCTAATTTTTTTGTTCCTGTGGATAAAGTAAAATATCTATTTTCGTTAGCAAAAAGTATATATGCAGCTGAATCCATGAGATCGCAACCACAAGCTACAGCAAGTGAAAAAAACTGGGGTAAACCTAATCCAAACATATGAATGGGCTTATTAATAGTTATCTCCTTTTTTACACTTAGAAGAATTTTAATTACTAAGTCAAATCGATAATCTAATAAATGTTTGACCAAACCACCTAGAGCAAACACATCAAAATCTAGTTTACTCATTTCGCTTGTACTAATCTTCAATAAATCAAGATACTTGCCTCCGTGAATTGGACCAAACCAATGGCAATTATCATTGTTTCTACGATTAATATTATCTCTTGCCCGCTGTATCGATAAATAAACCTTTTTTTTAGCTGTTTCATAATCATCATCAGGCTGAACTGGAATATCTAAAATTACTGGAAAATCTGATCCTATATCTTCTTGGAATTGTTCTATAATTTCAGGATTGATGTCGATATCAGTTTTATTATACATATACTTCTGAAAAGCTCCACTATCAGTAGCAATAATCCCATCAAAATTTAAAAAGTTATGAATTCCTGATTTTAAAACCGATTCTTGAATTTTGGGGTTCTGATATATAATGTAAGCATTCGTAAAAACACATTGGGCGCCAATTTTCTTTAGATCTGAAATTTCAATAGTATTATTGTAGGGGTGAACAACTGGAAACAAATTTGGGGTAACCATTTCCTTCATATTTACAATTAATTTTCCTATACGTCCTAAGGCATCTATATCAGTTATCTCCCAATTCACAATTCCCACACTTAGTAAATTCTAACTATTCATCAAAAAATTCTTTTAACCTATCTTCTTGATCTAGCACTTCTAACCAATCAATTTTACCTATAGTATAATTTTTACCTTCTTTCTTCCCAGTAATAATATCTATAATTAATTTTGCTACTGATTCTATTGATAAATTCGAAGTATCGATTTCAAAAAGTGGTTTTTTTGTTTTTTTATTAACAAAATAATATGTACAATTTCCTAATATTTCTGCTTGAATATTTTCTCTTATTTTTTTTTGGTTATAATTCTTGTTCTTTAATCTATTAATTAATTTATCTGGATTGCATCGTAAAATAAAGACATAATCTATATATTTATTTGGAATAATATCGGAAAAATGGCTTTCGATTATTAAAAATGGAAGATCTCTCTTTTTTATCTTTTTTATTTTTTCTAATACAAATGGGAGGAAAATTTTAAAATCTACGATAACTGTTTTTCTATCCTCGTCATATTCAAATGAAAAATAGTCAGATATCGCCAATTCATTTAAGGAAATTATTTCACCCTTAATTAAATTAGATAATTCATTTGCGACAGAGGTTTTTCCACAACCTGGAGTTCCAGATATTATTATATTCCTCATTCCTATACTAATAAGATAGATTAATACTTAAAATAGTCAATGAAGCTTATTGAAATTAACTCAAACAAAAAAAAAATGGGAAAGGGGGGCTTCGAACCCCCGACCTCACGGTTATCAGCCGTGCGCTATACCAGGCTAAGCCACTCTCCCTTAAGGGGGATTTAAATGGTACTTTGAAATTTATATATAAAACACTAGCTAACTATTAAATTTAATAATAAGTATTTAAAAAATTTTTTGACCTAAAATATAATAGTATATAGGATTTATTTTTAGTTAAACAACACCGTGGTGTTTATGCCTAAAATTTTAAATTATTCAATTGTCGGACTAGAGGATTATACAATAGGATTTAATGATTATTGCTCTCTCTGTGATATTCAACAGTTCTGTAAATGGGGCAAAGATGAGCCTTTTTTCATTAGTATTAATTGCGGTGATCTAAATAGAGCAAAAGAAAAGGTAAAATTCGAACAACTTCAAAAACTCCAAAAAACTGAAGATGTTTCAGTTTCGTACGAAGAATTAGTGAAGAAAGTTAAGATAAATATACAAGGTATTTTTTCGGAAATTTGGAAAGCAAAAATTAAGGCACATAAGGAAGAAATAAGATGTTTAGATTCTCGAAAAATTGATCCCATGTTAGTTGCTCAACAAGGACAAGACTGGTGGCAGGATTTCAACGTTACTATGAAAACTATCAATTCTGAATGTGAAAAAATAACCTAGTAATAATACGATCATAATTTGTTAATACTTAAAGTCATCCCGCCGTCTATGATTATATTTTGTCCCGTTATATAGTCTGAAGCAGGTGAAGCTAAGAATAATGCTACCTCTGCAACCTGTTTAGCCTCCCCAATTTGGTCTAATGGGATTTTAATATTTCTTAACTTAATCCATTCTCTAATGAATTCCAGATCATTATTGTATATTGGAGTAAGAAATATTCCTGGGCAAATTGCATTAACCGTTATATTATTTTGCCCTAATTCAAGTGCCCATAGCTTTGTAAAAGCAATAAGTGCCGCTTTACTCACGCTATATATTCCAATAAAAGGATTAAGACCGCATTCTGTGCCTGCACATGAGGTAATGTTGATAATCTTCCCTGCAACAGGTTTGAACTTTTGTTTACTCATTTTTCTATAAAAAGCTTTTGTTACGTTCCAGGCACCCTTAACATTTACGTCCATTACTTTATCATAATCTTTAGACTTAGTTTTTAGAGTTGATGATCCCCCTCTTATTCCCGCATTATTTACCAAAAGAAACACGTTATCAAATTTTTGAAAAACATCTTTTCTCATTAATTCAACTTGTTCTTCGTCGGTTATATCTGCTTCTGCGAGAAGGATCTCAACCTTGTGTGTTTTTAAAATTAATTCACGAGTTTCATTAATACCCTCTAGGTTAATATCGTTTAACACTAAATTTGCTCCCTTAGTAGCAAAAGCAATAGCCATTTCACGACCAAATCCACTTCCAGCACCCGTGACTAGTGCTACTTTACCTTCCAAATAATTTTGACTCATTTTTTCATCTTCTCTTAAAGTTAATTCTTTTTATTGAATCTTTTATCCAAAAAGACCTTTATTCTTTTTATATTGAGCTAGAAGTCTCATTGGTGTAGGTGTTTCAAATGCAATACTCACATCTATAACAGCTGGTTTTTTGGAGTCTATAGCTCTCTGGATTGCAGGTCTTATATCTTCTGGATTTTCAATTTTTTCACCATAGCATCCAAAACCCCGAGCGATTTCTGAATAATCAATTGAGGGAAAATCTACATCGCAATATCTTTTACTAAAGGCTTTTTTTTGATAACTTTTTATCATACCCCAAGCGCAATTGTTAGCAATAACTATAATTATTGGTAAGTTTAATCTAATAGCTGTCTCTAATTCCTGAACATTAAATAAAAAGCTTCCATCTCCAGTTAGGCACACAATAAGTTTGTCTGGTTTTGCTATTTTGACGGCAATCGAATATGGAATACCAACACCTAGATGTCCCATTGAAATAGGAAAAAATGTGGATCTAGGCGAGCGTGGTTTGTGATTAATAAATTTATAAGAAAAAACTACAATATCCCCCCCATCTAATACTATTTGGGCATCCTCAGGAATAAAATCAAATAATTCATAAACAAGTCTTTCAGGCTTCATTGGTAATTTCTTTGATTCTAACACCTTAAGATTTAAATCTAATTGAGATTTTCTGGTTTCTTGTAAATAATTATTCCATTCAGTCCATTCTGTGATTTTACTTTTTGGGAGGTTTTGTTCCATTTTATTCAAGAACTGATGAATGACTGCTTTACAATCACCAACAATACCAACCTCTACTGGTCTATTCTTCCCAATTTCATTTGGATCAATATCAATTTGAATTATTTTTTGATCTTGATTCCAGAGAGGTTGAGCTCCATAAAATAATGAATAATCCCATTTACATCCAAATGATAAAACTACATCTGCCTCAGCAGCAGCTGACCGATATGAAGCATTAATCAAATATGAATCTAAAAATGTTTTTTTATCACTACCGATTGATCCAATGCCATTAATCGTGGTTCCTGCGGGTATTACATAGGTTTCTGAGAGAATTTTTAATTCTTTTGAAGCTTCTGAAGCAATTACTCCTCCTCCAGCAATAATTAACGGTTTTTTAGCGTTTTTCAAGATCTCAACAGCTTGGTTAACTTCTTCTAAACCACCATTTGGTCTATTAAAAGGTCTATGTTTTTCAGGAGGTAAGATCTTCTTCTCATCTTCTTCGGTGGCATTCCTGACCAAGGCAGTTTCCCTAAATTCGAAGTAAACAGGACCTCTTCTTCCAGATAGCGCAATTCTTATTGCCTTTTGAAGAGCTTCTGGGATTTCACCTGGTTCTTCAACCTGTATTTGAGCTTTAGTTATAGGTTTCATTAAAGCAATTTGATCAATTCCTCCTTGAAGAATCCCAGTATCCTCAAACATACTCCCTATCTGAGCACCAATAACTAATAGCGGAATCGAATCCGCATTAGCAGTGGCAACAGCGGGGACAAGATGAGTGACTCCAGGCCCGACAGTCCCTAAGCAAACACCTATTTCTCCAGTTGCTCTAGCCCAAGCATCAGCCATATGTCCTCCGGCTTGTTCATGCCTTACCATAACGGTATCAATACCTTGTTCTCGACCCCAACTTTCAATAGCATCGTAAATTCGTAATAATTCACCACCAACTAAACCAAATATTTTAGTAACTCCTTCTTTTACGAGACATTTAACAGTTAAATCTCCACCATTCAAACTTTGCCTACTCATATTTCCCTAAATTACAAATATAAAATAAACTTTATTACAGATAAAATTCCAGAAATATAATAGTACCAAAAAGATTTAATATCCGTGATTAAAACTTTCAAATTTGAGTGTAATTTGCCTAGTGAATGGTAAAATCCTATTTCACTTCTTTAGCAAATTTTAGATTATCAATTGGTTGTTTTAGAGGAAATTCTCCATTAAGAATCATAGATTTCAGTTGTTCGGCTAATATAATTGCACCCTGCCTATCAGATTGTCTTAATACTACGGGAATTTCACTTCCTTCAAATTTAATCTTTTTTAAATCTAGCTTAAAGGCTTCTGGGCATAATTTAACACAATTTCCACAATTAAAACAACGAGAACGATCTATTCCTGAGATAATTCCATCTCTTATTATAAACGCATTAGTTGGACATTCATTAATAGCATGACAATTATCACATTTTTTACACGCTTCTGCGTTAAATTTCATCCGGAAATTGTTATCCCAAACATCTCCATAGGTAATCTCTCCTACTTTTTCCCTTCCGACTAAGCTTAAAATGTTTAATTTAACCTCTTTATCCGCTTTTACAAGGTTATCAAAAATATTCTCATTCAAAATGGGTATCGGGATAGCTAAACTGCATATTGGTTCTAACCCATAAGAGGTTTTAAAGGCCCCCATAAATTCCGGTTTCATTCCTGAAAACGGAGATATTGTCATCATGTTAGGTTTTTCAATATAGTTTCGAGTTCCAGGACCTATGAGATACCCAATATTCCCATTGACTAGAATTGGTGAACCAATCCCAAATGATTCAAACTCAGGATCATTCTGAAAAGGATTTAGTGCTCCACAACCAGAAAAAGTGATTTCTGATTTATTAGGTTCAAAGGGAAGACAGGAAAAGATTGTATTTACACTATATATTTCACAATTAATCATCGCATTGTAGTTCTTGATAGCTTGTCTTGTACCCATCAACTTAGCAAATTGCATACTATCTAAAACCATATCCGTCCTAACTAGTTCACCTTCTGAACTCATCGCTTTTACTTCAATAACTTTACCTTCTACAAGATCTCTAAACAAAGAACCTCCACAATAATTTTCTATTGTATCACTTTGAGCGGTCCCGTAAATTATTAAATCCACTATTCCCAAGTATTCATTAGGGCAAGGACCAGGAAAACATGGTATCCCATTCATACTTATTTCTGTAAATTTTCGTAAAGTTCTAGGTGGGGTTAGTCTGAAGGAAAATATTCCCATTATTCCACTCATTAATCCCTTAGTAGCGGTTGTGATTACATCCACGTCTTCAAACTTAACTTTTTCATTATCCTGTATCAAATCTAATAATTCTTGAACTGTCAATACTACAGCAGTACCATCTTCAACTTTTTTTCTCACTTCTGTGAGTTCTCTTCTTTTAATTGTAAAAAACCCCCTTTTTTCAGAAAATCAACATCTAAAATATTTATTTATAATAAAATTTTTTTATTTTTAAAGATCCTTAATTAATTATATATTTTAAAGCAGTTTTTTGAGGTTCATAAAGCGGTGTCATATTTTGAGTCAAGATTACCTATAGATTTCAATAATTTAAATGAAGCAGAAAGGAAAATAGAATTATGCAAGGAATTAGGGATTAAAAATATAATTTTAGAACCAATAAGGAATAAAGATGGAATTCCTTTTGATTTCAGAGATAAAGTTAAAAAGATGTCGGAGATCAATATTTACTTTCGAATCAATTTGAAACTGAAAGACCTTGAGGAATTTAAAAAAAAAATAAAAAAATATAATAACTTTCAAGATATTCTATCAATAGAATCATTAAATAAGGAAGTCCAATTACAATCTGCCAAAGATTCAAGAGTAGACATAGTCTCATTTTCTGATCCAGAGATTCTAAAAACACTTACACCCGGGGTAATTTCATTAACCAAACAAAATAATTCTTTCATAGAGTTCTCACTAGCACCGCTTATGGTTAGTAATAAAACGCTGCAATCGAAAAATTTTAGAAATCTATATAAAAATATACAATTAGCGATAAATTCAAAAGCAAATTATATTATAAGTGGGAATTTTATAGATAACTATAATTTCAGGCATCCAAGAGCTTTATTAAGTGTATGTCATTCGCTTTTGGGAATCCCCCTCAACATTGTCAAAAAAGTATATATAAAAAATCCCCAAATGTTAGTGAAGAAATCCAAAAATCGCTATGAAGAAAGCTTAAAAAAACAAACTAATAATTTAAGAGGAGAGTAAAAATCGTTAAGATAGAAAGACAAAGGTATATTGTTTTCAAAATAATAAAGGAATCAGAAATGTTTCTAGATAGAAGTAATGTTTTAAACTCCATCTGGCAATCAATATGGCGATATTTTGGAATGAGAGAAGCAAATAAAATTGGTTTATGGCTCGTGGAATTGAATTTAACAGAGGATTATGGGATTATTAGGTTTTCTTATGATACAAAAGAAGTAATTATTACCGCATTGACACTTGTACAAGAAATTAATGGAAAAAGAGTTATTTTTTCACCAATAAAGACTTCTGGTACAATCAAAGCTCTTAAAAAAAACCTACACTCATAAAATAAAAATCATTAAAATAATAATTAACTAAAAATTTCAATTTTATATAAAATGGATAATTTAAACATCACTGATGCGCATATTCAGCACATAGAAGATTTTTTAAATATAGATTTGAGAATTCCTCTTTCAGAATTTAAAGACTTAAAAGCATATGATAATTTATTAATAATTCAATCAGCTATTGAAAACTCAATAAAACTATCAATTTATCCAATAAAGAAAGGAAAAGTATTTAAAATAACCCTCTATGGTTTAAAATTATCAAAAAAGATTCTAAAGGAAATCTCGAAAATCCTCCAAAGATTTCAAGTCATCCATACTTCCGGATTTTTAAAAATAAAGAAGCATATTTATTATGAATGTTATTTGAATCTAAATATTTCCGATATTAAAAACAAGAGTTTAAATGCATCATTAGACAAGATTAAAAATATAATAGAAGAAATTAAAATAGAAGAAGTAAGAATTAAATCTAGGATAAACTCTTAAACATGAACCCATGGATTGTTACCTTAAAATTATCAGATGGAACAACTAAGGAATTAGAATTGTTTGACGCTAAAATTTATTTCGAAGGATACTTAAAAATAAAAAGAAGCTTCTTTAACGCTCTTAATAAATCAATCAAGATATCTAAAAAATATTTAACACAAAAAGCCATTGAGAAAGTATTGAACCCAGAAAAGACTGAATGGACATTAAATCCTTGGATGTTGATAAAAGTTAAATACAATGAAAAAAAAAAGCCATTTTGGTTTTTTATAAAAAGGGAAAAGGATTTATC
>JBHLNR010000148.1:0-9087 GCA_048941385.1 Promethearchaeota archaeon
TTCACAGATTTATTAAAAGCTAATATTATACTTTTTACCTTATATTGCTTTATCTGATGCAAGGGAATAATATTTTCTTAATAATTAGATTTAAAATTATAATTAGCTTATTTTAATATTAAACTAGCCAATTCAGTTAGTGTAATGGAGCTTTCAAAACAAAATCTGGATGAAATTAAGAAATCAAACAATCCAGAAATAATTAATAATTTTCTGATAAAAGTAAGTAAGAATCCAAAAACCGAATATTTATCCTTTCTACAAGATTTGATTGAATATTTAAATCCGCAAATCCTTGATAAGGTAAAATTAAACTTAATATTCGCCTTGGGTGAGATTGGAAGTTTAATTTCTATTGATGAATATTATCAGAATTTTTTATATGAGACCTATCATCATTCTGATAGATGGGTGAGAAATGAGATAATTCAATCAATCGAAAAGATATCTAGTAAATCAGATCTTAATAGAAACATTATTGGTTTAGTTGGAAGTGCTTTAAACGATGATTACAATCCAATTCAATACAACGCATTGAGAGTTTTAAAAAATCTAAGTTCATTTCCAGATTCTGTATTCAAAAACCTTTTTCATGCTTTGAATTCAAAGAATCCAGAAGTTATTGAGGGCTGTAAAGAACTTCTTGATAAAATTAGATTTAACCCACAAGAATTCTTTAATCTATTAAATCAATATGAAAATTATAAAATTTTGAAACCAAGAGCAATTAGATCGCTACTTTTAATCCAATTCAAATCAATTATACAGTTAGAATCATTTCGTGATAATATCTTAAGTTCAGAATGGGATAAAAACTATATAGAGAAGTTTTTAAAAGAGTTGGATACCTATGAAAGAATTCTTATAAAGAATATATGAATTATTATATTTCTTGATATTTTATAAGAATTGTTTCTAATTTTTCATTTGAAGTGACAATTTCATTGAAGATTTTGGCGAGATATTTCAAAATTTCTCTTGGGTTTCCTTTTGCCTTATAAAAGATGTATTTTAATATACTTTCATTTAAAGGAAAGAAAGAATTTGTAAAGTGCTTAAAGTAATCATTATAATTAATTTTAGCAAAAAAGAAATCTAGATGATTCTTATAGAATTGAAAAACATCTTCTTCTATGAATTTTGAAATGATTAAGGGTTCCTTCAGTATTTCTAGAAGTTGTGGATTTTTATTTTCAATCTTTCGTTTTATTTCATCTAAATAATCAATAGATTTTAGAGTAATGATAATACCCAAACCTTTGATTTCATGTAAGTCAAGAATTTTATCTAATATCTTTTCAGAACTGTCGCTTTCAGGAGTTTGTTTAGTTCCAAACCATCTGGGATCAAAAACTTCTTCGATATCTTCAATATCTTCACTGGTATCATAACTAAGTTTTTTAATTGAGATGATCCTTTCAAAATCATCGATAAAAAGTACACTTTCTTTCTTTAGATTCTCAACGAGAACCTTTAGCATTGTAAAAGCTATATTTCTTTTTCTTATATCATGTTTTAATTTTAATCTTGAAAGATCTCTGACATCCATTAAATCCCCGAGTAGCCACCTCTCAGCTTCTACTTTCTTATCTGGTTCACATTGGTGGGCAGTTATTGCAGTTATTACCTCCATAAGAGCGTCTTTATCGTCAAATTCTTTTGACCAATTTTTAAAGGCCTGTTCTTTTACTTTCTCAGTATCTGGGATTTGAAAAAACCCGAATTTTTTCTCTCCCGTGTGCCATTCGTTACATAAGCGTCTTGTCATATTTCTTAGAGGTTCTACTCGATCTTCGGATTTTTCACTTAAATTTTCAATAAATTCGGCATAAGTGTTATAATAGAACTTTTTGTACACCGTTTCAAGAGAGATATATACAATATTGTAATTGTATAATTCATGTTTTAATGCCCAATATAAATGAGTTTTGCCTTGTCCCACATCTCCTATTATAGGTAAAAGAAAGTTTTCATTATTTTCGATAATATTAATAATATCTAGTAATAAATCTTTTCTAGATTGAACTAATCCCATATCTTCTTCGATCTCCCCTGTGGAAACAAATTTTTTGAATGGAGAGCCAATAAATTTTAATATGTTAATTAGTTTTTGCTCATAATTTTCGAATAGAAGCATTTCTATAATATTGACTAGTTATTCTTTTAATTCTTCAATTCCTAATATAATAATATATAATACATTTTTATCGTCTACATTTACAAATGTTTCATAGCTTACTTTAATCTCCTCTTTATCGTCTCTTCCTACAATAATGCAATCATAAAATACAGGATCTCCTTTTTCATTGATTACAACTCTATCTGCCATAATAATTCCATTCTTAATTAAAGAGACTGGATTTTTAAGGATTTCATCTTTAAAGAAATCGAGATGATTAATCACCTTATCTGCATAATTTAAGTATAATCCTGCTGTATGAAGCAGGTTTATTGTGAAAGGAAAGTCATCTGTAAATTGTTCTCGATTATATTCATCCACCACACTTTCAGATATCAAAATAGAATATTCTAATGGTGTTTCTTCTAAATTTTTCCACATAAAATCAGATTTTTCCGAATAAGCAGTGATTTTTTCATTTTCCTCTCTGAAACCAACAATTAATCCTTGAGAAATCGAGATTTCACTTGAATCAGATATAGTAATATTATCAGAAAAGATGATCTTATTCTCACATTTAGATATTATTGAGCCTGTATATATCCCATTAGATATTCTCTTGTTTAGCGAGTCGTATAGGACAAAATCACTAGTAGTGTTCATTTTATAAGGTTGATCTTCAATTTAATTAATACTGATTTTAAGAGCTTTTCCAAGTAATATCATTAATCTTATATAAAAATATTTCCTATATATGTTTTGATAGGAATATCTCAAATGAACTCAAAATTCTCATTAAAATGACTTCCTCGGCTCTATACCAAATTGTTTCGGAGTTAACAAAGTCAGAGTTGTTAGAAAGAGCAAATGAATTCATTTTTTCTACTGGTCTGAATGATGGGGCATCAAAACTCTGTAAAGCTAATATGAAGTATGGTCTTGCTCAAATGCATCTTATTCAAGAAAAGTATGGATTTGAATCTAAAGCAACATTTATTTCCTCTCCCGACGAAACTATTTCAAGAAATGAATTTAGATGGAACTCAGGCTTAGGTTATGGAGGCCGTCTAAATTGGGGGACTGGAAAAGAGAGAATCATATTCCTTAATGTGAAACCAAATTGTTGCGGTATCTTGGTTGGAGGTTTAGAAGAGTTACCTGATCCATATAATTTAATCAAAAAAGTTGATGAGATAAAATCAAGCGAGCTTTATCATAATAACATGTTAATAAATTGGGATTTTGGAATATCCAATCATTTTATCAATTGTTTTGAGACGAAAAATTTATCTGATATGAAACTTCCTCCATACATCTTTTTGATTCATGGGTCAGCACCAGAATTTAGGGCCCCAAAAGATGGATTAGGTCTTTATATTGATAAATCTCAGTCCCTAAAAGATCTGGCAATAGAAGAAGAAACGAAATTTGGAAAACAATATATCTTATTAGATTCAGATGCTAAAGCTTATCTAAAATTTCATGAAAAAGCTTTGAAATTCTCAAATTCAAAAAGAAAAGTAATAGCAGAGAATCTTTTTGATTTTGGATATCAAGAAATATGTAATCAACCGCACCAATTCCTAAAAGATTATGATAATATGTATTTAGGGAGTAATTGTACAGATATTAATTGCAGTATTATCAATTCAGATATTTTTCCTACAACATTAAGGGCAGATATTGCAGCTTATTTATTTAGGGGGAAAAAAAATCTTTCTACAACTGCTTTAACCAATTTGGAATTTTTACATAGAGCTGAAGATCTTGAAGCTTTAGAATTGTTAGAAAATTCATTTATTCTTCCACATGGAGGGGGTTATAGTCTTACAGATATCGAAGATGTTTTAGATATTTTAGAATATAAACATCAGAGGTATTTTGTTACCTCTTTAAAGACAAATATAAGTAGGTTAAAAATTGTTAGAAATGTAGGAGATTTGCAATTTGAGTATAGAGGGCGTGATATAGTTCTAAAAACTATGCAACTCGACCTTGGTGATATTATCGCTCGCTTAAATCCTTTATTTTCTCTCAAATTGTAGGTTACCTAATATTAGCTCCCAGGGGTATATCTTTATCCGGTATTAAAATAGATACTTTATCTTCAAAATCTGCTGCTAAGAGCATTCCCTCACTTGTAATTCCTCGTAACTTCCTTGGTTCTAAATTAGTTAATACAATAATCTTTTTGCCTTCTAATTCATCAGCTTTATAAAACTCAGCTAGACCTGCGACGATTGTTCTTTTTTCCGTTCCTAAATCTATTGATAACTTATACAATTTGTCTGCTTTAGGTACTTTTTCTACTTTTTCAACTAAGGCTACTCTTATATCTAATTTTTGAAAATCTTCGTAAGATATCAATTCTTTTCCACCTTCTTCTTTTAATTTTTTATATTCTTTTTTAATTTCTTCAATTTCTAATTTTTGAAAAAGAGGTTTAGGTTTCTTAATATTTTGTCCACTTTTAACAGAATCTTCAGCAACACTATCCCATTCTATATCAGCTAATTTTGGGGCATTCAAATATGATAATATCTTCTCAGAAGTATCCGGTATAAATGGACCTAACAAAACTCCTAACGCGTATACTGCTTGTACACAAATATTAAAAACATGTCCTGCAGCTTTTTTGTCCTTCTTTATTAAATGCCAAGGAGCTTTTTCATTAAGATAGATATTCCCTTCTTTCGCAAAATTTACAATATCTCTTATTGCTTTTCTTATTTTAAAATTAATTAGACTTTCTCCTACATCTTGACTAATTTTGTTTACACTTTCTATAAACTTCTTATCAATTTCATCAAATTCTTTTTTTTCAGGAATTTTACTATTGAACTGCTTTTCAATAAATGTTAAAGTACGATGGATAAAATTACCAATGTTATCATTAAGAGTTTTCGTATTATTTTCAAATTCAGACCATAGGAAAGAAGTATCACTAGTTTCTGGTCTATTGAATAATAAATTAAATCTCCAATAATCAAGAGGTGCTAATTCTAATGCTTCATCTATCCATATCCCAATTCCTCTAGATTTAGAAAATTTATCGTTCTCATGCATAAGAAATTCAGTTGAGGAGACATTATATGGCAATACAAGTTTTTCTCTTTCTTTTTTGTCCTCATTATATGCAATTATTAATCCTGGAAAGATAATTAAATGAAATATAATATTGTCTTTTCCGATAAAATAAACAGTTTTTGTATTTGGATCCTTCCAAAATGTATCAAATTTGTTAGGGTCATTAATCATGTTATCTGCCCATTCTTTTACTGCGGTAATATATCCCAGCACGGCTTCGAACCACACATAAATAGTTTTATCCTCAGCACCTTGGAAGGGGGCAGGGATTCCCCATTCAAGATCTCGTGTAATTGCTCGTTCTAATAATCCTTCTTCAATATAATTTAAGCACATATTTCGAGCATTAGATGGAATAATATCATTTTCATCAATCAATTTCTTCAATCGATCTTGTAACTTAGGCAAATTCAAGTACCAATGTTTAGTTTTCCTAACTACAGGTGGTTTCCCACATATCGCACATCTCGGGTTTACCAATTCTAAAGGTGTTAGTAGCCTTTGGCATTTATCACACTGATCCCCTCGTGCTCCATCATCTTTACAGTTAGGGCAAGTTCCTTCAACAAATCTATCAGGCAAGAATAGGGCATCACTTTCACAATAGAGTGATTCAATTTCTCTTTCAGTGATATATCCATTTTTCTGGATATCTAAATACATGTTTCTTACAAATTCAATATGAGTTGGATTATGAGTTATTGTATAGTTATCAAAAGAAATTTTCCACTTCTCATGCAACTTCTTAATTATTTTATGGTATTTAAATGCTAACTCCTCTGCTGATACTCCTATTTTTTTTGCTTCTACTGAAATAGGCGTTCCATGAGAATCTGATCCTGAAACAAACACCACTTCTTCTCCTTTCATTCTCAAGAAACGTGCAAAAACATCAGCTGAAAGTGTACTTCCTATAAGATTACCTAAATGAGGGGTAGCGTTTACATATGGCCATGCAGAAGTCACAATCCATTTTCCTTTAGGATAATTCGCTAAATTAATCACCTATTTACTCTCGTTTATATATAGAACGAATCTTAGCTTAAATATTTTTAACTAAATGAGAAATTTATATCTTCTAATAAAATAATTTAGCTTACTACAATTCTTGCCCCACAGTATCTGCAAGCCTTAATTTCATTTCTCATTTTTTCTAGACAAGGTTGATGATAATAGGAACCACAATTATCACATTGATATACTTTATAATCCCCTAAAAATATATTATGACAATAGGAACAGGACGCATCAATTTGATCTACATCTGGATCAGGAATTAATTCCATATGAGTTGTTTTACCTTTTTCTTCTTCTAATATCCGTATTTCTTGAGATTCTTTTTCTATTTCTTTGACAAACTTTAATGCGGCTCTTGGTAATTCTAATAAAAAGAAACAGAAGGGACATCGAAATATATTTTCCATGGTTTCTGTTTTTTTTGCCCACATTGCAGCACATGATAAATGCATTCCCCTATCACATGATGGACAAAATCTACCTTCACTGTAGAAATCAGAACCTGTGGCAGGAGCTTTTATTGAATGACATATATGACATTTTTCCTGATTACTTTTTCCATTCATTATAAGCTTTATTTCCAAAACAGTCGGTCGTCTTAGAGGTAAGGCAATTTCACTAATTAATGGTGCTATATCTTCTTTTTTCTCTGGAGCAAAATAATCAGAAGTTTCCCTTACTTCCTTTTTTGGGGCAAAAGTTTTGATTCCATCCAAAAATTCTTTAGAATTATTGAAGTAGCTGTAAAATCCTCTGGTTAATTGAGCAATTCTTTTCAGGGATAATTTTTCATGTTCTTGGGTTCCTCCTAACTGACATATATCTATATAAACACCTAAGCCTTTCGCTATATTGATCACTTTTTCCAATCGATTAAGATCAAATTTTAATTTATTGTCAGTTATAATGAGAATACGAGGAGTTTTACCACCAAGTTTGCGCATTTCTTCGACTAAAACTTGGAGAGCAAAAGAAATTGCTTCGTGTAGAATCCCCTTGCCAGAAATTTGAACTTTCTTCATTGATGCATTTAATTTTTCTATATCATATGCAAAATCGATTAATCTTTTCTCTGTTGCTCCAAAAGAGATTATTGAAATTCGATCTTTTAAATCAATTGCTAACTTAGATTTGATAAAATTTTTCGCTGCTTGAAGCTCTACAGTTAATCGACTAGGTTTAAAATCCTTTCTTAGCATGGATCTAGACGTGTCAAGTAAAATGACGGTATCCTCGACTTTTATTTTAGGCAAAATTATCTATGAATTGCTAAAAATTTGGAAATTAAATATATAATAAGAGTAAGATCTTATAAATTTCATTTCCTAAAAAATGAATCATTTATACTAATTTCAAGCTACCTTAAACGAAGATCTACCTTAAGAATTTGGCAGCAAAGAGTGAATAAACCTTAATTGCATCAATAAAATCTTGAATCTCTATATATTCGTCAGCTGCATGAGCGTTTGTTGCCATTCCCGGCCCAAATAGAATCGTGGAGGGACAATAACCGCTATTACGGTAAAATAAAGCATCAGCACTAGCTGGAAAGAAGAAAGGAATAGTCTTTTTTTTATAAATTTTCTCAACTATACTATTAAGATCTTTCAGCTCTTCTGAATTCCTCCAATCCTTCCAGTAGGAGGGAGTAGAATCTTTGAGTACTTCTAAATACACAAAGATTTCTTCAGGATCTCCCGATGGTTTATCTCTAATTTCATATCCAAGGTCTGTTATAACTTTTTTTAATGCTTCTAAAACCATATCAGTTGTGTGATTAGGTAATAATCTAAAATCCATAATAGCCTCACATAGATCTGGTGTAACATTTGATTTAATTCCACCGTTAATCATATTTAAACTTTTAACGATTTGAAGGTTAGATTTAATGATATTTTGTAAAAAAGGTTGTTCCTCTAAGATCTTCTCAAATATTTCTTTGCTTGGAAATGCCACGCTCATGTTTTCCTTTAATTCAGTTAGTGATATTGGAGGCTCAATTTTTGGAATATATTCTTCTATTTTATCTAGATTTTGGATTATCTCACTCATCATAATAATCGCATTTTTTCCCGCAAATGGTATAGCTGCATGACTAGAAATCCCATTAGTGACTATTTTTATTTCAATTCGTGCTTTTTCACCTACAATAGCCCCCATTCCTAAAGGTTCCAATCTTGTTGGCTCTGCGATTATAACAAAATCACATTCAATTGTTGTTAATTTATTTTCAACCAACCATTTCGTTCCTAAGAATCCACCAGTTTCTTCATCTGCTACAGCATTTAAAATCAGATTACCAGATAATTTTAAACTTAGTTTTTTTAGAAGTTTTAACGCAATAACTATTGCTGCTAACCCTCCTTTCATATCTATAGCACCTCGGCCATAAACCCTTTTCCTCTTAATAGAAGCTGATAAGGGATGATATTTCCACTCTTCTTCATTCCCGGGAGGAACAACGTCCATATGACCATTGTACACAAGAGTTTTTCCATCAAATTTATCATTTAAAGCACAATAGAGGTTAGCTCTATTATCTCCAAATGGAAATATTTCACAATTTAGATTTGCATCTTTTAAATATTTTTTAATTATTGATGCCACATTCTTTTCATTACCGGGGGGATTGTATGATTCTGCCTGTATTAAATTCCTTAAAAATTCAATATATTCCTCCCTGTTTTTTTCAATTTCGTTTAATATTAGTTCTTCACTCATTTACTTTCCCTCAAGGGTAATAGAATATTTTGTCATATTGTTAATCTAACTGATAAAATTAAAATATTTAGGAAATTTTAATCTTTTAACTTTTAAATTATTTTATATACTAAAATTAAGTCTCACGGTTATATAATTGGCTA
>JBHLNR010000149.1:0-8951 GCA_048941385.1 Promethearchaeota archaeon
TAGATGAATTAAAAGAAGTCGCAATGGATAAGTTACCTAAGCATATCGGTTTGATAGTTGATGGTAACAGAAGGTGGGCTAAAAAAAGAAATTTAGATATAAATTTTGGTCATCTAGTTGGATATGAGAATCTGAAAAAGAGATTATTTGACTTCTTTGAAGCAGGAATTCATTACCTTAGTCTTTATATATTATCCCTTGAAAATTTGAGAAAGAGAACTCCCGAAGAGCTTGAATATATTTACGAAATAATGATAAAAGCAGTAGATACTGTAATAAATGAATCAATTGTAAAGGATGATAAAGTTAGATTTAATGTTATCGGGAGATTAGGTTTACTTCCCACAGAAGCAAAGAAGAAAATCCAACAACTGATTGATTTTACTAAAAATCATGATCAAAATTTTATAAATCTCTGTATAATGTATGATGGTCATGAAGAAATTGTGGATGCTGTAAAGAAAATTATCAATGACGGAATAAAACCAGAAGAAATCGATGCTAACTTAGTAAAAAATTATTTATATACTAAAGATTTTCCCCCATTAGATTATATCATCAGAACAGGAATGGATGATGGTGCAAGAATTTCAGGTTTTTTATTATGGGACTCTTCTTATGCAGAATTTAAATTTAGAAAGGATTTATGGCCAGATTATAATAAAGAAATGGTAATTGCGGATTTGTTTGACTATACAAAACGCATTAGACGGATGGGAAAATAAATTCTTGATCTCAAATTTTCATCTTAATCCTTCTTAACTAACTTTAAACCTAAAAATAAATATCAGAAAGATCATTCATTATTAAAAGAGACTTTTTTTATTTGTTTATAATATGTCAAATTCATCCAACATTGTCTCAATAAATATTACGAAGTTTCCACAGAATCTTTTGATTCCTGACATGGATAACGACGTTTCAATTCAAGTAACTAATAATTCAGATAAAAATGAGAATTTTAGTTTTACTTTTGATGGAGAAAATTTAGATGTTATCGATATTACAGGAGAATTGAAGGATAGGATTGATCTTGCTCCAAAGGAAACCAAAAGTTTAGATGTAAGGTTAAATCCAACAGCTAGTGGCTTTGGGAAATTAACAATAAACGGACATCAGTTAAAAATTGTTGAGTATACAGTTAAAGTTCAAAAAATTAGAGAAACAGTACCCAAAATCAGGTTAAGCAAAATTTTGGACAGTTATAAATTCAAGGGTACAGAGAGAATAAATCCAATAGATCCAAAAGAGTATCTCCAAGAAATGACACTGACAGAACTACAAAAAGTCGAAGAGGAATTGAGGACGATGAAAAATAATTACAATTCATCATTATCTTCAAATTCAACTAGTTCAGAGGTATTTACGAGAGTTAGTGTTGAAGTTATAGATAAAACTATTAAACAATTAGCTAAAGGATATCTTTCAAATAAAAATGTTAACAATGCTTTAGGAATCGCTTTAGAATTATCAGATCCAAACGAACGGATTAATTTTTATGGTGATTTAATAAGAGTTTATGCATTCAAGGATCTAACAAAAGCAGTTCAAATCATTAATAATCTAAATGATTCAAATCTTCGACAAAACCTATTTAAATTTATAGCTTTTGATCAAACATCTCAAAATCCGATTCAAGCCCTTAGTTTATCCGAAAGTATTTCAAATAACTCCTTAAAAACTAAACTACTCTTCAATATAACTAAACAGTTAAACAATCTCAATAAGTCCTCTGAAATGCTTGCTGTTCTTAAGAAAATAGTTGAATTTCTTTTGAAATCTATCGAACTCACCGTTGAAGATAAAAAAGACCAAAAATTTCTCTATGAATCTCTCAAAGACGCAATATATGGTATTGCTGAAATTGAAACGCCTATTACTGCGAATGGTATTATTGAAAATATAAGTAATCAAACGCTTAAAGAAAGAGTATCAAAAGATTTATTCGATGACATTTATGAACTTGTAGACGAGATAAGAACAAAAATAGAATCTGATCTAATATTTTCTCAATATTTCTTGTTAAATACTTATATTTCAAACATCACTAACGAGATAAAGAGTTTCAGTAGTATTGGAGGAAATGTGAGTAATAATATTCTTTCCAATGATTTTAACTTTCAAGTAACCTTTCTTTCATTATTCAGATTTGATTTTAGTATCTTTCCGTTCATTGATCGAGTATATAATGACTTAAAATTTAATTCTAAGAAATCAATGGGATATTATATATTCCCATCAGTTAAAAATTTTCAAAATGATGAACTAGTTGTGTTACAGAAGACTTTAAGACAATTTTTTAATAATTTTGCAAACATATCTAACCAGTTACTTGTTTTTAATTTGGATTTTATTCCCTATTTAGGGAAACCAACTGTTATTATATCTTCTGAATCACAGCTTAATAATGCAATAATATCCAAAATAGAAAAGCTAGGAGATACTGTTAATTTAATTATTGATGATTCCATGTTTAAAGGGGGAGAAATATATGATGAGCTTAAGCAAATAATACCCCCAAATAAAGGGGAGATTTTTAACTTAATTTTATCATACGAATTCATTAACGATTATAATGCATTTATCACGTTTATTCAATCATTATTCTAAAAAATATGTTATTTACCAAAACTATATAATAAGATTTTTTTATGTAATTAGTATTAAAGTGGAAAAACAGGGGTAAAGCCTTAATGGCGAAAGATAAAAAAAAAGAAAAAAAACAAAAGAAAAAAAAACAAGAAAGTAGTGCATTTTCTCAATTAATAACTGAAAAAGGGAAAAGTAAATCAAAAGCAGCAGCACCCATAGGTGTCTCTTTAGGTAAAAGCATAGACAGATCTGCTGATAAATTATTCCTTGGAACTGATTATAAAGAAGTTCATATACCAGAAAGGCCATGGGCAGAAATGTTAGCCGATGTTGGACATTGGACGCCTTTACCTTATACACATGGTATTGAAATGGAATTAATTATAGCAGATGATAATGGAGATTATCCCCCTGGAGATGAAATGGTCTTTAGGATGAGGGAGATCGTTAAAGATGCTATTAAAATCATGGATGAGATTTTATATGAAGGAAGAAGTGATTTTCTCCCAGTACCTGATTATATTAGACAAAAAGTCTTAGCTAGACCGTGGGGTGTCGACGATCTTGAAAAGGGCTATGCTATGGATATTCGCTATGCTCTAGGGGATAGATCTGTTGATATTGATACATTCGCTAGAGATGGAAATGTAACTGCTATAACATATATATTGGAGCTTGTTACCCCTCCTTGTGTTTACGTTGAAGAGTTAGCATATTGGGCAAGCACCTTATTTCTATTAGCAAAAGCTACGTTACCTAAAGACCTTCATATTATTGCCTCTGCAATAAATCCAGCGACTAAAGAATATATGAGGGGAGTTTCCCAAGCTGACCACAGCCATTTAGGCTCTTTTGAATCAGATTTAGAAAAGATTCAAGCTTACTGCATGATTCGGAACTTTATCCCACACCTTATTGCTCTTACATGCAATTCACCGATATTGAATAATAGACCGACAGATGTAGTAAAAATCATAAACAATAGAATCACAGCACCTAACTGTGTGCGTTCTTTGAGACTAAAAAGCAATACTACGATGTTAAGTAATAATGATCCTAATCATTTTATCCCATACTTAACTTCTTCAGATGAAAATGCACAAAATTATTTTCTTCAAGTTGTACAAAAAGCAAGCTTAGAGGATGGCCGCTTTCAAGATGTCTTCCCTTTCACTGACTGGGGAACAATTGAAGTTAGAATAAGTGATGCTCAAATTTCAATATGTCGTAGAATAGGTGTTGGTATGCTAATCCAAGCGATGTGCTACAAGGCGAGAAAGCTTCTTCAGAAAGGTGTATGGGTTCCAGATGCAGGAAGTGCTACAATTGCACAAAATCGTCAAGGGGCTATAGAACGAGGATTAATCTCCTTATTCCGACCTGCGGCAGACCTCTCTCATGCAAAACTTGCTCAATATGATCCAACATTTGCCGAGCATTATCTAGGTCCAGAAGGGCAACCAGTGCGTTACATGATGCAAGCAGTACAACGTATGTTTTTCTATTTAAAAGACGAACTTAAAGAGTTAGGTTTTCTTTATAGCCCATTTCTTAAACCTCTACTTCAATCTGTCTTTGGAAGTGTGAGTTATGCCGAACCCCCTATAACAGAGGCAGAATATCAATTAAGTCTTTACCAATATAAATTAAACAATGGGGAAAACCCCAGCATTTTGTACGATCTAATATATTTTACAATTCAATATTGTCAGGATCCGTTAAATAATCCTCTTACAGGAGTTTTAACCCTTCCTAAAGAGATGAGAGACTAAATATAATAATGAAAAACCAAAAGAATAATAATGTTAACTTGTACAATAGAACAAAATGGAAGAAAATGGGATGAGCATATCTTTATAATCGATGCCCATTCTCACCTTGGTCAAGATGTTGATGGAGCAACGATGATGAACCCATTGGCTCCGGGAGTAGGAACTTTTGACTTTTGGGGAAATGTTCAAGGAAGAATCAGAGCAGATTGGGAAAAGACAGGTGAACAATCATTCACTACTTCCATGGATGGAAAAAATACTAAAATTTCCTGGTCTTTTACTCCTTATCCATTTACTGATAGACTATATAGTGCCTTAGAAAAACTTGGAAAAAAGCATTCTGACCTGAAAGAAAAGTCTAAATTTTATTCTATGATTGACCAAGGAGTATGCTTTCCATTTCAGGATGTTTTTCGGGATAAACACCCAGAAGCTCTCTATCGAGCAAGTAATATTAATGTTTCTCGTTTTACAACTCGATTTCCTTTCTCCATGAAACTAATAGGTTATGCTCGTTGTGATCCTATGGAAGGAGAGAAAGCAGTTAATGAAGTAAGATATGCAAGAGAAGAACTAGGTCTTCGAGGATTGAAACTGCATCCCCGTTCAGAAGGGTGGATAGATAAAATAAGCTCAGAAAAAGCTGTCCAAGTTCTCATAGAAGCGGCTTCATTTTCAATGCCTGTGATTTTTGATACTCGAGGAAGGGGATCAATCTTACAAATCGCAAGGTTGATTGAACAAACAAGAAATGTAATAAAATCAAAATATCCAGATTTATTACCTCATCTTAAGATCATAGTTGCCCATTTTGCTCAAGGAAATATTGATGATTATGAGGTATATAATGCAATAGTCCAACCAAATACCTATGGAGATCTATCAATGTTACATGGTGCGGGAGCAGGTAATTTTTTCGAGAGTTTCCGAAAGTGGTTTAAATCGAATAATAAAGAAAGAGTAGACAACAGAATTTGGTCAGAGTACCTTCTTTACGCTAGTGACTATCCCTATTTTGGGGATGTTCATTCTCAAAAATTAATGAAGTATGTCATCAACAAACAATTTTTTGACACAGGGGGAACAATACAAGATGTAAAAAATATACTTGGATTAAATCAATTACGGGTTTTACCAGAATATAGCGTCCCTCAAAATCAAAAAGATGTAAAAAATCTACCAAGTTTAACAATTTCTAATCCTAGATATAAAGAAAATAAAGAGAGCACTTATGAGACGGCTATAACTACGATAGCAAAAACTATTGTAGATAATAAGATTGATATTAAAAAATTTTGTCTTCAGTTTAAAGATACTTGGGCCGGGTTAACTGATGACGTTCTTTTAACAATCCTCTCAAATACAAAGAAGCAGGAAAAAAATATTGTATTGATGAATTTGATAAAAGATCAAATATCATTATTTGCACCATTGCAATCTACCATGGAATGGAAAAAATTTGGCTACAAATATTTTGATCCTGTTGATCGGGCATTTTTTGCCATTTTGTTTAAACAGAATTATTTATCTCACGATTTAAATAAGACTGTAGAAACATTTACACATATCTATACTTAGAAAGCTTGAATTCTTAACAGAACTATTATATTCATTAATGTATATTTTATATATAAAAAAGTTAAGAGAAGATATTAGTTAATTTTTTTACTCCTTAGTGTGATTAGCTTTGAAAGGAATTGTCATTTTAAATTTAAGTGAAGGTTCTGAACCAACAATTGATATTCAATATCCTGACGATATTTGTGATATCCTGCAAATCTCAACATCAGGGTTACTAAGTCTTTTTGAACAACATGAAAATGTAAAAACTGGTCCTAATTATCTGGAGATGCAAATTAAGAGAAATGTCAGTGTGGCAAGTTTTTTTACAGGTCACAGCAATAGAAGCTTTCTTGGCAAACCAGATCATTCAATAACTATTTTCCTCTCTGATGATGATACCCTCCCAAATACTTTTGAAGGTCAAGTAAGACGGATAGCTTTTGAATTACTACCTAAAAGAGAAAATCCCGATTTTTATGAACAATTTATAGAATATTTTGAACTGCTAAAAAAGGGAGAATTAGATCCTTATTATCAGCAAATTCTGGAATTAACTCAGGATTTAAGTTCTAAAAAGGAAAGAATTGAAGATCTGGCTCAAAAAGTTTCATTGCTAGTATCAGACAGATCGGACCATTTAAGAAATGTAGAGGCCCTAAAAGATGAAATTAACGGATTATATACTAAAATGGACAATTGGTCTGCCCAAATGGCAGAACTGAATGAATATAATGCAAGTTTAACTATGAAAATCAAGGAACTGAACCAACTAACGGCTCAACAGAAAACCCAATTAGAACAAAAAGATAATCAAATCACCAATTTAGGTAATTTAATAAGTGAGAAGAGTGAAATTGAAGAAGGGGCAGAAAAATTACTTAATCAGATAAAAGAAATAAAGGTAGAAAATCAAGCTTTAGCTGATAAGATCTCTAATTTAAATGAGATAAATAAAAATTTAAAATTCCAAGTTTTAAAAGCTAATAGAGAAAGTGAGGCTCATTTAGAGACCATTACTAATTTAAAATTAGAACTCCAAGAGTTAGATCAACAAATTTCTCCTGGAATTATTATAAAGAGTAAGAGTGAGGATGACATTATAGAAATGAAAAAAGAATTAAAGGTGTTGAGAAGAGAAAGAGACCATTATAGAGAAATTGTTAAAAAAAATAAACTTCTTTAACATAGAATAGATTTTCGATCTAATTTTTTATACATTAAAAAAATTATTTGCTTTTTTTCTGAGAAATGGGAAAAAACACTCTATAAGATTTAAAAGGTCATAGTACCATGAGTAACATACAATTTATTAAAAAGGGTCAAACCTAAAATGTATAATAATAAACAAAAATTTGTTATTTTTTCACTGATTTTTTTATTCGGTTCAATTGCTATACTAACAATAAGCACTAACTTTCATACCAAACCTCTAGGTGATTATGATTCAACATCATTAAAGACTTCTGCTACATTTACCGATATTGAAATTGATGCACTTGATACCACTAATACAACAAATTCCGGTAATTGGACATGGGCAAAATCTATTGGTTTATGCACTGGTTCAGGTACGCCTAGTAGCCCATATGTGATATCAAACCACATTTTCGAATATAGTTCAGGGATAGGAGATTGTCTAAGAATAAGAAATTCAAGAGTCCATTTTAGAATTAGAGATTGCACTTTTAGAAATTCAGATATTACAGATGCGGGATTATATATTTATAATACAACTAATGGAGACGTCATTGATTGTATTGCACATGATAATTTTAGAGGATTCGAATTAGTTAGTGTGAATGATACTGAACTGGAGGGTAACCATATTTATTCCACCACTACAGGTATGTATTTATCAAATTGTCGTTTCAACACCATCTCTAATAATAATGTCTCAGCAAATATAGCTCAAGGAATATATCTCACAACAAGTATGGCTAATACTATTACGAGTAATATTGCTAATGATAATCAAAATTTTGATGGAATAGTGTTAAATCTTGAGAGTAATTATAATGAATTAATCGGTAATACTGCAAACGGTAATGGAGAGAATGGAATTTACCTTGATGATTGTCATGTTAATACAATCTCTAACAATGAAGTAAATGATAATACACAATTAGGAATTTACCTTACCATAAGTACTAATAATGATATTTTATCAAATATGGCTGAGGATAACGCATATGGGATTCTTTTAGATTCCAATTGTGATAATAATTTAATTTCTAAAAACACAGCAAATTCGAACGATTTTGATGGCATACTATGTTTCAATAGTGATAATAATATGATAACCCGTTGTACCACCAACCATAACGGAGATAGTGGTGTCTACTTAATCACATGTGGTGATTCGGCGATTACTGATAATTCCGCTTATAATAATAGTATCATGGGTATATATCTTGAAGACAGCTTGAATATAACGTGTTCAGACAATACTTTATATGAAAATATTGTGTTTGGTATATACTTAGATAATACAGATGAGTCTGTAATCGAAAAAAATTACGTTCATCATAACGGTCTTGATGGTATATTATTAGATAGTGGTAGTCAACTGAATATTATAGATGCTAATATTGTTCGATATAACAATGAAAGCGGAATTCACCTATTTAGTAGTAATAATAATCTACTACTAAATAACATAGCAAGTTATAATGAAGAGCATGGAATTTTTATCCAATCAAGTAACAATATTGTTCTTACAGGTAATACTGCTAGCATTAATGGAGAAAATGGAATTCACTTGCTAAATAGCAATTTTAATTCCATAATTTCTAACACAGCAAATAAGAATAAAAATGGGACCTTTCTAGATAACAGTGATAATAACAAGGTCATTGATAATACATTCGTGGGCAATGGTGATTGTTATAATGAAACGGGAAGCACAAACAATATTTTTGAGAATAACAAATGTTCTGCTCCTGGGGGTTTCTCAATAGACTTAACCACTCTTCTATTAATTTTAGTTCTCGCGGAAGGTGCTGTAATCGCTATAGCCATTTTAAT
>JBHLNR010000150.1:0-8930 GCA_048941385.1 Promethearchaeota archaeon
AAAAAGAAATGGAAATTTCTCAAACTGGCATTTTGGAAGTAAATTTGGAAAATAAATCAGAATCTCTCTCAATAGAAACTGATGACCAAATTGAGAAGATTGTAAAAGCGCTATCTTCACGAACAAGGAGATTAATACTTCAATATATCCAAGAGGATCCAATGGATGTGTCAGATATTGCTTCGAGCTTAAGCATGACTGAGGCAAATATTTCAGCTCAAATTAAAAAACTTGAAGAGGCCGGTTTAATCACCTGTGATTATTCTTCTGGAGCTCATGGTGTTCGGAAACTGAGCAAATTAAAGTTCAATAAATTAATAATTAAGTTTTAAATTTTATATATTATTATTCTTGTTTTAGGTTATAAACTAGGTAGTATAATCGGTATAGCATTCTTATTAGTCTAAGTTAAAGATATTCTTCCTAAAAATTAGTTGATAAATGATGAAAGAATTCGAAATATTATGGCGAGGATTAAATTTTGCTTTTTTAAAGTATGGTAATTTAAAGAGAAAAACAGGTGTTCTACCTTATGTAATTCATCCAATAAGAGTGATGATGATTTTAAGAGCTTCAGGCTTCTCAGAATTTGAGGATAGAGATTTAATGTTAGCAGCATTATTTCATGATCTAATAGAGGATACGGACTTAAAATTTGAGGATTTAAAAGAAGAATTTGGAGAAGATGTAGCATTAATCGTAAATGAATTATCAAAACCAAAGAATATAAGGAAGGATGATTGGTTGAGAGCATTTAGTACAGCTTCGAGAAAAGCGAAATTAATTAAAATGGCAGATCGTATAGATAATCTCATGGACATGGAAATTATTCATTGGGATGTTGAAAAAAAGAAAGATTATGCTAAAAAAGGATTAATTATTTTAGAGGCTTGTGGTGGGGCGGATTTAGGATTAGCTCATAAACTTAAAAGTCTTATCAATCAGATAATTGAATAGGATTATACAAACTAATCCGTTATCTTTACTGGTTTTGGTATTTTTCGACTCAGAGACCTATTTTGAAATTCTTTTTCGCTTTCTTTCTGCTCCTTTGTTATTAAATGTTCGATTGCATTTCTTTGTGCCATAATTTCCTTCATCTCATCAGAGATAATTTCTTTACTCATCCCCATTGAATGAAGCATGTCTAATCCACTTTTTATTACAGTCTTTGCAAATTTAGGAATTTTTAAACCCATCCAATTGAATTTCCCAAATGGGTTAGTATATCTCTTTACAAGCATCTGAAACCAGCCTTTACTTAAGTAGTAAGCAGAATAAGCTTCACCTACTAATTGATAGATTTCATTTGTTGTAAGTTGTTCAGTTCTCATCATAGGATGAAATAAATCATAATACTCATATTTTGTGCTTGTAACCATATTTTTTTCTTTCATTTCATTGTAAAATTCTGTTCCTGGAAACGCAGTAATAGGTGTAAATTGTATACAAGTTAAATTCAGTGATCTTGCAAACTGGATATTTTGCCTTACCATTGTTTTAGTCTCTCCCGGAAATCCAATAATTACGCCACCAAAAATTGAAATGCCATGATCTTGTAGTGAAGAAACTACTTTTCTAGCCATGTTTGGTGTTGTATTTTTTTTATTCATGGCGTCTAAGCTTTGTTGATGCACAGATTCAATCCCAAGAAAAACTTGTCTCATACCTGCTTTATGCATTAAATCAATTAACCACGGATTTCTGTAGAGCGTATCAACTCGAGATTGGCAAGAAAAGTACATTTTATTTGAAACTCCCGAGCGAATTATTGTATCAAGAATTAATTTTGTACGCTTTATATTGATTGTAAAATTATCTTCACAGAAGAAGATAAAATCATTTCTCCAGTCAATATCGTATATTTCTCTCATTATTCTATTAAGAGATTTTGTACGATATGTAACAGGACGGTTTGCGTTTCTCCACATTTTGATGATGCAACAGAATTTACAATTATGAGGACAACCGCGTGAGGATTCAAGCTGAGCAACCCGAGCACCTAAATATATATATTTTTTATCATCTAAAAGATCTCTTCGAGGTAATGGAAAATTATCCAAATTAGGCTCTAATTTTCGATCTTTATTATGGAAGACTTTTCCTTCTGTGTTTTTGAAAGAAACTCCATCAATGTTTTTTAATGTATCATAAGATTTCTCTTTGTCAATATATCGAATTAATTCTTGAAAAGTGTATTCCCCCTCACCTCTGATTGTATAATCAACAGCAGGATGACTTGCTACATAATCTGGCGCTAAAGTAGGATGGTATCCACCCATAACTGTTATGCATCCTGATTCTTTTGCCATCTCTGCTACATCAAGAGCATGAGATATTTGGGGGGTCATACTTGTAATAGCAACTATATCTGTTTGGTTCAATAAACCACGAAAATTATTTTCTTTATATTTGTGAACTTTAAAATCAAATAGTTTAGCATTATGCTCAGGGACCATTGCAGCAATTGATATCAGATTAAGAGGAGGTCCTTTAATAATTGCATCAAGCCCCGAACTGATTCGTGCCGGATTTACATACAAAATGTTCAACGAATTCATCCTCTATTTCTTACTTATTTATTTTTTTTACCTAATCTCCTCTATCTAGCTATAAACTTTATGGAACTAATAGAGAGGAAAAAGCTTAGAGAACTTTCTATTTAATTCTCAACTTATTTAAGTAATGTGAGGGGATATATTTAAACTTTTGTTATTTCTACATAGCCGTTTTATATGATTAGGAGGGTAGCCCTAGCAAAAGAGAATATGTTGAAAATAAGACTATTGAAAATAACGGATTAATGTGTTTTTAATACTTTCAAAATGTCCTAAATGAATTTTTAAGAGGTCGTCAAAAACTTCTCTGATCCCAACTATTTCTACTCGTTTAGCAATCTTAAAATATGGAGAGTTTTTTAATTCTTTTACTAATTTTTTATTTCCTTCAAGATCTTTAATTAAATAGTCTGAAGGAATTAGATTTTGCACTCCCAACATCCCTTGGATGACTGCCATCAACATAGTATCGAATGTAATTCGAAGTATTAATTCATTATCAAAGTCGGATACTTGAGGTTTCAAGTAAGTTTTCAGGAGTGATATAGATTTTTGAAACCGATCTAAAGAGTCTATTCCAAGATCTTTAATTTTCTCATTATATTTACGATCTTCTGATGCTCTTAAACATAATGCGGCAACAGTTTGATATTCAGCAACAAAATGGACAAAACGGGCTTTTGCATTAATCATTGTATCTTTTGACTTTTCTTCATCTATTAAATCCCCTAAATTATGAAGTGCTTTTTCAAATTGATTAGCTATTTCAATAAATTTATTAGCAGATGCCTCAAAATCCTTTTTTGATAATAGATCCAATGCTTCTTTTTCCTGCTGTTGGTATAACTCATCGAATCTATTAATTTTCATCACAGCTTTCAAGATCAAGTTCTTACCTTGGTCTTTTTTAATTCCTGAACGTTCAAATGCTTGTCCTGCTTTTAATAAAAATATTGAACATACACTGTTGAATTCTTCGGGATCAACTTCATTCAAATACTCTGAAGCTTTCTGCCAAGATTCTCCCGCAGTTCCCCAATCGTGCATATTATAAGCTATATTTCCTAATTGGATTAGTAATTTTGCTGAGACTTCATATAACTTTAACTCTTCTGTTTTTCTAATAATAGATTTCAATCTGTAAGTAGCTTGAATATTATTTTTAAATTGGGAAATAATTTGTGCAATTCTCACATAAAGTTCATCTAGTTTTATATAACTTCCAAGATCAAGATATATTTGAGCGGCTTTCTCATAAAAATTGATTGCTTCCTCTCCTTTATTTTTATCCGCTAGGGTTTCAGCTTGATCTATTAATTGTATCGCTTCAATTTCTTTATCTTCTCGGTCATAATTATGAATCATTGTTTTTCTCCTGAAAAAGTTAAGATGAAATTTTAAATTCAAAATGTATAAACTTAATTAAAATATTAAAACCTTAGTATTAATAGCTTTTTATTCTATAATTTACATTTTTTCAGGAAGAATTGGCATAAAAAGACAGGAGGAGTATAAAAAATAGTTAAAATAGTTTCATATTTTTGCTTTTCATAACTTTTTTGAATTCAATTGATTGAAAAGCAGAAGAAAATGATTCTTTAGCATCCTCAATTGCTCCATAAAAAATAAAATTTGAGTACCATGTAGTAATAAACATTATGCTAGCTCTTCTATATCGAGTGTGAAATTTAATATTCAACCGTGGTGAGGAATATTGGAAAAGAAAGAGATTCGGAGCAGTACCTACAGGAAGCTGTAATGAGGTGCTTATTAATTGTTGTGTTTCTAAAACATGAACTAAACTTTCCAAATTAATTACTCCCCCATCAATCCATAATTCTTCAATACCTATATCTTTTAATCCTTCTAAGATACTTTTATCATTAGGTTGGTTCTTTGCAGTAATATATTCAAATCTTTGAGTAGAAGTCATATTTTCCGAGCCTAATATCAATACAACAGCAGATTTTATTTTATACTTCTTTAGAACCTCCATTTCTTTTTTATTTTTGAGATTTGAAACAGTGTTATATACATAATGATCTGTTTTGATTCCCTGTTCTGATAAGTATTTAATACCCGCAACTCGAGATTCAAAATTACCTCCTAAGACAAAAGGTTGATCGAACTTAGATGTGTAAAATTCCAGGTATTTAACCATAGCCTTAGGAGTGGTTGCGGAAATTTCAATGAGATTGGGAATTTTATATTGGTTTGACAATGAAATTTGGGTATTTATTCTTTTAAGTGCTTTCTTTTCATCAAATATTTCGGGGTTTTTGCGATTAACAAGAGATTGACCTTGATAAAACAGAGTTCCAATTAGTACGGGAGGATGTTCAAAATTTCCTCGACCTAATTTAATATCTCCATATGAATAGAAATCAGATTCTATCATAATTTTAAAAATTTCAATTGATAGCTGTTATACTATAAATTATCTTAGACAATTAATTAAATTATACATAGTTCAAAAACTTATGAATAGGACTTCTGAGTTCATAAACTACAATTAGTATTAAATTAATCAAGGAAATTATATAATTCTATCCTGAGGCTTTCTCGATGGTTGAATTTTTAACATAATATCTAGCTCTGCTATTAGCCAAATAAGAACATCATAATGGAGTGAATCAAAATAAATTTTTGCTGCCATTTCTCGGATCTTTTCTCGATTTGCATACATAGGGTCATTTTGAGCAATTAATTGCCTTTCAGCTAACATCCAGCATAGGGTATCATATGTATAATTTTTTTGGGAGAGATAATATGCTGCGATACCAATCTGATTCCTTATATTATCGTTCATATCATTCATTCTAATCAATCTAAAAATTATATTTAATATAGATGTAGTTTAACATCACAGCTTTTACAATGCCCTTCTGTTAACCTATCAAAACATTCTTCATGGTATAGAGTATTGCATTCAAGATTGCCACATTGAACAGCTTTTTGACCTTTCTCAAAAATTAAGTGGCATATAGGACAAGCTTTAAATAATGCATCTTCTCCTAGTAGTGCTACATCTTCAATAAATTTTGCAGGAAGAACTTCTGGTCTTTTTATGGGTTCTTCTTTGGTGCCACGAGAAAGAATGCGCAATTTTTGTATTTGGGTTACCTCTGTAGGGATTTTTAATAAATAAAAACAATGAGGACACCGAGCTGTTCCAGATCTTTTTACAATATGATCTTTTTGAGAGTCTGCCCAGCCTGCTAAACAGTGTATATGAAAGGGAGTGGTGCAATTAGGACAATAACGTCCTGTGACGTAGAATGAACCTTTAGTATAGGGATTTTTATCAGAAAAGCAGATTGAGCATTTTTTATAATCCACTTCGCCTCTTATTTGTTTAGCACGTTGCTCTTGATCTTCAGTTAAATCTTGAACTCTCAACAAATCCGCTGCGATTTTTCTTAGAAAAGCGGGATTTTCGCTAATATCTTCCTGATTTGATCCATATCTTTTAAAATTATCATCAGCAATTTCTTGTGCTGATCTAGTTAAGGTTTCAGAATCATTATTATAGAAATATCTACCTTTTGTAATATCACTTAACCTCTTCAGCATGTTAACTTCTCCAATATTCCCTACCAAAAATGTATCAATTTTTATATTCAATCCCTGTGCGAGGCGTGCCATTTTTATCGGATCAACAGCAGATTTCATAATTTTTCCATCGGAAATTAGAAGAATCCTAGGAGGCTTTGCTCCAATTTTACGTAATTCTGCAATAACAGTTTTTATTGCTAATGCTAAACCATCTCCTAACGCTGAATATCCTCCACAAGTAAGAGAATCTAATGCCTTATTAAGATTGTCTACATAAGTTGAAGTTGTGAAACCAATTAACTTTTCAGCTTTATCTGAAAATTTGATTATGGCAAAAGTACTTAAACTATCTAATTCAAATCTTTTATTTATAAGTGTCTTAATCGCATCAGTACAAGATTTCAATCGATATGGAAGAAAATCCTTTCTATACATCGACCTTGAAGTATCCAAACATAAAACAATATTTTCAGGTATTCTTTGTTCAGTCATTTTATTATTACTGTTTTAGGACGTGATTATAAGAATCTTATCACAGCGCTTTTCTAATTACTCTATTTTTTAAACATTAATTAATTATTAATTAATTAGTAAAATTACTAAAATTTAATAATATCTTATTAAGTATAAAGTATAAAGATAAATGTAAATTATTCTGATGCAGAATGTCAGATCAAACCAATAAAAATGTTATTTTAAAAGATTTCTTTAAGCGTAATGTTGTTATAAGCGAACTTGAAGATATTTTGAGATTCAAACCGGAAACATTAATAGGTGTCGATAAGGTCAGTTCGGATGAATTATTTGCTAATGATATAAAAAATATTGGAGAGTTAGCAAAAATATCTGTTGCCAACCTTCCTGAAATAAAAAATATTTTACCTTCAATGTTACAAAAGTGGGTTAAAATAGCCCAAGTAATACAAAAAAATGTTCAGGAACAATTAAGAAAACATAAAAAATTATTAATGATCGGACTCGATAACGGGGGAAAGACATCAATCTTAGCTGTCGTTCAAGATAAATTTTCAATAATCAAATCCTTGCTTCCAACAAGAGGTGTTAAAAGAGAAAAGTTAGATTTCTTTGGTTACCCAATAATTAGCTGGGACCTTGGCGGTCAAGTGCAATACAGAGAGAAGTTATACTTCAATAGGCCTGAACTTTTCTTTACAGAGGCAGATATTATATTATATGTAATAGATAGTCAGGATCCTGATAGGTTTCCTGAAGCTGCAAACTATTTTAGAGAAGTCTTAAAGGTTTTAGAACAACTAAATGAAAAACCAGCTGTTCTTATTGTTTTAAGTAAAAGTGACCAGGATATTCGAAAAACACTTCAATGGCAGCAAAATGTAACTACTATTAAAAATAAATTTAATAAAGTTGCGGACGAGTTTACTCAATTTTCTATCGATTTTTGTGATACAACGGTATTTCAGAGAGAAACGATAATGCAAATGTTCAGTATCGCATTAAAGAAAGTTTCAGATACTTCAGAAATAATTGAGAATATTCTAGAAGATTTTTGCTCTCAAGTGGAAGCGAAAGCTTCAAGTTTGGTGTCCATGGATGGATTAATTTTTGGCAGTTATACCAATACAGATACGGATGAAATGCTTGTTAATAACACTGCGCTGCTTTTACAAACTCTTTCCAACTTCTATAACTCTATTGGTTTGATACGTGAGAAATCAATAAGACTTGATTTACCTCTTAATGGGTTTTCAATTCGAGGAGAAAAATTATTTGAATATTCTGATCTCCAAATTCCCGTATATCTTTGGGCACTTGCTGAAGAAGCTGGAAAGCTGGAGGGGAAGTTGGATTATTTCAAAGAACAATTATTACCTTTAATAAATCTCTTCCTTTAATCATTTTATTGCCTTTTTTTCGCGGAAAACCTCTTTATTGTAGAAGTCCATAATTCTTACAAACTTTCTTGAGCAGCTATTAAATATTCATTACATTTATCTAGCATTTCAATAGCTTTATTCAGATTTTCTACAACTGTATCCAAACCTTTACTTTTGGCAATATCCCTCCATTTCAAAAAGTTATCCTTATGAGAATCATTATGATCTGCCCAATGCCTACATAGTTTTGATAATTTAAGAATATCTTTATCAAGTTTTTCCATATCAATTCAAATTTTCATATACTTTGGATAATTTCTAATTAAGCAAGCTATTGTAAAAGAGTCTTTTTTATTAAATTAAAGTTGGTTTTTTCGATCTAAATAGGTTTATATAACCTTAGCTTATTAACAAAGTACAAAACTGATTCTGAATGGAAGAAATATGCAAAAAATAGAAGATTATGATGCTGAAGCAAGAGCACGTATGAAATGGATCAATTATAAAGGACATGAGATACTTCTTGATGATTATACAAATATTATGCCAGAACAATTTGCTCCTTTAATTAAAAGGATCCTCAATCTTACTATACACTCTGGTAAGAAAGATATATTATTGATTGTAGACGTTACGGGTGCTTTTGCAAATAAAGAAGCTGTTAATGCTTTTAGTGAAGCTGGTAAAAAATCAAAATCTCTTATAAAAAAAACTGCTGTAGTAGGCATAACTGGAGTAAAGAAAATATTTCTGAATATTGTAAATAAATTTACAGGTCTAAATGCAAAACCCATTCCTTCCATTGAAGATGCTAAAGAATGGTTAATAAAATAGATTCTTCTCATCTAAAAAATAATAATAAAAAAGAAAAATAAAAAAAGAAGAATTTAATTAAGTTCGACAAAGTCTCTTTAAAAGAGTAGGATCTACGATTTCAGTTGGTTCCCAGCCTTTCTCTTTA
>JBHLNR010000151.1:0-8710 GCA_048941385.1 Promethearchaeota archaeon
GGAAATTCTTGAATGGTTTTATCTGGATCGAATTTAAAAGAGTCAATTATCAATAGAAAGAGCCAATTTGCGAGTGAAATACCAGGTTTGGTTAACAGTGCGTTTATTCCTGAATAGGTTGTTTCCCTTCGCTTTCCTGTTCGTATTTCATCGTAATCCACAATATCAGCAAATATAACTTGGTTTATGAGCATATACCCTGAGAATCCAATACCAATAATTATAAATCCAACTAATGCAGAGTATAATGTCCATCCGAAAAAAAAGGTTAAAAGAAATCCTAATCCAATTAATAAGATTGCGAATATAAAGGTTTTTTTTACATCATACTTTCTGAGTAATTTATTAAATACTGTTAAAAAAGCAAAAATCATGAGGAACACTAGTATCAATGGAAGAGAATTTAGTAAGCCCGGTAATCTTAACAAATAATCCGCATAGTAATAAATGGCAGTAGTAAGTATTGTTTGAGCAACAGTAAAAGAGAAGTTTGCAACCTCATAAACCAAAAATGGTTTATTCTTAAAAGTTTCTTTTATTCCCTGTATAATAGGAAGTGTATCCTCCATTTGGGTATATTTGTTTTCTTTTAGATAATAACTGCTTATAAATATAATTTCAGCAGTGATGGTTCCAACAATGATCATCACAAACACAAAGATTCTTGGGTCAGTCGGAGCCTGAGGTCCAGTTAATAGAAAAAGAGGTAGTATAAAAGCAATTATATATGAAATAGAACTAATCACAGTCCCGTATATTAATAAATTTGCTCTCTCTTTTGCTGTTATTGCCATTTCAGCGGGTAATGTGAGATTTATCAGACCTAAAATAGTGAATAACGTATCAAAAATGAACAAAACAATGAAAAAATTAAAGAATAATGCTATTTGGCTATTCACATTTACAAAAGGAATCCAACAAAAAATAAAAGCTAGCCCATACAATGGAGCCCCAAATCTGATATAAGGAATTCTTCTACCATACTTTTCTGATTTTGTATGATCTTCAATAAAACCAAATATTGGATCATTGATGGCATTCCAGAATGAAAAAATGAGCCATGCGATTCCAAGTAATGTAGCATCCAATCCTAAAATTGTATTATAGAAAAAGGTTATAGACGTAAAAGCAATCTGTGATGGTAAACCAATACCAGCTCCAAATCCCCCGTATGCAATCTTCGATTTAAATGATAATTTCTCTCTATCCATAACTTAACTCTTATAATATGATATCAGATTTAATGTCAATCCCTCTTAGAAAATGTATTTATAATCTATAAAGTTAAAAAAGAAACGATACTTAGAACTCTTCAATAAAAATAAGAGTGTAAAAGTAAATGGAGATTACTAAAATAAGAGATATCTTAGGAAATGAATTTGCATTTATCTTCAATGGGATCAATCCAGTTCTTCAAGGTTTAAAATTAGAAAAAACAGCAAAAATCCTAGATATAGGTACAGGGATGGGCTGGATGGCAATTGCACTCGCCTTGTACAACTTTAAAGTAATAACAGGAGAACCTGAAGAAGATAAATCAAGGTATGCTAAGCAAGATTGGTTAGAAAATGTTAAAAAGGCAAAGGTTGATCATATGGTAACTTTCATCCCCTTCAATGCAGAAAATATGCCATTTGAAGATGATTCTTTTGATGCTATATTCATTTTAGGTTCCCTACATCATATTAATGATATTGAAACAGCTCTTAAAGAATCTGTTCGTATATTGAGAATAAATGGGATTATCTGTGTCTTTGAACCAAATAATGATTTGATAAAGATTATACGCCAATTTGAACACCCTTCTCACCCAGATCCTATTAATCCTAAAGATTATGCTCGAGATCTTGACGTATCATTTGAAGAGATTAAACTTAAGTATTATGATACTTTTATTATAAGAAAGAAATAGAGTGATTAAAAGTATGGCAAAAGAACCTGTGAGTTCCGAAAGTAAAACTATAGATCTGGTTGTTGAACACATATTACCTGGTGTTACACCAGAAATGATAGATTGGTGGTGGGATCATATAGATACAACCGAACGCTATAAATTATGGCACCCGAAAGACCACAAATCTTTTGAGTGGGAAATTCCTCCTAAAGAGAGACATATTGGGGCTATTCATAGGGTAGATGAAAATATTGGTGAGCTCCCCACTACGTTAAGAATCCGGTGGGAAGATCCTAATGCATCACCAATACATATTGAGTATGACCATGCATTACTAGGCAGTGTAATTGACGATAATAATAATCCAACAGGCTGGGCTTTACATGAATATGAATCAATTGAAAAGGGTACAAAGATGCGATCAACATTTCGGTTACCTGCTGCTATTCCACAACCGTTTATCGAAGCGTTACGGAAGCATAACAAAGAAGAGATGGGTGAATTTGTAAATTTTTTACCCTCACTATTCGAAGAACACAAAAACTCACCTTAAATTTTCTAACCATAAATCTACTTTTTAATAAATTTAAATCAAAATTACCAAATAAAGGAGCGTTCTGCTCTATTTTTTTTTAAAGTAATTAAAAAAGAGAAAAAAGAATAAAATGATTTAGTAAGTAGGTTTTAAATTTTTGATTCTTCTTCAATTTTTATGGTTTCCGCTTTTTGTTCGACTTTTTGGATTGATTGAAGAATTTTTTCGTGATAACTGCGTTCAGTTTCTACAATTTTTTTTAGAACATTTTGCATTGTCTCTAATTTGATTTTATTGAAATCTTCAGTAGCTAATTTTACATCTTCTTCTTCCTTAGTGGCTTTTTCTTTTGCAACTTTCAATTTACTTTCAGCTTGTTCTAACTCATTTGGTTTTAACTTTTCTTTTGGTTTCGCTTTCGATTTACTAAGACTTTTTTCTGCCTTTTCTAGTTCTTTTGCTGCTTTTTCGGCTTCGGTTTGTTCAGTTTGAAGTTTTTTCAAATTAATAACAAGTTCGTTCAATGGACCAATATATTCATCTCGAAGTTTCGTAACTTTATCTAAACGTTCTTTTTCAATAATTTCAAAAGTGTTTGCTAATGAACTGATTGCTTGTCCTAAAGAAGGTGTCTCGGTTTCTGCATAACTTTTTAGGGCTGTAACAGCGTCTTTAATTTCCTTGGAAACGCCTTCTTCTGCATTTATATATCGATTACTCTCCTTGATTATTTCACTGATTTTATTATTTGCTATTCCCAAACTGTTGGATACATTATCTAAAAACTTTTTAAACATGTTATTTCACTTTTTATAAGAATTTCAGATATAGTAAGAAGACAAGTTTAAAATTTTTTTGGCCTAATAAATATAAAATAAAATAGGAAGAGATTTAATAACTAGTTTTTAACTTTAATCTTTCGTAGATTCCTTTTGATTAAAACCGTAACTAAAACAGTTGCTATGATAAATAACACGAAGAGGTTGGTAAATGGTATATTTTGGGCTGCTGAAGGAATCTCATTATAGAATAGATATACCTGTCGACCATCTCCACCTGCGACAATATAGTCTCCTTTTTCTGAAATTGCTATACAATGAACTTCTCCTGTTGTAGTATAGTTCCATAATGGGGTTGAGTTCGATTTTTTAAAGAGAAAAATGTTAAAATCATGACAACCTGCTGCAATATAATCTCCATTTGCCGAAATTGCGACGCAACGAGGGTGATCATTAGCCCCAAATTGATCTGTGGCAGTATAGTTCCATAATGGTATAGAATTTGTTCTTTCAAACAAATAAACCGTGCTATCTTCCCCTCCTGTTACGATATAGTTCCCATTTGCACTTATTGCTACAGTATAAACAACATTGTCTGCTGAAAATGTCCACAAGGGAGTGGAGCTTGTTCGACTAAAAAGATGAACCTTGCTGTCAGCAGTCCCTGCAACAATATAATTGCCATCCGCAGAAATGCCAACTGAATTGACAAATCCTCCAGCTGTATAATTCCATAACGGAGTAGAACTTGCTTTGTTAAAGAGATATACATTGTTGTCTTGACTAGCTACTACGATATAAGTACCATCAGCAGAAATATCTACAGACCATACATCACCACCTGTGGCATAACTCCACATTAATGTTTTTGGACTTTCAACCGAATTATTTAATAGAAAGATGATACCTGTTGATGACGCGGCTATAATATAATTCCCGTCCGCAGAAATTTTGGCGTCATTCATAACAGAGCCCGTTGGAGAATATTCCCATATTGGTAGTTTTGGGTCGGTTATAGAGCTATTTAAAAGAAATATATGCTGACTATCATCTACTCCCGCGATATAAGTGCCATCCGCAGAAATATCCGCAGAATACACACTATTAGGAGCGGTATAATTCCAAAGGGGTTCCTTGGAAGTGGATTCTACATTGTCAAATAAATAGACACGGCTGTCTCCAGAATACGTACTAACAGTTATTAAATTTCCATCAGCAGAGAGGGATACAGAACGAATTCCTTCACTACACGTATAATTCCATAGGAGGTCGTGTGAGGTCGTACTAAGCTTAACGGAAATATTTCTGTCTGTGGCTATAGAATATTTCTCAGTACTAAAGATAAATCCACTTAGAATTGAAACACAAAGAAGCAACAGTATAGACAAATTACTTAGATTCTTTAACCTTTTTGTCATAAATTATCAGATAATTTTGTTATTAGATATATTGAGATAATAAATGAATTTCAGTCTATTTTAAATTTAGGTTTTTGATATTGAAGAATGAAAAATTATTTTGATACATTTTTCTACTTAAATTTTTATTAGTTAACTATAATCAATTTCATAAGAAAGAGCTTGATAAATAGATTAGAACAAATATTATAATCATATAAATACCCATAAAATAATACTTTCAGCAAGGAGCATATTTGTATATTAATAAAACGAGGTTTTTTAGATTTGAGAATGTTAATTTTAAGCCATCGGAGCTCATTTTTTCCTCCATCTATATTTTTAAAAATACCTGAAACAATTCAAAGAGAGGATATCAATCAGGTTCCTTTATTAATCGATATCTATGAAAGAGGGTTTTTCATTCATACTTTTGGAACGTTTAAAACAGCAAATTTAATCTTCAATATCCCAAGTGAATATTCAAACACGGGAGTTGAACGACTTTTAATTTCTTTAATTGTTGATGGAGAATCAAAAATTAAATCAACATTAGCAGAAGAATTTTTAGAAGGATTAGTTGAAGAGTTCAAAAAAATCCAAGATGTTTTCAAGGCATTTTATGTAGATTCTATGTTTGATGAAGGAGATCCTCTCAAACTAAAAGAAATTAGAACATTACTTGATTTTTTTTACAACTCTTTTCCTGAAGAAGAAGTCATATTTGAACAAAAGGAGGCAAGGGTATTAATTTTCGGGCTTTCCCAAGCAGGTAAAACAACGATCATAAAAACTAGGAGAAAATCAGTATCAAAAACAACTTTTCCAACTATTAATGTTGACATCTCAAAAATTATAGTTAATAACGTATCTATGTTAACTTATGATATCCCTGGAAAATATAAAGCGAAAGAGATATGGAAGCCTTATCTAAAAAATCAAGATGGATTAATATTTGTTTTAGACGTTACCGATACAATTAGGTTCTCATATGCCCGTGAACTATTGCACGAAATTGCTGAGAAACCAGAATTACGTGAATTACCTCTACTAATCCTATTTAATAAAACAGATAGAAAACAATCCGATATAAAGCCTTTAGAAGAAGCCATGGGAGTGAACGATCTCGGGATGAGGCCAATGAAAACATTTTTAACCAGTGGGATTATGAATACGAATATTGATGAGGCGTTTAATTGGCTTTCACTCAAAATTGCGGAGAGAGCAGAGCAGTATACTCCAAAGGAAGAGGTTGGAATAATTTTCTGTCGATGGGACGAAAATCTTGGAATTAAGATTGAAGCACAATATCCTAAAGACGCTTTTGAGAATCCAGAACTGATAGCTGTTAAAAGTTTTTCAATATCACAGTTTATTTTTGGAGGTGATGAATTCAGACCCACCTCAGTAATTCTCCCATTTCCTCACCTAAATTCAAACGCGGCGATCTATTTTGATTCTGTTAGTGATGAAAACATTCGAGGCGGCTTACTACCATTATCATTAATAGTTTATTACAATGAGAAGATCCCTAAAAATATAATTAACCAATTTAGCACATTCATTCTCAAGCATTTCGAAGACGTAAAAAAGAATTATTTAGACAAAAATCTAGTGATAAATATTCTTGAATCTATTCATAGTACAATAAACCATCAAATCAATTTATATCAACCCTCGATCGAAGCGCTTAAAATCGCCGAATTACGTTATGAAGCTTTATTTAAAGCTGCTCGCGATGCTATTTTAATCATAGATAGAAAATCAGGTATAATAATGGATGTAAACCAAGAAGCAGAAGAACTGTTTCAACGACCTTTTGAAGATTTTATTGGTTTGCATTCAAGTCAGATATTAAGCGGTATAATCGATATAGATTTTAATGAAGAGGTTTTTGAACAGCTCAATTATCCCTTTCCTTTAAGATTAGAGGTTATTGATAATTCAGGTAATTTTATCCCTGTTGAAATCAATGTTAGTGAAGTTCAAATAGGTGGTCAAATCCTTGTTCAGTATATTATTCGAGATATTCGTAAAAGAATTGAAGCAGAAGTTAAATTAAAACATTCTGAAACAAAATATCGCTATTTATTTAAAGAATCCCCTTATTCTGTTCTTTTAATTGATCCTAAAGGTTTGTTAGTAGATTTTAATCCTGTTTTAGAGCAGACTTTAGGATATCCAAAAGAGGAATTAATAGGGAGAAAATTTGTAGACCTTTCAATAATACATCAAGATTATCTAGTAGATGTTCTTAAAAGATTAAAAAAAGAAGAAAGAGGTAAGGATTTTCCTCCATTAGAAATTCAACTTTATCAAAAAAATGGCAACCTTATTTGGGTAAATATGCAGACTGCTTTTGTGGATATTGGTGATGAAACGTTTTACCAAATTATTTGTCAAAATATTACAGAAGAGAAAAAAATTGAACAGGAACTAAAGAAAATTTCAAGATTTAAAGCAATTATTACCGGGATCGCATCGAGATTTGTAGGTATACAGGATTTTAGTCAAGCGATAGTTGAATCACTTAAAGATATTGGTGAATTTGTTATCGCAACACGAGTATATCTTTATATTCTTAACGAAAATTTTAATTTCATAAAGAGAAATTATGAATGGTATAGAAAAGTGCTTTACCCTCAAGTTGATTTACCTGAAAATATAGAAATGAATAATTTTCCATGGCTAACTAAGAAATTACTAGAATCTGATTATTTATATGTTAAAAGTGTAGACAAACTTCCTACAGAAGCAGTGAATTTAAAATACTTCCTTGAAAATCAAAAAGTAAAGAATCATTTAACATTTTCAGTTAAAATAAACGGGATCTTAGAAGCTTTAATTTGTTTTGATAATATTGAGGATAGGGATTATTGGATCGAAGAAAACTTAGACCTACTAAGCATTATTTCAGATCTTCTTAAAAATGTATTACTACGTAAATTAGCTGAAGAGTATTTACGTGTAAGTGAAGAAACTATTCACCACGAATTTGATAGAGAGTATTTTTATAAAGAATTATTTGTAAATGATATAAATTCTATAATAGAGAACATTCAATTATCACTAAACGAATATGAAAAGGCTGACACTCAAACTATATTAGAAACTAAGAGAGATATTTTGGATTCTATCAAAGATCAGTGCATAAATAGTAAGCTCCTAATAGACATAATACATAAACTAACAATACTTGATCAAACAAACTTTTTAATTGATTCGGTAAATCTAAATAGTGTAATTGCTGAGGTTAAAGAATCTATCACAAAAAGTTATTCAACTAAAAAAATTGATATAACGGTTGAACAACCATCTGAGGATCTATATGTAAAAGCAGATAAATTTCTTATAGATGTTTTTGTCAATATCCTTATTAGTTCAATTAGATATAATCCAAATCCAGAAATAAAGCTTAAAATAATTATTTTTAGAAGCCAACAGGACAATATTAATTATATAAAAGTAGAATTTATCGACTACCAAAAAGAAATCTTAAACATCGGGAAGGAAATGATTCTCAAAAAAGAAAGAGAGGAGGATAGCAAGATTAAAGAAATAATTTTGGGATTTCTTTTAGTCGAGAGAATCTTAAATAATTACAATGGAAAAATATGGGTTGAAGGAGATTCTTTTGTTATCTTATTACCTGAAGTTTGAAAAAGTGTAAATGGTCTCTATTCTTGATTTAAGGAATTTTATATTTCATTCTATAATATAATTACGTTACATTTAAAATCCTAAGTAGCTTATTTTTAAAATGTTGTAATTTGTTTACAAAGATGTCATTCTTTGATAAATCTAATTAAAAGAGGGTGATAAAAATGGAACAAAAAATGATAGATCTTGATTCAAAATTTGATGAATTACTTGAAGATCTCACAAAGAATTTGCCCAAACAAATGCCTGCAGGTTGTGCTGAAGCAACCCTAAGGAATATATTAAAAGTATTAGGGATCGAGGATAACTTGATTAACAACATAATGGTTCCACTATCCGGAGGATTAGGAGGCTATAAATCCGAGAAGGGATGGTTTGGTCCCTGTGGAGCTGTGGTTGGGGGTTGTGCAGCTGTAGGAGCAATTTTAGGTGGAAAAGAACCTAT
>JBHLNR010000152.1:0-8706 GCA_048941385.1 Promethearchaeota archaeon
TTAAGAAAAATATTGAGTTTGAATAAAATTTTTTTATTTCTTTAAATATTCATCAATATTTTCTTAATTCAAATAGAAATTTGGTTAAACAAAATTAAAAAAATGCTCTTTTTTTAATAACAATCAATCATAAATTTAAAAAGTTTAGGTACCACAACCCATTGTTATTTAGAGCATGACATCAAAATGAGTAAGTAAAATTAAATAAGAATCCACTTTATGAGATAATTATGAAGAAGAAAGGTGCGGTAATACTTATATTTTTAATTATGCTTATAGGTGTTTCTGGTTATTTTATTATCCCTAGGTTTATAGACGATTTTACAGGTAGTGATTTTTTTGATCCAGGTACAAAATATGAATGGAATTGTCTAGATTATATGGATGTGATTTTTGAGAATGAATCAGATATCTATACTGTGAATGGTGCATGGTCTACTACAAATAGCTGCCCATGGGCAATGACTCATCGTGGATTTGATTTTGCTTTAATTAATAATTCAAAAGTACTAGCTGCTGCTCCAGGGCAAGTGAGCGACATAAGGCTCATGGATTGGGGTAGTGAAACAGAAAATAGATATATGATTGGTGTAGCCATCAGATTTAATAATAGCGTTTATGTAAACTATGGATTTGAACCTTGGACTACTAATCTTAGTGACCATGAACATCAACAGAAACTTATTAATGTTTCTGTTGGAGATTGGGTAGATACCGGTCAAGAAATTGGTCGTTTTTTACAGATAGGTCCTGGTGCGCATATTCACTTTGATGTCATAGAAGATGATATAAGAACTCGGCTTGATCGTTATTATTCTCCCACAGCTTATGCTCGAATGATGGATTTAGTACATTTATGGCACCCTGAATGGCCATATTTATGTTATGACGAAAATACACCTCTAGATTACATAAATACGACCTTTAGTTCAAAAAGTCAGATTAATAAAATTGAAAATGCCTATTCAAATACTACAGCGTGCCCATGGGGTTATATCCATGAAGGTTTTGATTTTTATTTTAAATATAATCAAAGATTTAAATCTGCTGCTCCAGGACTAGTAGATAGTATTTGCGTGATCGATCGAGGTGGTGGATCGAATCAATATGCAATAAATATTACAATCATATTCAACTCTGATATTCAGTGTGAATATATCTTGGAGTTATATACAAATAATTTAAGCGATGTCACAACTCAATTATCTAAGATTTATATAACTGAGGGACAATGGATAATGTTAGGATGGAGTATTGGTGATTTTCACCAAATTATTAATGGCACTTCACATATACATTTTGCAATTAGAGAAAATGGTATATATCTTCCACTCGATCGATATTTTTCTTTAACAGCATATAATCTTATGATGGATTTAATTCATGATTACAAACCAAGTTGGCTTTATTTATGTTACACTAGTTAACCATTATTATATAAGACTAATATTGTTTCAAAATTTTTTTAATACTCTTCCTCTAGGTTTACCACATTAAGGAAATCATCCCTCCCTTGAGCCAATCGCTTTATATTCTCAATCACTTCATCCCATCTTAATAGATCACTAAATGGTGAATATCCTCGATGAGGGGAAAGGATGATGTTTTCAAGGGTATGAAAAGGATAGTGGAAAGGATATTTTTTGCCTTCTTGATCACCTTTGGGTGTATAATCATACCACACATCAATAGCCGCACCTGTTATGATGTTTTCCTTTAAAGCATAATATAGACTCTCTTCATCTATAATATCTCCTCGAGCAATATTTACCACTAAACCATGTTTTCCTAAAAGTTCAAATTCTCGTCTTTTAAGTAGTCTCCTTGTCATCGATGTTAGTGGAACTCCAATGAATAGAATATTGATTTCTTCTAAAAAGTCATGAAGTTGAGAAAATTCATATTTATTCGCTTCCGTTGGTAGTTGTGTTTTTTGTTTATCCCAGTGTTTTCTTAAAACTGAAAATTCAACATCAAAACCACTTAAAAAGCGATGAATTTTTTGATTGATTGCCCCATATCCTAGAAATCCTATCCTTTTGAATCGTAATGGAATGGATATTGCATCATTATCTCCAGTCCTCCATATTCCTTCGCACATCCATTCATGATGAGGGATTGTTTTATTCATAAGAGTCAACAAAAGAGCCACAGCATGTTGGGCCACAGAATATGAATTCCCATGCCCATTGATAAGCATAATTTCTCTCTCTTTATTCATTTCTCTAAACAAGTCTAATAAATGTTGAATTCCTGCTCCTGGATTTATAAATAATTTAGCCTTCGAAGCTTTAGATAATAATTTTTTTGTGGGTCGCCAACCTATCAAAATATCGGCATCTGAAATTAAATCTAGAAAATTCTTATCAGAGCTATTAATGGAAAACTTAAGATCGACATTCTTGAAAGTATTTAATTTCTCTGAAATATAAATTCTCGCAGGATCAGGTATAGTGGAGATAAAACATACAGAAATATTCCCTGCTTGTTTACTTATTAGGTTGTTTGAATTCTTCATAGTTTTACATCTAGTCAATTTAGTTTTAAAAGGGGAAAAAAAATATTTCTATAATTTTCGATAAATACTGAATTCAAATAAATTTTTATATTCATTCCATTGCTATATTTATAAATAGCTATTATTCAAAACTATAAAATAAACAAAGGGAAAAGAAATGTCAGACCAGAAACTTTTTCAAGTGTTCCAAAATAAGCTAGAATTTGATCCTGCTGATTACTTGGTATCTAGCGAAGACCATGAACTTACAGATTTCCAGAAAAAAGCGATTGAAAATGCAACTGCAATAATGAAAGAGAATATCGTAGGTGAAGTTAAATCTTTCGGTGGAAGTATAAAGGCCAATGAAGAAAAATTTAAAGAACTCGAAGATAAAGTAAATGAAGAATTATCCAATGAAGACTTTGATGATTTAAAAAAAGGATTAAAGGGTTACGTTAAAATTTTACGTGAACTAATTGAAAAATCATGTGTTGCCATAATCCCTCTAAAAGAGATGCCCTGGGTTGATGTAATATTCCGAACTGTCCCTCGTATAGTTTTCGATAAAAAAGTAGAGCTTTTAGATAATTCGATTGCATATTATGGTGAAGTTAAGTGCATTCTCTCACGTTCAATAATTTTTGGAAAAACAAAAGGGGAGAAACCTTTATTTGCTCCAATCATGGGAACAATCGATCTAGGGAGCTACAAACTTGATGAATCTCAAAAAGAACCTAAATCTCAAATCTATTCTTATGTTAGTGCAATAATTTCCTCTTTAGATTCAACTATAACAAGAAATCATCTAGCTAAATATCATGAAGCTTATCAAAGACATGGTGATCCTATATGTGACTTTTTAATGAAAGACAATGAATTAATGAATTCAATGGAAAGAATTACTTCGGGACTGGAATCAAATAGAATCTCTTCAGATATTGCAGTTTATAGTATTGCTGTACCTCATAATGCTGAAAAAGCTACGTTACTTTTAATCCTTGATGAGGGAAAAGACCCAAACCAATATTCACGATGTTTTGAAGCATTATTAAGATTTTCTGCTGAATCTTGTAATGTCCCTTCAGTTGGAGCACCCTCTCAACAACCTCAAACTCCAGGGCAGGTGTCAAATCAACAAACTAGTGCTATGAGAACACCAGGAGGCCAAGAACTTAAAGTATGGACTGCAGAAGAATTAGCATCAGAAGCTCAAAAGAGAATGGAATCTAAACCAGATATACCAGAATGGACTGAAGAAGAGTTAACTGAATTCGCTACTGAACGGGGAACTGGTTTACCTGAAGGAATGGAAGTTTGGACAGAAGAAGAATTGCAAGAATTAGCTCGTAAAAGACAAGGTGGTTTAGATATTCCTGAATGGGAACCAGATAAAGATATGAAAGAATGCGTAAAATGCGGATATGCATTAAGACCTGGATGGAGTAAATGTCCTCATTGTGAAACACCTGTAGGTGCTAAAATTGAGCCTGAACCAACTGAACAACAAAGTACGGAAGAAGGTGAAAAATCTAAAGAAGAATCCGAAGAGAGTAGAGAAGAAATCCCTCCAGAAGAACCTGAACTAAAAGAGGAGGATTAACAAATTTCATTTAATTTTTGAATTTTAATATTATTGATCACTAATAATTATCATAAGCGTATTTGTCTTTTAGAAGCTAAACCGAAAACTTTAAATGTATACAAAGTCTGCAAGATTCCAAACTTTTTTTAAGTAATTTTTATTTTTTACCTTATAGGAATTAAGAATTTTGGAAGTTTAATTGTTACAGAATATCTTTTTGTTAAAGGGTAAGAAGGAATTGGAGGATCTTAATATCTATTGTTACCCTAAAGAGATTATTAGTATCAAAAATAGAATCCTTATTAATAACATTGTTAAAGAGCATGACCATCAAAAAGAAGTAGATAACAAAATATCTACACCAACCTTCAAATCTTCGGACCATTTTAGAATTGAAAAACCAATCGCTCAATATATTAATGACTTCAATATCTATACATCATGTATTGATGGAGAAATAATTGTAGGATTAATTTTTGAGGAAGAAGACAACCCATACGATTATAAGGAGATATTTGAAGAATTATTATATGAAATACTAAACAATGGTAATGGATACTCTTTTGATGAGGAGATTGAAATTGATAATCTATTAATTTCAATGTTTATTGACCTTCGAAGATATGGTGATGAAGTAGTAGAAAAAACACCAGAAATAGAACATTACTATCAGAGAGAAGCATTTTTTAAGGTTTTCCTCTTTGGAATTGATGAGGTGGGGAAAACCAGTTTTGTACGACGTCTAAAAACTGGAGAATTCAATGATAATTATTTCACACCAACAAGAAAATTTAATATAGAATACATTCACGAAGATGAAAGAGGACTATTAGCTATATGGGATATGCCAGGACAAAGAATTTTCAGGTCAAAATGGCTTAAAGGATTACAAGATTCTAACATCATTGTTTATATGATAGACATCGCAAATCAGAGAAGATTTGAAGAATCAAAAAAAGAATTTTGGACAATTTTAAAGAATAATGAATTGAATAGTACTCCTATATTGATCTTAGGAAATAAAAGTGATCTAGTAAAAAAATCAAATGAACATTTCGAATCTCAACTCCAGAATTTAAGGGAAGAAGTCTTCAAGTATTTTGGTTTTGAAGATATAAAGAATAGGAGTTGGAAATTCTTATTTACATCAGTAAAAACCAATTATAATATTGAAAAGACAGTTCAAGTGATCTTCGATTTAATGTCAAATTATAACCATATCCAAAATTAGAGCTTTCTATTTTAACAAATTTTAAACCCAAATGATCTAATCATTAAATTTAAATATCTAGGCATTTAAATTTCTATTATAAGAAATTACATCTTAATAAAAAAATATTAAACATCTGAGAAAATCGATATAGGGGATAGTAATGTCGAAAAGACTGAAAAAAGAATTGCAAATAATGGTTGATGAGAAGACTGGGCAATTATTCTTTGGGGATAAAAAAAAAGATATGAAATTATTGATGCTAAGACCTCTTGATATAATTGAATTTTCTGAATTTGCAGGCACAAATGCTGATGATATACTAATTTGGGTGGGAAAGTCTCTTGGAAGAACTTTTATGGAAAAATTTTTCTATAGTAAAGATTGGACATCTGAGTCTATGGCAACCAGAAAAGAAGTGTTTCTTGGATCTCTTGAAGCATTAGAACTCATGGGTTACGGCCAAATCCTTGGTAAGTTTAGGAAAGATCATATTTTAATTACGGTGGAAGATTCACTTGCATGTGAGGAATCTGATAATATTATGGCTAAAAATCTTTGCCTATTATATCAAGGAATCTTCAATGGTCTTTTTGATGTTCTACAAATGGATGTTGATGGAGAAGAAATTGGATGTGCCTTATTAGATGAGGAAAGATGCACCTATAAATTTGATTTTATTGGTGGAGAATTAGACGCTAGCCTAGTTGATGAAGAATCTCAAGAAAGTGTTTCTGAATTCTTATCAACTCTTTAGGTTTGATTGGATTTTTAACTCTTTTTCTGCCATTTTTCATTCATATTTCTCATTCCTTCTCATTGTTAGTTTAGGAACTCTATTAAACTTAAATGTTTTTACCAAAATAAGAATTAAAAACGTATCTAAAGGGGTGTGTGAAATTTCACACTAAATATCCATAAACAAATTGTCCTTATTCATTTTAAAAGTTAATCAATAGCTTTTATTTTATGGGATTAATTATAACAATTATAATTTAAAATTCAATTCAAAGATGAATTAACAAAAAATAATAAAAATAAGTAAAGTGAAGTAATTTATGGAAAAACATGGCGCGAAACTTAAAATAGATGAGTATAAGGGAACTTTAGGTACGATTAAAGGATTCGAATTAACTACTGGTAGGATTTCTTACGGAGATGAGACGGAATGGGAACCAATGGGCCCCCATCCAATGCCTCACATTCCTACCCTACGAAACTGGTTTTTCACGTTAATGGACAGATACAAGCCAACTTATATGCCTATTTGCGATATGTGTTGTTTGTGCACATACGGAAAATGTAATTTATCAAAAGGTAGAACTGGGGCTTGTGGCATTAACATGGAAACTCAAAATGCCCGAATTGTTGAAATTGCCTGCTGTATTGGTGCAGCTTGCCATTCAGCTCATGGTGATCATCTTTTACACTGGCTTAAAGAAAAATACGGAAATGTTCCACTCAATTTTGGGAACAATATCGCTGTTGAGATGCCTCTAACTCGTTTAATAATCGGAATGAAACCTGAAACTTTAGAAGATTTAGAAACAGCTATGGAGTGGGTTCATTATACTTTAACACAACTTTTAGCAGCAGGGCATACCGGTCAAGAAAGCTCACATTTGGATTATGAAGCTAAAAGCTTTTTAGCAGGATTAGCAGATTCAGTTGGCATGGAAGTATCTGATGCCATACAAATTGCCGCTTATGGAATGCCAGTAGGCGATCCAGAGGCTCCTATTGTGGAACTTGGTATGGGTACATTAGATACTGAGAACAAAGCGACTATATTAATGATTGGCCATAATGTTGCTCCTGGCGTAGAGTTAGTAGACTACGTACGAGAGAAAGGGTTTGAAGATAAAATAGATATTGGTGCTATTTGTTGTACAGCTCATGATTTAACTAGATATTTTGATGGGGCAAAAATAATAGGTTCATACTCAAGACAATTGCATTATATTCGTTCTGGCTTAGCTGATGTAGTGATGGTCGATGAGCAATGTGTAATTCTACAGACTTATGAAGAAGCAAAAGCCGTAGGCGCACCCTATATAACAACAAATGAAAAGATTATGGGGGGCTTACCAGATAGAACTGATGATCCTATAGATGAAATTGTTGATGATTTAGTTAGTGGGAAAGCTGATGGGGCATTAATCTTAGACCCAATCAAAGCGGGAGCGGTTGCAGCTGAAACTGCTATAAAGATCAAACCTATCCGAAAGGCTAAAAGTGGAGTTCCTGATGAACAAGGATGTATTGATATGGCAATGAATTGTAATGGTTGTGGAAATTGTCAACGAAATTGTCCTAACGATTTACCTCTTGTAGATGGTGTGAATCTTGCTAAAGATGGTGATTTTTCCATTCTTCAGAGTGTTTTTGATGAATGTTTAGGCTGTGGGAGATGTGAAAAGGATTGTATGAAAAATGTTTCTCCTTTGACCTTAATTATGCATGCCTCAAGAGAATATATCAGAACTGAAAAATACAATTGCAGATCTGGACGTGGACCAATTCAAGATACAGAAATCAGAAATGTGGGGGCTCCTATTGTCCTTGGAGAAATACCAGGAATAGTCGCAATTATTGGTTGCTCCAATTACGCTCATGATATCCACGAATTATACACGATGGCGGAAGAATTCTTGACACGTAATTATATTGTCGTGGTATCAGGGTGTGGTGCAATGGATATTGGTCTTGTTAAGGATGAGGAAGGAAAAACTTTGTATGAGAGATTCCCAGGTGACTTTGATCGTGGTTGTTTGGTGAATGTGGGTTCATGTGTGGCGAATGCTTGGATAACTGGAGCTGCAACAAAAGTAGCAAATATTTTTGCAAGACGTCCTTTACGTGGAAATTTTGAGGAAATTGCAGATTATATTTTAAATCGTGTAGGTGCGGTTGGTGTAGCGTGGGGTGCTTATTCCCAAAAAGCAGCAAGTATCGCAAGCATGGCAAATGGTTTAGGAGTTCCCGCAGTAATCGGACCACATGGTGCAGAATACCGTCGAATGTATCTTGGTAGAACTGATGATGATGAAACTTGGAAAGTGTACAATGCTCGAGATGGCACGGAAGGACATGTAGTTAGTCCTGGACCAGAACATCTTTTAACTCCTGCCGAGAGTATTGAGCAAGCTATCTGCCTAGTTGCCAAATTAGCACTTAGACCTGCTGATAACTCTAAAGGACGAATGATCAAATTATCACATTGGATCGATTTAGAACGTAAGTATAAGGGTGTGAAATTCCCAAACGATTTAGAGAAATTTGTTCGACTTGAAGCAGATATTCCTATTAATATGAAAGATGAAATTCAGGAATATCTTAAAGAGAAAGGCTGGGAACCAACTGAAATCGTAGATCCTACTCTTTTAAAGAGACTTTGTCGAACTTAATTAAATT
>JBHLNR010000153.1:0-8695 GCA_048941385.1 Promethearchaeota archaeon
ATAGAAAGCTTCCCTAATGTTATCTTTGATACAGTCATAAAAATAGAATATGTTCAAGAATTTTATAAAACTCAAACTTTGGAAACCTATAATCTTACAAAATCAGAACAAGGAATTAGTAATGGAGGGATTTTTCAAGTAGAGCTAATTGAAAATAGTTGGGTTGAAGAGGAAGTATTATTATGGATCACAGGAATAAAAGAGGGTTCAAATTATTATTATCCATCAGAATTAGGAATGAATATAACGATTGAAAGTCAAACGTATAGTATATCAGATATAGCAAGGGGGACGGGAATGATTTCTTTAGCTGGATTCAATAAAGACCAAATTTATCAAGCGGTCATAGCATCAACTCCAACTGCAAATTTTAGTTTGTTGCTTTCAGTTAAATATATTCGAGCTGTGTCTTATGAACTTATAGGTGAGTTATCTTATACCGTTCTGGAAGCACCTTCCGTAGCTGGAACAGTCCAATATGATTCAGGATTAGGATATTATCTGAAAACACTCGATACTTCTTTACTTGATGCTGAAGAATATACTGTAAGATTCGTATTCAATAAAGATTATTGTCAATCAGCAACTAAGGATCTTAATTTAGCGGTTTTAAATCGTCCTACCTTGTTAAATGGCTCAACAGATTTCTTTAGAAAAATAGAATCGATTTATGTGAAAGATGCGGTGAATTTCACCTTCCTATATATTGATGAACTAAGAGGAACAAAAATTACCGATTTAAGAACTCAATATTATATTTGGGAAAGTTATGATCAAGAGGGGAATGTAATTGATACAGGTCAGGGAACTGTATTTACTTCCATCGATAACGCATATATCATAGATTTTGATACTCAAACTAAAGCTGTTGGAGAATATCTATTAGTTCTTACAGTTGATAAAGATAATTATGATCGGAAGAATGCAATGATTCTTCTAACTATTAATAAACGAACACTAAATTACACTTTGGGTGAGAATTTTAAGAATTATAAGTCAAGTGTTAGCCAAGGGAAAATAGTTCCAATAGAATTAACTCTAACGGATACTACACAGGGAGATATATTGGTATTTAATGCGACAGTAGAATTGACAATCGGTGGCAATACATATGAATTACAAAATATAAATGGGACATACATATTTGAATTTCCCACAAATAATATCAATACTTTCTTCACATCAAAAACACTTACTGGAAAAATAAATATTACAAGAGAGGATTATTTTTCTGAAGAATTCACTATTATTATTGTCGTTGAAATGGAGACCCTTTTATTTGGAATTCCAACTTTTTATTTTATCATGATAGCATCGGCAGTCGTAGCTTTAGTAGGTAGTATTGTTGGATATAGAGTTTATCAAAACGCGAAAATACCCACTTTCGTGAAAAAGACAAGAGAAATGAAAAAGGCAATAAAAGGTAATAAATCAATCTCCGAATCGGTATTATATCGAAATAAGGAGGTTTTTATTGCGGAACGATTAAACCATTTGTGGGATAAAATCGGATTATCTTTGGTTGAAGTATTTGAACTTGAAGGTAAAATTAAAAAAGTTGTCAAAGAACGGAGAGTAAGCGAGACCGTAAGAGAGCATGATATGAAACCACTAGGATTAATATTGATGAGATGGGACGAAAGAATTGGTACAGAAATTTTAACTAAATACCCAAAAGAAATAGTGATTTCTGAGAAAACCCTTATGCAAATATATAGCACCCATGAATATAGTGGTGAAAAAGGAGTTATCACACTCACTGCAGGTGCAAGCAATATCATATCTTATTATTCTGGACCAGAGCATGGTTATTATATCCTTCTAATTTTAAGTTTAGATGATGATCCTGATGTTTATGAAGGTGGTATGGCAGACATTTTAAGAACTCTCTTGGAACACATTGAGGATGAGACATATATTCAACTTATACCCTCTTATTTCCAACGTTTAACATTATATCCCTCTTTTAGTGACGAAGAACTTCTTGCCCTTTATTATCATGATGAAATTAAGCAAATGATTATTGATAATTTGAGAGATACGGGTTTAATAACTAAATCAGAATTAACTGTATGGCTTAGAGATAAATTTGCTGAAGGATTCATTGATTTAGATGCTACTCTCTCTGAAATGTTAAAAAAGGAAATAATAAAACAAGTGTCCGTTAAGGGTTTACCTTCTGAATTAATTTTCTTAATTAACGATGTCTTTATGCTTAGAATACCTCCTGTACAGTTATTTGAAGATCCCACTAATCGAGGGCTACCACTTCAATTTGTTAAAGAATATCTTGCAGAAGTAAAGAAATTTTTCCAGAACTACAAACCTACTCTGGAGGATAATATAGCTGTTGTAAATGTTTTAATCAATCCAGAAGCTTACCAGATATTAAGACTTTTAAGGACGAATATCGCCACAAGACAAGATCTTGAAAAATTGCGGATGAAAGGAGTGAGAGACATCTATGGTGCCTTAAAATTGTTATACGACGCTCAAATGATTAAAATCTTTCGGGATGAGAAAAACAATGAATATTATGCTCTACTTTCTGACTTTTATCTTGATCTTATCTTTCCAAAGTATCTTTTACAAGGTATTAAACAATCTTATGAACAAAAATCCGTTACTAATAAAGCTTTAATTGAGTATCTTGAAATTCTTGAAGATACTTACTATGACCTAAAATCAAGGAAAAAAAAATAGAATTCTAACTCTCTTTTTTATTTTTATAATTTTTTTTTTAAATCCAATCTCGAGCAGAGTTTTCATCAAATAACTTTCCATTAAGGTTTTTTTATTTGATTCATTATTTTGGATTTATGTTATTTACAATCTTCTGCTTGCTGGAGGTTAATTTTAATAAATGCTTCCTCTTGAAGATTTCGTTGCTCTGATTTAACAGATCTATTTACTTGATGTAAGTGTTTCATGGCATTGTTTTTTCCTTCTTTTATATTTTCAAATAATTCTTCCTTGCTAAATCCCCCAGAAAGAACTAGAGCAGTTTGAAAAGATTGATTCGGTTCTAGTGTTTTAAATTCAATTTGTAAAGCAGATAGAATTTCTCCTGGTCCTTCATATAATGTATTAGGTAGATTCAAATTTTGTTGATCAACTATAAAATTATTTGTTAAACATGACTCGTAATTAGTCGATTTTGATATCGGAGAAAAGCCCCCATATAACCCGGTGTTATCATATTGATAAATTATATCATTTTCTTCATCATAACCGGACAGATCATTATCATATCCGTCAAGTCCATTAATATCAAAATCGAAGACAAAGTACATAGAGAAGTTATTCATTGAATAATCTGAAATATTTTTCAAGGTAAAAAAAGTACTGATGTAAGGTACTTTGGGAGGGTTAAATATGTCTTTATAAAGGCGAACATATTCCTTTTCCTTTAATGGAATCGAATTCAGCTTATTTTCTCTGGTAACTTTCTTAAGATATTCAGTTATATTGAAATCCAAGGTAATCCTACTAATTGCCTTCCCCTTTCTTGTATTCACCATATTATATATTGGTGTGGGTTCTATATTTTTAAGAATAACAGGAATCGAACCGATATTTTTGCCCTCTAATTTAAAACTAAACCAGGGACCAGTAAACTCTTTTTCACTAAGATATATGAGATATTTACCTTTATACGTAAGCTCCTTTATTGAAAATCCCATAACATATCCAGCAGCGTTTCAAGTAGTGAGCACATCGTGCCAATCAACCTTTAGTACTATATTTTCTGACCTCCTTTTAATAATTATAAGTGATTATTATATCTACCAAAACTTCAATTATTTAAAGAGTAAGAATTCATAAAAAAGTTTGGATCCTTTAAGCTAAAGAGTTTCTATTACTCTATAGGCAATATATAAAAATGCATCATTAACATTTTCCCCAGTTTTAGCACTAGTAAGGATGTAATGAAAACCAAGATCATCAGCGGCTTTTCTAATATCTTCTTCGCTAATTATAATATCATCTATTAGATCTGACTTATTTCCGACTAAAACAATAGGAATATTCTTCGGAATAGAGTTCTTGATATCTTTATACCACCGCTTTATACTATTTAAATTATCCTCCCGAGTTCTATCTATAACGATGAATGCAGCGTTGGCTCCATTATAAAATTTAGCTCTATAAGGTGCCATTTGTTGGACTTGTCCGCCAATATCCCAAAGGATAAAGTTCATATGAGTCTTTTCTGTTAAGGATACCTCTTTCTTTGAGATTTGCACCCCCATAGTTGAAATATAATCTTTTTCAAATGTATTTTTTACAAATCTTCTAATGAGAGAAGTTTTTCCTACTTGATAATCACCAGTTAGTATAAGTTTATGAGAGAACTTTCCTGTGATGTTTTGCAGTGAACCTGCTCTGGTTTTTGCCAATGCTCTAATTATCTCTGATACTTTAGGAGAAACATCATTGTTACCATCTAAAATTAACTCAATCTTTCCTGCTATGTGTTCGGAATATACTTTTAACTCTATATCACTTGTAGTTTGATCAGCAACCGTGGTTAAGATGGACAATGGCCCTTGTGAGCAAAATGCAAATTTTTTCTCTCCTGTCATGGTGATATTAAAAAAATTCCCTTTACTTCCAAATTCGCTTTTAATTCTATCAATATAGTTGTCAAGAATTGCCGAAATAGCTCCAATAATCGAATCAGATTCTTCTTCATCTCCTTCTTTAAAATCTGATGCGATTATAAAACCATTTCGATCGCATATCGCAACTCCTAATATTCCATCAACTTCAGCAGAATAACTTTTCAGAATCTGCCGAAGATGATCTGTATTTGGAAGTCTTTCCATTAATCCTCAAATCCTTGCGATATAATCGTTGGAATTATATTAAGAATATATTCAGGTAATATAAATGTAGGTATTGATATGGGTATTAGGATAATATTATAGTCATATTTCTGAAGACATCAGTATACCATATTATTTTTTAATTGAAATTAAATCATCTTTTAATTATGATAAGTGATTCCTCCATTAAAGATGATATAGCAGATTGTGAAGAAAGTATAGCCAAAATCTTAGATCGAGCAGTAAAACTCTTTAGAAGAACAGATCTACCAGAATTAGCCGATAAATGGGATAAGATTCTGAAAACATATGTTTCAAAAAAGAGAAGATAATTTATAATATTCCTTTACTCGAAGGAATCTCATCAGAAATTATTTTCTTTGCTTTTTTAATAGCTCGTGCTAGAGCTTTAAATACAGCTTCGACTTTGTGATGTTGATCTTTACCATAAAGTACATGAATGTGAAGATTCATTTTAGCATTCTCCGCGAAAGAATTTAAGAAATGTATTATATCTTCCACAGCAACATCCTCTATATTACAATCTTTTAATTGCAGGTCTAGAATTAAGGACTTTCGACCACTAAAATCAATTACACATCTTGCAAGAACCTCATCCATTGGAATTAAGGCAGAGCCATACCTATTTATTCCTTTTTTATCACCTAAAGCCTTGTGAAAACATTCTCCTAATGAGATGCCAATATCTTCAATAATATGATGTGTTAGATCTCCAGTAGCTTTTATTTTAATGTCACTCTCAGAATGTGTTGCGAGTAGTCTTAACATATGATCTATAAATTTAAATCCTGTATCAATCTCGTTTTTACCAGATCCATCTAAGTTTAATTCAACCGTTATTTCAGTTTCACTAGTTTTTCTTGAAATTTTAGTAGTTCTAACCATATATTTAGCACCAATGAATAATATTAAAGCAAAGATTATAATTTTTAGGAATTTTTTTTTAGTTAATATGCTAAAAAAAATATCCTTTATTGGTGCGGGTTCTTTTGTTTTTGGTGAAACTCTGCTTACTGATATCTTGACATTTCCAGCACTCAGAAAAAATACACTCATTTGTCTTGAGGATATTGATCCTGGACGCCTAGATGTCATGTTCAAATACATGAATAAAATTAGAGAAGATAATTTTCAAGAACTTAAAGATGTTCAGATAGAAAAAACCACAAATCAAAAAAAAGCAATCGAGAATGCGAAGTATATAATTAATGCCATTCAAGTTGGATGGTTAGATGTAATGAAATATGATTTTGATATTCCACTAAAGTATGGTGTGACTCAAGTAGTAGGAGACACTTTAGGCCCAGGAGGTATTTTTCGATTTCTCCGAACGGTACCTGCTTTAAAATCAATTATAGAAGACATTCAGGATCTCGAATATAATGTGGGAAAAGATGGAGATAAACCACTTTTCCTTAACTATACTAATCCTATGGCAATGAATACCTGGTACTGCAATATGCTTTTACCTGACTCTACAATCGGTCTCTGTCATGGAGTTCAAGACACATCTAATATGTTGAGACGAGCAGCTGGAGTAGAGTGGGAGAATTTTAGTTTTTTTTGTGCAGGTATTAACCATATGGCCTGGTTTTTAGAAACTTGGTATCGAAAAGATCAAAACTCTCCATGGGAAGACGCATATCCAAAGATAAAAAAAGAGTTTACTGAAAATCCTGAATTTAATAAAATTGTCAAACTTCGTCTGGATATGATGAACGCGTGTGGTTATTTTATGACAGAAAGTTCTGGACATCTCTCCGAATATTTACCTTATTATCGGAAAAGAGAAGATCTGGTTGAGAAATATAAGGGAATTAGTCAGTTTTATTCAGATTTAAAGCATGGTTCTTATTATGATTTATGTGTTTTACTTGAAGGTAGAACAGAAAAAATATATAAAAGAAGATTAAACAAACCTAAGTTAGATATAAAAAAAGGAGAAAATAAACCTTCGACTGAATACGCTTCACATATAATAAATGCAATTGAGACAAATAAGCCCTTTAAATTTAATGGAAATATTATTAATAAACAAGGAGGTTTAATAACTAATCTGCCAAAAGATTGTTGTGTTGAAGTACCAATTTTCGCAGATTCCCATGGATTATATCCTCAAGGAGGACTAGAGTTACCCACAATTTGTCAAGCACTCTGTATATCAAATATAATGGTACAGAAAGCAGCAGTAGAAGGTGCACTTGAATTAGATAAAGAGAAGATATTTCATGCTGTAATGTTAGATCCCAACACAGCTAGTATTTGTTCTCCCCAAGAAATTCGAGAGATGGTTGACGAAATGTTTGAAAAGGAAGTTAAATGGCTTCCACAATTCTAATTAAACTTTTTTTATAGATTCTAAAATAAATGTCTGATATGAATCAGGGATTTTATAGAGACCAAAAACTAGATTATCAATTTCATTTTGAAGGGAATTTGATCTTCGATCATCACTTCCATTTAACTTTAGCAATAGTTCGACTTTTCTGATTATATCAGATGCAATTTCCTTCTCTCTGTCATTCTCTGGCACTTTAATTGGAAATTCTTTAACCTTCTCAATTAAAATTCGAGGAAATAATTTTTTATAAGACCCAAATAGTTTTATGAAATAATACGACATGAGTTTAGAATTTACAATTCCAAGTAAATAGAGATTATTGAATTCTTTAATTGGAGATTCATGAATTCGTAAATTATAAAACGACTGCGACGTTAAAGATAAATTACTGTCATAAGTAGCGCAGATTAAGTTATTTTGGTTTAATTGTCTTATTATAACACGATCTTTATAGATATCAAGATCTTTATAATTAATTCCCTTTTTATCAATTCTAATAAATTTGTAATCTCTTACCTGATAACGATTAATGGAATTGATAAACAATTTATAGTTGTCTTTATTCTCATTTGGAATTGAATCATATATGATTTTTTCAATATGTTCTACTTTTAAGGGATTCTTACATTCTGGGCAATTTAAAACCTTTTTTGGAATAGGGAAATATTTTTTACATTCCACGCAATAGATAATCTTTCCCTTTTTTGTTAACTCAATCCCTCTACTTACATTAATTTTAAAATTTCTATCTACTATTAGATCTTTCAATTTTGGAAAATTATTAATAAGGTAATTAATAATATAGTGATCCTCATTATTTAAGTGAATTAAAAAGTTATAATCCCATTCTTTGATTCTTTTCTGTGGAATTTCATAAGGTTCCTGATTCGAGTTCTTAACTTTAATATAATTCTCTTCTCTTTTTTCTAATACGGATTCCTTTTCTAAAATAATAATAACATTCGATACAATAGGGTCCTCAAATTGGGGGCCAATATTATTGATTTCTCTAATTTTAGTAGTATTATAGATATATTTCCTTAAAATGGAACGGTTAGATAATGCTAATAAAGAGTCGGGGACAATATAGCCAAGTTTTCCTTTATTTCTTAGAAGTTTTAAACCAAGTTCAATAAAAATTTGATAATAATCATATTGTCCATATTTTGTATTAAAACTACTATTTTCAATTAACCTTCGTTGTTCGTTAGGAATATCTCTTATAAATAGATATGGTGGATTACCTACAACATAATCATAAACATTTAACTCTCTTAATGATAATGCATTTGAATTGATAATACTAAACACTGGTACTGTATAATTAGGATCCTGATGTCTTATTTTTTTAAATAACTTAAATAGCTCATAATACATATTAATTTGACATAAAAAGCAAGCAAATGGATCTATATCTATACCGATAATTTTTTCTTTTATTTGTGAAATGATATATTTTGCTTCTTGGGGTGAAATTTCTAACAAATCCTTTTTTTTGAAGCTA
>JBHLNR010000154.1:0-8676 GCA_048941385.1 Promethearchaeota archaeon
TCGGACCTAAAAAGCTTATTTATAAAACTTCTGAGAGGATTACACAATTTAACATAATTAGATACCTTAAAAACAAAATAAGTCTAAATTCCTTACTTTTAGTTTGTTTTATCTTTTTAATCTGCATCTTTAATATTGCTAAATTTAGCATCTTTGTAGGAACTGATCCATGGCTCCATATCCTTAATAGTAGAATAATAACTGAAGAAAATATTCTTCCACTTGAAGGATATCATGGAACAATGGGAATAAGTATTTTTGGCGCAGTTATAAATTTCTTTTCGGGGTTGAGTCACACACTCATTCCTAAATATTTTATCTTTTACACCTTTTTCCTCTCTGCAATAATTTTTTATTCAATCTCATTGAGAATTTTTAAAAGGAAAAACCTTGCAATTTTTGGTGTTTTCATAATTGAATTTTCATCTTTGGGATTTTCTAACATGATGCTTCAGTATTGGCCATCAGGCTCCGCTTTAATCAAATGTTTAGCATTGTTTCTTCTTCTTTATATAAGGCTAAAGAATTTCATTAAAATAGAACGCCCAACAAAAGGAGATATACTTTTTAATATCGTTTTGATCTATATTTTATCTTCAGTAATATTCATAAGTGCTGTCCTTACACATGTAATAACTTCAATTATTTTCTTATTTTCATTTTTGTGGTTATATTTAATTTATTTCTTAAGAGATTACAAACGTGGAATGGATTTTGTTTTCTTAGTTTGTTTGATGGGGATTTTTTTGATTTTAAATGTATTTGGAATAGGGAGTGGTCATTATTGGTTTTTTATTCCTCTGAATTTCTCTTGGTATTATTTAATTTTAATTGGAGGTGTAGGATGTTTAGCGGGGGGTATTCTATTATGGAAAATACAGAAGTCAATCAATTTTACTGAAGGGAGGTTTAAATCGGTACTGAAGGGAGAAACAGATCGATATTTCAAGAAAATAGAAGACAAAATAATAATTCCTTTAATTTTTAGCATTTTAATAATTATTATAATAGTTTTATTAATTGTTGACATGATGTGGATTGAGATTGGAGTTGTTAATATATTCTACACTTCTGAAATCATTTTATTAAGCTCCTTCTCGATATGGGGTTTAATAATATATCAAAAAAAGCCAAAAGGAAAACCAATTTTTATTTGGGCAACAGCTCTTTTCCTTCTCTTAGGAATCGGATTTGTATTTAATATATTGATATTAAGTAATATGATCTGGCAAAGGATTTTGTATTTAATTCCTCCTGTGATTGTAATTGGTTTTGTTTCTTATATATACAAAATTATTAAGTCAAAGAAAATCGGCACATTAAAGATGAAATCTTTTATTTATTGCATTATCACCTTTTCATTGTTAACCACGTACTTTTATGAATCTGTTAGTTTTGATGTATTTACTTTAAAGAGGAGGGATGTTAGCCCGATACAATGGTATTCATATTACACATCTGACAAGAATGCTTTAATTACTGAATTTGGCTGGAATAACGTTTTTAAATACTATAATTATTTTCATAATAATACAAATGGGACATTTGCCTATGAAGGAAATTTTTACAATATCAAATATGAAATTGATTTATTTCCCCCAAAAAATCATTTTTACGAAAATGGGACTAATATTTTAACAAAACTTAAGGAAGATTATAACACAGATGTATATATCATTTTTTCTGATACTTATATTATAAATAAAGGATTTGAGCTATTTGGACAATTATCTCATGAGGAATTAGAAGAATATTACAGTCTCAATTATTTAAATAAAATATGTTCCTCAAAGACCACAGAGGGAGAGGAAACACCAATATTTTGGGTTATTTAAAAATCTCATAATCTGCAAGGTACAAATCCTCCAATTTTTTTCGCAAAACTTGTTGTTTATCTCCTTCAATTTTTATTAGTTTAGGTAGCCTTCCCGCTTGTCCAACTTTATCTTCTCTGCTAATAAAAACACCAAAAACTCCTTCAAGATCATCGGAAACGTCTAGTCCTTTTTTAATTGAACTCTCAATGTCTTTACCCTTTACTACGTTTGCTACTCTGGTTGCTGCTGCATCCGCTAGAGCTGCACTTTTAGCAAAAACAGTCACAGCATCTGCTTGTCCAAAGCTAAATGCATGCCCAACAGTTGCAGAGCTTGTCCCAATACCAATTGGACAATCTTTTTTTTCTATTAAGAATCCAAGGTTTAAATGTAACTCATTTTCACCTGCAAATAGGGCAACTTTCATAGGCTTAATAGAATCTATGGCAATTTCACCACCATTTTCAACTAATGCAATCTTGGCAAAACAAGATTCTTCCCAATTATCATCTGGATTTTTCATTGCTCCTAACATTAAATCAGCAAGAGCTCCTGCTACTGCTGCCATAGGTCCAACATTACAGAGATCAGCAGCACTAGCCATTAGGTTAACTACTTCTATTTCAGTTTTGACTTTTATTGGAGAGAGAGAAGTTAAAAAACGATTATTTCTTAATATATATTTCTCTAAATTTCTCCGATGTAAATAGAGGTTTTTCCTTGCTTTTAAAATTGCGGTTTTGGATTCTGAAATGATAGTTATATCAGATTCTTTTTCCATAAAATGTGTTTTATATACTTTCAAATTGAGCTTCTTTTTATTTCATTAAATTCTAAATGATATACTGAGTTTAATTACAAATAAATATAAATAAATAGCTTTTTATTATTTATTGAAATATAACATTTCTAAATTATGAGTCAAATTAATTACGAGGAAATTATCTCTCAATTGAAATCAGAATTAAATGCTGAGTGCGCAATAGCAAACAAATATGGGGTAATTTTAGGAACGAAGATCAAGGAATTTTCTAAAGGAAAGGTAATACCTCAAAAAATTCTTTCGCTGATTTCAAGTTCTAAAGAGATTGCCCAAGAATTAAATTTAGAAAAAATAAATTCATTTGCTCTTGAAGCCCAAAAAAATCATTATTTATTTTCTTATACTGAAAAATTAATTTTAATTTCAAAATTAGATTTAAATATAAATTTAGCAAAATTTATGCCAAGCATAAGTATTTTTTTGAATAAATTAAGCGAAAGTTCAAAAGAAGAGGAGATTAAAGAGTTTTCTATCTTTAACTTTTCAAAAGAGTTAACAAAAATAGAGGATACTCTAAAAGAGGAAGAGATCAAAAAAGAGAAATATTCAATTATAAAAGATCTAGTCAAACACGTTTCAAATTAACCCAAATATTTAGGATATAATTACCCATTGGTGAATCATTATACTAAGACAAGTATTTATCTATAAAGGGGAAGAACTCCTTTATTACAGACATTTTGGTAAAGCTATGAAACATGAAGCTTTAGATTATCTTATATCAGAAATCATGGAAGATGAAGCAGTCAGAGGAGAAGATAGAGTAGAATTCCATGATTATTATAAATTCAGAGTATCATATATAACACAAAAGAGTTTAGGCATAATTGTTTTGTTTGTTACGGGTTTAACAGACAAATTTGATAATATTAAAAAGGAATTAATTAAATGCAGGAAAGAATTTGTCAATCTTTTTGAAGAAATATTGCAACATCGTTTCGACGCAAAAACTTTTGAAGTGTTTGATCCAATAGTAGACTCAATCCACAAGAATCTTAGACCAAAAATATCTTTAATAGGCTTTTCAGGAGTTGGAAAAACAACTATAACTAAATTAATAAGAGCAGAAGAAATTCCAATGCAACATATACCTACAATTACAGGTGATATTGCTACTGTTAAAATAGGAAAATTGCATTTTCATTTATGGGATTTTGCAGGACAAGAACAATTTAGTTATCTTTGGGATAATTTTATAAAAGGTAGTGATGCCGCTCTTTTAATCACTGATTCAACCTTAGAAAATGTTGAAAAAAGTAAATTCTTTTTAGAACTAATAAAGGAACAATCCCCACATGCACATACAGCGGTTATCGGTAACAAGCAGGATCTGAAGGGAGCTATTAATCCTGCCCAAATTGAAAGGGTTTTAGGGCTAAAATCATACTCTATGGTTGCTAAAGATCCTGAAAATCGAAATAAAATGATTCAAATTATTGCAGATATATTAGAAATGAGTGCAGAAGTCTCTCCATTATTAAAACCTCTTCTAGAGAGAGACAAATTAATTGAAGAGGCAACAGGTGCATTGAAAAGTGCTGATTTTGAAAAGGCAGCATTCCTTTTTGATAAAATTAGTTATCTCTGTGTAGAATTAGGAGATGACTCCTTAGGTAAGGAATTTTATGAGAAGTCAGAAAAAATTAAAGTAATGTTGAATCAAGTTGGTGCACCCCCACCAACTCCTGCTTTCCAAATAGAAACGGATAGAAAAAACCAACCAATAATCTCGAAGGAACCAGAAACTCTAAAAAAGACTATTGCTCCAAAACCAAAAATATCAATCGAGACATCAGAAGTTGATAAACCCCCCGCGCCTAAGCTTCCACCTCAAAGGCCAGCAGTTGAGCAAGTTATAAGTCCAAAAAAGATAGAAGTATCCAATGATAAACAAGAAATGGTAATGGATTCATCTAATAATCAGAAAGTTGGTTTTCAATTAAATCCTGAAGATTTTATGGTCAAACTTCGACCTAAAAGAATAGGAGACGTACCGAAAGATGCTAAAACCAAACTGAAAACATCAGCATTTGGTCATGTTGAAAATATTCCAAAAGCGGAAGAAACAATTGTTAAACAAAAAACAACTTCATCAATGAGTACTCCGAAAGAAATAATCACCACATCTCGTCCCTTAGAATTATTTGAAAAGAAAGCTCAACCAGCTTCAACTCAACCCCCTCAACCAGTTCCAACTCAACCCCCTCAACCAATTCCAACTCAACCTCCTCAACCAATTCCAACTCAACCCCCTCAACCAATTCCAACTCAACCGCCCCAGCCAACTCCAACTCAACCCCCTCAACCAATTCCAACTCAACCCCCTCAACCAATTCCAACTCAACCCTCTCAACCAGTTCCAACTCAACCCTCTCAACCAGTTCCAACTCAACCCCCTCAGCCAGTTCCAACTCAACCACCTCAACCAATTCCAACTCAACCCCCTCAGCCAGTTCCAACTCAACCCTCTCAACCAGTTCCAACTCAACCACCTCAACCAGTTCCAACTCAACCATCTCAACCAGTTCCAACTCAACCCTCTCAGCCAGTTCCAACTCAACCACTTCAACCAGTTCCAACTCAACCATCTCAACCAGTTCCAACTCAACCCTCTCAGCCAGTTCCAACTCAACCACTTCAACCAATGGAAACTGCTGATAAACTCCAAAAAGCTCAAATACCTACAATGGAACAAAAACAAATTGAACATATTAAAAAGACACTCATAGAATTAAATTTGAAAAAAGCAGACCTATCCAAAATGGCTTTAGATTTCGATATGAAAGAACTAACAGGAGGGATTTCTAAAGAGGAACTTGAAGAAAAAAAGAAGAAGATAAAGGAATACGAGGAAAGAATTGAAAAACAGATTCAAGATATGCAAAAACTTCTAAAGAGTTAATAATGGATAAAAATAAAGAATTTTCATTAATTAAATAAAATTTTTTAAATAAATATCAGGTACATTTGCTTCTCCAATTTTAATACCCTTTTTCCCTCCATGATAATCCGAACCACCTGATTTTATTAAATTATATTTTTCAGCGATTTTTCTATAATAACTAGGTAAAAATTTTTGTGCCCACTGAGCTTTATCTGTCTCATAAAAGGGTCTGTTTTTCGAATAAGTATATTCAACCTCAAGCCCTTCAATCCCTGCCGCTATAAATAGCTCAATGAATTTTACTCGATTTGGTACTTCGTGAATTCCTGGATGTGCTAAAATCGGAATTCCTCCAGCTGCTTTAATTAATTCAATAGATTCTTCAAAATTTAGTTCAATTTCTCTGTCTACAAATGCCTTACCTCCAATACTAATCATCTTAAAAAGCTCGTCCTTTGATTTTCCTTTAACCTTCTCAGGATTATTTTTTATCATAATTTCTACTATATGTGGACGCCCCACAACACTGTTTCTAGCTATAATTTTTACTTCATTAAAAGAGATATTAAATCCGTATTCATTTCTTAACCGTTTACAAATCGCTTCTTTTTGTTTAATCCTTCCTTTAATTTGTTCATTAATAGCAGTGTTTAATTTTGTCGAATTAATATCTATATTCAATCCAATTATATGCACATCTATCAATTGTCTTTTAGGTTCATGTCTAACTGAGATTTCTATGCCTGGTATTGCTATTATTTCTTGTTCTTCTGCAAATGATAAAAATTCCCCTATTCCCGCAATTGTATCATGATCAGTTAATGCAATTGCTTTTAGATTGAGTTTTAGTGCTTTATTTATTAATTGAGAAGGTGAGTCTAAACCATCAGAACCATTTGAATGAAGGTGTAGATCAATCATAAAATAAGAAAATTATTCATGAAATTTTATATTTGCTTTAAATTATATAGATGAGTTGAAAAAAATATATGTTTACAAGAATTAAAAATAAAAAAGAGGTGTATAAAATTTATGCCGATTAATATTATGAAATTTGGAGGATCGTGCTTAATTGACAAATTTGCATTCAAGAAGATATTAGACATTACGGATATCTATACGAACATTAAAAAAGTTTATGTGGTTTCAGCACTAAATGGAATTACAGACTTACTTCTAAAAACAGCTAAAGAATTACAAAATAACAAAATAACGGATCAAAACATTTCTCTAATTGAGAAGCGACATATCGACATAATTGAGCAAATATTTGAAGAAGATTCAGAGTATTATATTAAAGCTAAAGACTGGATTGATGAAAAATTAAGTGAATTAGATGATACATTTGCTGATATAAAAGAGTTTGGGTTGGAACCCTATTATAGAGATTATGTTCTAAGTTTTGGAGAAATTTTATCCACTTATATTTTAAACCAATATCTTCTTAGTAATGGTTTAGAATCAGTATACATTCCCGCAAATAAATTAATAATCACTAATGATGAATTCAATAATGCGTATCCTCTGTATGACTTAACTAATGCTCGAATTGAAAGACTATTAATCCCTTTTTTGGAAAACCCAAAAAAAGATATTATAATTTGTTTAACAGGGTTCATTGGTAGAAATAAAATGGGTTATATTACGACCCTAGGAAGAGGTGGATCTGATTATACAGCAACAATTTTAGCGCATTCGCTTTATAGTAGTGGAACTGATAAAAATATTAAAGTTATTTTATGGAAAGACGTCGATGGGTTATTAGCAATAAATCCAAATTATGTACCCGACTCTTCTCTTATAAAAAATATAGATTATGATGAGGCAAAACATATTGCAAATTTTGGTGCGAAAATTCTCCACCCAAAATGTCTAGAAGCAATAGAAAAATATAAAATACCCCTAGAAATTAGAAATTTTGATAATCCTCTAAGCGTTAATTTTACTGAAATTTCAGACAAAACTGATAAAGAACAGATAAAAGGAATTTCAGCTGTAGAGATGGCAACAATTATAACAGTAATTTCTGGAAGTTTAGTTGATGTGCCTGGAGTCTTGGCAAAAATTTTTAAAACTATGAGTAAAAATCAAATAAGTGTCTCACTAGTTGCACAAAGTTCATCTGAAATAAGCACATCTTTTATTGTTAGTTCAGAGGACTCGAAAAGGGCAATTCAAGCATTAAACAATTCAAATTTCTTTTCAGATTTTTTTACTATAAAATGGGATGATGTTGCGGTTATTAATGTAACAGGTTTAAAAATCCTTGAAACAAAGACTAAAGCAGATATCTTCAATGCGTTAAGTAAAAAAAATATTAGAGTTAAAGCCATTTCGCAAAGTTTTGATGAACTTAATTTATCTATAGTTATTAATAGAGAGAACCTATCAGATGCCATCAACATTATTCATGATGATTTATATGAAGAATTTGAACCTTAACCATATTTGTTTGAAGAGTTATTAACAGTAAATAACAAGAAAACAAAAAGAGAATACTACATTCTTGAATCTATAATTCGACGGGTTAATTCAGTAAATGCATCATCGACGTTCACTCCCGTCTTTGCAGAGGTTTCAATATAAATACTTCCTTCATTTTCTGCAAATGATCTCGCCTCATCTCGATCTATTACTAAGCCAACATCTTCGATTAAATCAGCTTTATTACCAATCAACACAAATGGTATATTTTCTCCAGCAAACTGGCGTATTTCCGTTAACCATTTCCTTGTTTCTGTGTAAGTTTGTTCTCTAGTTAAATCGAATACCAAGAGAGCTCCAGCTGCTCCTTTATAAAAAGTGCTACGGATAAACTCAAAACGTTGCTGTCCTCCAATATCCCATATAGAAAGAGTTGCTATTTCACCAGATCTAAATTCAACATCTTTAGTAAGGATATCAACTCCCACTGTTAATTTATAGTTGGCTTGAAAACGGTTACGTATAAACCTTTGTACTAAAGAGGTTTTACCAACAGCAGCAGCGCCAGTGAGTAATACTTTTAGTTTAAAACTTGACATTAAACTTCACTCGCGTCGATTTATTTGATTTTTTTATATTTATTAGTTAATGGTATAAATTAATTATAAAATTATGATATTTAATAATTTATTTAATTTATTAATACACATTAAATTATAGATTTAATA
>JBHLNR010000155.1:0-8658 GCA_048941385.1 Promethearchaeota archaeon
GGACATTACTCACCTACCACAGTTCAAAATTGAACACTTTGGGTAACCCCGTCACACTTTCGTGTATTGCGGAGGTTCCGCGCCTGCTGCGCCTCGTAAGGCCTGGGTCGCTGTCTCAGTACCCATCTCGGGGCTCCCGCTCTCACGGCCCCTATCGATTATCGGCTTGGTGAGCCGTTACCTCACCAACGACCATAATCGAGCACGATCCTATCCTATAGCGGATAAAAACCATTTTTCTTATCCCTTTGGTTGAAAAACTTTTCCAAGCCTTTTCAACTATGAAACATTATCCTCAGTTTCCCGAGGTTATTTTTCTCTATAGGGTAAGTTGATCATGTGTTATTGAGCAGTTTGCCATGGGAAATTTAGGTATCCCATTCGACTCGCATGGCTTATCCTCACCCAAATAGCAGTCGGGTCCGGCAGGATCAACCGGAATTAATATATTGTGAAGCTTATCACAAAGCTATTTTTGAATTTGGAATTCTAACTTAATTGGGGATCTAATTAAACTTTCTTCAGTTATATTAAATTAATTATAACTACATTTTTTATACCGCATCTGTGATAAAACTCTTCATTTAACGGAAGTGTACCGTAATCCAAGCTTACACCGGTAAAGATGCGATTTGCTACAATATAATTAAAGCATACTATATTTTAAATTTTTTTGTTTTTTTCCGTTTAGTTAAGTTTAGATTATTAAATTTTCGTAGTTTAAAAATCTCTTTCAAAATAAAATGATATCATTTCAAAAATAGAACAATTTGTTTAACATGCAACTTAATGAAAAAATCGGAATTCATTTAGACCAAATAAAGCAAATAAAGGGCGTTGAAAATGCTGTTTTAACTCAAAGAGATGGAAATCCAATCCAGTCGACAGGGGTATGGTTCTCTAAAGATGAAATCTTTAACGTAAGTTCTGCTACTAGTGCCATTTTTAACGTTGGCATCCATTTGCATCCTAAAGATCTAAAATATATCCTAATAGAAGGGAGGAAAGCAAAAATCTTAATAGCACCATTAAATAGTCCCATCCATAATTCATTGAATAGAATTTTAGAAGTTCAAGGCATTCTAGATGATAAACATGAATTTTTCATTGCAATAACAGCGCAACCAAATATTAACTTGGGGGGGATTTTCCTTCAAACGAGTGAATGTTTAAGAAAAATAAAAACAAGTCTAATCACCTCTGGAGAAACTTTTAAACCTCCCTTAATTCAATTTAATAGTCAAAAGATCCAAAATATAATTGAAGGGTTTAATGTTAAAGAAAATGAGCAGCTGAATTTCAAATTATCTCCATTTTCATTAAGTTTTTCGAAATCTATTTCATTAGAGTTAAAAAAAGTTCTAAACAATATTTCTCTTACTATACCAGATTTGAAATATGCTTTTGTTACAATTGAAGGGGGTTTTATAGCGTCGAAACTGCTAAAGAATTTGGAAATAAATAACGAGAAATTAGATAAAACCTCTGCTATGAGCTATTCTCTATTCCAAACGGCTAATCGTTGTGCTTGGTTATTGAAAAAAATGCATGCGGAGAGTATTTTACTTGATTGTCAGCATTCTTTTCAATTCATTGAAGGTTTAGGAAAATCAATCTTTAGTTCTGTTATTGGAAAAGCAAGACAGAAGTTAGGCTTAATAAGGTTAATTCTTCCGCAATTTACAAAAAAAATTAGTGGTCTTATTAAAGAAGCATCAGAAATTCAAGATCTCCAGGCTTTTGACATTAAAAGAATGTTAGGAGAATTAGTTATAAAATAGCGTTGGTGAAACAATGAATTTTTTCAAGATATTGGATAAGTTCAAAAAAGAAGATATCTCGTTAATATTGTACTGTCTTTTGGATCGTATTCCAATAATCGTTATGGGAGATGATTCTGAAAAATTAAACAACTTTTTAATAGAATTATCTGAACTTGTCCATTTTCGTAGAGACTATGTTTTCTATACCGATTTCATTTCTTTAGATGAGTATGAAGATTTAATTTCAAATGAAAGTATAGATTACAATTATCAAAGGGCACATATTAGATGTCCTTGTGAAGTTGCTATAAAAGCTTTAAATACTTTTAAAACTATTGATTCTTGGCTCATTGGCATCGTAATTCCAAGGCATAATGATGAATTTATTAAATTAAAGGAGTATATTAACAACAAAGCTAACATGATTCTATATATTTCTCTCATTTCAGACGATTTTTCAATTAATTTCAAACATATCAACTTAAAATCATTAAATTTAACTCTGGAACAAGATATTTTAAAAAAAATTTCTCAAGATACCGAAAAATCATTAATTAAAATGAAGAGAGTCTTGAATGATAAAATTACATCAAATAAATTGGATAAAGATTTGGTAAAAACATTATTAGACTTTGAAGTTGAAAAAAGTGAACTGAAAAGGAATATTTTTAAACGAGAAATACAAAATTTTTATTCCGGGTCCAAGAGAGCTTTCTTTATACTCTCTAGATTAAATCTACTTAATAATATTGAAATTTATACCAAGATTGGGAGTAAAACTCTGTTAGAAACAATTGATTATGAAGAGGTTCCTATCGAGAGGATAATATCCTTTATAAGAAAAGAATGGGGGGAAGATTTTTCAGATTTAATTGAGGATGGGAAGAAATCATTCATGGGCGATAAAATAGTATCTCTATGGGGTTAGAATTAACTATGATATTTGATTTTGAAAATAAAACTTTACAAGTTAAAATAGTATATTATGGACCGGCTATGTCAGGTAAAACCACCTCTGTAAAGTTTCTCTTCTCCTGCTTCAATAAAGAAAATTCATTAAAGTCGATTGACAGTACAGTTGGAAGGACATTATTTTTCGATTTTGGTGTTTTACAGTTTAAAGGTGCTGAATGGAATTTAAAATTCTTAGTATATTCCGCAACAGGCCAAGATTTCTATGCAAGTACAAGACCAGCGACGTTAAATGGGGTGGATGGTATAATATTTGTAGTTGATTCTCAAAAAGAATGCTTAAATCATAATTTACGATCATGGAATGAATTAAAATCATTATTTGGTGATGAAATATATAAAATCCCTATAGTAATATCATTAAATAAATATGATCTAGCTCAATTAAAGAAGTTTCAAGATGATGATTTTATATCATACATAGATTTTACGAAATTCAAACAATTGTCATTGAAAAAAACCGCAGCAATTAAAGGGGATGGCGTTATAGATTCATTCAGCCAACTAATTAAATTTATTTTCCCTCAATTAATAATAAATTTAGAAGTACAGAATTAATATTTATTTTTCTACTTTTTGGTACATATTTTTTGAAATTCTTTTAATATAACCATACAAGACAAATTGATTTAGTAAGTTCCTTACTTTCCTTACTTCTGAAGCATCTATTTCTAATACACTCATAAGCTGAAATATTGAGAATTGATTTGGTAAGTTATCTTTTATTCTATTATATAGACCCGTTCTTTGCTCACATCAAAATTTAATATACTTAGTCAAATATAATGATAATATACTTTTATATTTTATTTAAATCTCAATAGTTTAAATAAGGGAGTTAAGGTTTTTGTAATCCTCAAAGTAACTATAAATTATCATTCCTACATCCTGTAGATCATCCTTGTCTAGTTAATTTCATCGAATATTTACAACCTTTAATTTCCCTTATTAATATGTTAACTTAAATCTTAATATTCTAATTCAATTTGGACTGATTATAAGAAGCTATTAATAACAAATAAGATATTAAGTATAATTATTCAAAATTCACGAAAATCTTTAATATTATCTCCAATGGGAGCTTCTCCATCACCATAAATCTGATATAAACCTGTTCTCCTTGCACATTCTGAAAAACTTCGGTAAACGTTGCTTCTTTTTTCATATAATGCACAGGTTTTATAAATTATTGGATTCCATCTATATAATTCATCTTCAGGTTCATACCATAGTTTCTCATCTTTTAAGACTTGCTTAAAATCTTCTTCTCCTATTACTTCTTTAAGATCCTGTTTATTTAACATGACTATAAGCGGAATTTCCCTAATTAATTTCCCTCTAGTAATATTTTTTAATTCCTTTAGAGATTCAATATTATCTTCGAAAAAGTGAGTTTGTGAATCAACAGTAAATATAACCCCATCTGTCCCTTTAAAGATCTTTTTTCTTAAAGGTGAAAATCTTCTTTGACCTGCTACAGTATATACGTGATAGAATACCTTACCTCTGCTTTTTTGTTTTGTAGACATAAAAATCCCCCGATCAAAATATAGTGTTGATCCACTTGCCATTGAAATCTTCGTTAAATTGCCAGTTGGGGCAATGTCTTTTTCATTTTCTTTTGTAAATCGATATAACGTGTCTACGATTGTTGTTTTTCCTGATCCCGCCATACCCCAATAAAGAATTTTTATATAAACCTTATGATCTGCTGTAAATCGAACCATGGAAAATTCTACCTTAGAAATTAATTTTTCCTTTAAATATTTTAAAGTAAAATTAGTGATTAGTAAAAATTGTTTCTAGCTTTTATTAAAATAAATAATTTAGTACTATTATAATTAAGTATTTATAATTCCTTTTTGATATTTTAATTTTTTTACAAAATAAATTTTGGTTTAGAAGCAATATTAAATTAGGGATAATTAGAGCTCTACAAAAGTTTCTCCTAGCCTAATCTTGTAATTACACCATAATATCAAATTATTGTAATTTTCTCCGATTTTTCCTTCTCTAATTATCAAGTTAATAATATCAGAATACATTATTCCTCTTTTCCCATCAAAAATCTGGGTTAATTTTCTTGTTATTTCTTTAAGCAAGACAATATTTTTTTCTGGAATAGTTTTAATATGTTGATAATTATTATCTGTTTTCATTTAATACCTCCAAGATAATATCTTGTTGATTTGAATTTTATCAATATAACTTTAAATTAGATGTTTTAAATCCCTAATATTTTACTTTTAATTACCTGTCTCTCATTCCCTAAAGTTACATGTTTCATTTAAGGGTAAAACCATTTCAATTAACCAAACAACCATTCTACATTTTTAAAATAAAATGGGGCAACCATAATTCACTAAATAAAATTGAATAAATTACGTGTTTAAAATTAATCAAAAAGAATTAATACAAAAAAAACTTGAAATCTGTCCTGAATGCGGTGGTAGTATTATTCTAAACAGTTTTGAAATGATTTGCAATGATTGTGGTCTAGTAATTAGTGGTATTTTTAAGGCTTCTTCATTCGTTTTTAATAATGCAAATAAAACGAGTAATTTGAGTAAACAATATGTAGCCCTAGGAGAGAGAACGGACTTTGTAGGAGGATTAGGATCTTTTATTGATTATGAAAATTCTAAATATCTAAAAGACAAAACTGGGAAACCGCTACCCCCAAACGAACAAAAATTATTTAGAAGGTTAAAAAAAAATTATGCTCAATTTTTAAGGATCAAAAACCATGAAACTGAATACAGAATTTTTAATATTTTAAATAAAATTTCATTATATCTGAATCTAAATAAAAACCTAAGAAATAGTGCCGCGTATTATTATAAAAAAATCGTTAAAAATGAAGATAAAATTATAAATAACATTTCTCTAATCGCGTTTTGCATTTTTCATGCCGTGAGAATAGAATATCATAATGCCCCTATAACTATTAATGAAATTGCAAAAGCATTTGAAAATTTCGGACATCGTGTTAATCCTAGGTTGATTTTGCGAGATGGGATAAGATATAAGCATCATTTAAACAACGAATCAATACCTCATAAGAGCGAAGATTATATCATTAGATTAATAAATCAGGTGGTACATCATAAGGATTTATTGGAAAGACTGGATAGAAAAGGAGTTTTATGGACAGAACATGAATTCCAAAATAAATTGCTCAAAAAATGTAGAAATATATTAACAGAATTACCTATATGGCATCGCGGTGGTAGAAATCCTTTTATTTTAACTGGAGCAATAATCTATTTAGCAGATAAACTATTGGCAAAGGAGTACAAACAGAAAGCAATTTTGACACAGAAATTTATCTCTGAAGCCACTAATATAGCTGAATATTCGATAAGAGATCATTATGTTAATCTGTTAAAACCTCTTTTTATGAATAATTAGAATTTAAAATTTTAAGAAAGGATAGTAAAATTATGAAGTAAGGTATTATTATTCCTTTAAATCATTAACCTTTGTTTATCAACCTAGATTTTATTAAATTTTTTAAAATAATTTAAATTTATTAAGAATAGAGTAATTTCAAATCAAAAAAAAATAATTGCTTCTGTAGTGTAGACCGGTCAATTCAAATCCTTCAATAATGAGCGAGGATTAAGATCAAGCATCTGAGGCTCTCACCCTCGGGACCCGGGTTCAAATCCCGGCAGAAGCATTAATTTTCTTCCCAATATTTACTCGAGTGTGAAAGATGCAACCATTCTTTAGCTTTTGTTAACAGAAATAACTAAATTAGTAATTGGGAGAAGGTTTTTATTCTTCTATTATTTTATTTTAACTTCTTAAATAGATCATAAAGATTTGATAAAATTTCAGAATATTTTTCAATAAGTTCTATTTCTGTTGCTAATTCCAATTTATCCATTATCAATTGGATTTTTTTAATAAGTAGTATTTTTAATGAATTTAAAACTTCTATATCGGAGAATTTGTTTATATTCTGATTGTTTTTGGTAAGGATTTCATTTTTTTCAAATTTTTGAATTTCGTTATTATTACTAACAATTACTTCTCTATTGCAGCTAGGACAAAATTTTTTTCCTTCCCTATTTCTAAATATTGGGTTATTACAGATAGGACAAGCGATATTTAACATGGTATGCCCTGTTCTTAGGAGTTCAGCCATTTTTTTAATGTTTTCGTTAATCTCTATCCCTTTTCTTCTGTAATTAGAATATATTAGTAATATCTAATTAAGAAAATACCATACCAATTATTCTCTATTTCTTATTTTCAATAAATTTACAATATATCCTGATATTCGATTTCTCAAATGTTTTGAATCTACTTCAAGATATTTATCTAAAAGTTTTTTATTTTTCTCAAAATTAGTAGTAAATACATCAGGGTATTTATTTATAAGTTCTTTGGATACATTTTTAATTAAAATTGTTCTTACTTTTCCCATTTTATTTTCTTACTTTAGGTTATAATACTTTTGAATATAAATTATTGATAAAATAAATTTTTTTGTAATTATTTTAGTTTTTATAGTTTATCACAGAGATTTATGATGTGAAGAGGAAATTAATATTTTTAATTCTTATAGTTTTTCTCATTGAGATTCCTTTTATTATACATTCAGTAAAAAGTTTTTATTGTGAATTATTTACTTTAGAAACTGATAAGAATAGTTATTATACAAATGAAAAAATTATGATAAATGCATCATGGGAACTAAACTACGATCCTCTTATAGAATACTCTTACGTTCAAATAAATATTTACGATTCTGTCGACGATCTGATTTGGAATTCTTCATGGTATGATGAGATTGGTATTTTTACAGAACAATTGATCGTAAACACCACTCAATTAAACACCACGTTTATCAACCACTCAAATAAAGTTTTCATAAAATTATACCATTATTATAGTGAAGGAGAAATAACTATTCCTTTTCTAAAAGATACAAAAGAAATAACAATAGTTAAACGGATTCTCTTATGTGAGTTGACAGGATTTAAAAATTATATCAATTTTGGTGAAGATTTAACTTTTGTGGCAACTTTTTATGATAATGACATTGAAAACACTTCATTCATGAATAATCAATTGGTATTATTAAGAATAAACGCAAATAGTTCATTAATTTTCCAGCAGAATTTTACTACAAACCAATTTGGAAGTATTGAAATATCTCTCAAATCACTAGAGCATTTAAATATAGGTTTTAATACATTGATATTCATAATTAACCAAAACAATATTTATAATAATTCAGTATTTCAATACGAAATTCTTGTTGAAAAAAATCCAGTGTTCATTAACATTGTTAATATTAATAATCAATTAATTAAAAATGAAGATTTAATAATTCAATTATACTATTATTATTCTTTCAATAATTCAGTAACTCCACTTAATAATCAAAGTATTAGAATAGAGATTCAAAACCATCATAATTTAATCTACTCACATATATATAATACTAATGATATGGGACTTCTTTCAATAACCATATCTCATACAATATTAAACTTTACTGGGGAAACTGATGATTGTATCCTAATTTTACATTATGATGGTAACTACTTTTTACAAAACAAGACAGTGTCTTTATTCTTAAGTATACATGACCCGAATGGAAAAAATTCTTTTGATTTAAACACTATATTAATTGTAACAATTTCAGTAATCTCACTAGTAATCCCCCTTCCATTTCTATATAGATTTAAGAAAGAAAGGAAAAAAATGTTGACTGAAGTTGTTATAAAATATTAGATATTTCATTTGTTCCCAGTAAATGAACATTTCACTAATATCATACTATTGAGAGATTCTTTTTTTAAACGCACTAAAATTAAAACAATTATTTTTTGTTTTTTTATGGGAGAACAATTGTTCTATTCAACTAACATATAAGTAAAAAGTAAAAAAATCTAATTTAGCTCTT
>JBHLNR010000156.1:0-8576 GCA_048941385.1 Promethearchaeota archaeon
TATAATCGCACAGATAAATTGGCATTTATGGCTGGAGAAATGGCATCCTCTGATATAAGAGATTACCCTTCAAAAATACAAAAAGCTGTGGATTCTGGTGTGGGATACTATCTCGTAAGTTTTCAACGAACGGAGGATATCAAACAATTTGCAGATGAAGTAATCCCTTCATTTAAATAAGTTAAAGAAGTATTAATTTTCTTTAAAAAAGTAACAAAATTGGCAGTAATCTTCCCCATTTGCAATTGTTTTTGGTCTTTCAAAAGTAATCCATTCTTCTACTGCTTCTGCAAAGATTTCATCATAAAAACATAAAATAGGTGCTAAAACTAATTCTTTGTGAACCTTGAAAACCTCATAGAAAATACACTTGTTTAAATGAAATTCTAATACTTTTTCATCATTTTTAATAAATTTTGGTTTAAAGGAACTATATGTAGAGCGTGTTCCATGGATAATACTTTCCTTAAACGTTTTCCATTTATCATCAGCCCTTTTTAACTCCTCCTTTTGCATATCTGCTAATGGTCCTACAAGCTTCTGAAAAATCCTCATTGAAAGTTCTAGCATCTCATCAATTGGAATATTATTAGAAATCTTTTCTTTCAAAGTCCGATATAAAGCTATGATAAAACATGATGTGACAACATGAGTCTCTTGGTTAATATCTTGAAGTATTACTTCTCTTGTTGTGGATGATTTTAAAATACTTTCGTATTTTTCTATGAGAGATGTAATAATTCTTTCAATCAGTACATCGCTAAATATTTCTCTTAATACATTTTCTAAAATCAAAAGATACTGCTGAAATAGATTTTCTAGAATACTCATGTAATGAACTCCTTAAAATATTTAATTATTGAAAGAAGACAAAAAAGATTAATATATTCAAAACACATATCAAGAGTAATGAGAATTGATGAGAGGAAAGCATACTGGGATAATCGTTATTCTAAGGAAGGTAAAATTTGGGGGGAATTACCTAGTCAATCAGCCTTATATTGTTTAGAGCTATTTAAAAAGTATAAAATCAAAAATATTCTAATACCTGGTTCTGGATATGGAAGGCATACAAAATTATTTTCTAATAATGGGTATCACGTAATGGGGATTGAGATATCTGAAACCGCTTTCGAAATTAGTAAAAAATTTGACCATCTGACAAATTTTTTAAATTCTTCTGTGCTAGAGATGGAGGATTTTAGTGAAAAATTTGATGCAATTTTTTGTTTTAATACTCTTCATTTATTTCTAAAATATGATCGCTTAAAATTTCTAAATAATTGCTATAATAAATTGAATCCTAAAGGTATAGTATTTTTTACAGCCTTCTCAGAAAAAGAAGATAGCATTGGTAAAGGGAAAGAGAAAGAAAAGAATACATTTGAAAGCAAACCAGGAAGACCTACTCATTATTTCACTGAAGTGGATCTAGTAGAGCATTTCAAGGATTACACTCTCATAGAACAAGGATTAATAGAAGAACAAGAGAATCATGGTGAAAGAGGTCCTCATACACACTATTTAAGGTACATCTTTGCTCAAAAATGAGAGGATAATAGTTTTAATTTTAGTAATCCTCATTGGGATATCTTCAACTTATGAAGTAAAAATATCGAGATTATACCTATAATACCAATTAGAATGCATAGATTATATCCTGGTATCATGCCTTCTTCTGAAAATTTTATTATCTCATAATTTTCAATAGGTTCTTTTAAAGGATATCTATCTATAAGTAAATCGTATGAATCATAATAAATTTGGGGGTCATCTCCAATACCATCATTATTGTCATCATCATTTGGACTAAGACCTGACCAGTAATTACCTAGATATTTTGTGAACGTATTATTCTTATATTTGTAGGTTGCTTTTTTAGGTGAATAGAACCTATAGGCTGATTCATCCCTTATTGAAATGAACATATCATATTGTCCACCAATAAGATTATTGAGATACATAACCGTTCCATAAGAGATTCCCACAAATAATCCTTTGTAACAACTCAACCTATTTCCTATAATTAGAGTATTATCACTGTTATTTAGAAAAAATCCAAAAGCTAAGCTAGTTGCATTATTATTGATCAATTGTCCATTATCGACATTTATTAATTTAATTCCCGCATCATAATACTCATTCCCAGTATTATGGACATAACAATTTTCTATTTTAAAGTAATCATTAGAGTTTTCAATCAGTATACAACTTCCTATTCCTCCACCATTTATTTCTAAATTTTCTATAATATAAGGATCTGATTCTGTACCTGAACCCGCACATATTCCCGCAGTCTTAGTATCAGACCAGTTATTATTTATATAGATTTTTTCTGCAACTTTAGAAATCTTCAAATTATCGTTATTTATTGCGGAGGATTCGCTACTTTCAGAACTATAATTCATAATTGCTATAGTGGATATTAAAAAGATGAATCCTAAAATTATTAATCCAGTTTTCTTCTTTTTTATTCGTAAATCCATTGAATTTCACTTCATTTTGAGAAGCTTTTATAATATTTGATTAAGTGCAATCTTGGAGTAATATTTATATTTTTTTATCATAAATATCAATATTTTAAATTTAATAATTCATCAAGGTATTTCTCAAACATAAAAAATGGTATAAAGAAGAAGTATTTATTACTACTGATGTTAATATTCAAGGAATTCTACATAGGTTACGCTTTAGCAAAATCAACCCAGAAGAAATAATCAATTGTAAAAGCTTAACTCTAATATAACCATGTTTATATGAATGCATATTTAAAATTTTTTAAGTGCTTTTAACGAAAACATCATAGGGACATTGAATTTAAAGTCATCAAATTCCCAATATCCATCCTCTCTTAATTTCATCTTTGGATGGATTCTATGATAACACATGGGAAATTCATGTAAATATTCTATTTCCAAACCTGCTTTTATCAAAGAATTAACTATATCACCCATTGTATGAAACCATTCATAACTTGCTTGATTTTCTAATTTTGCTGTAGGATCCGCATAAGATTCTCCCTCTTCCCAATAAATAGGTTCACCTTGCGTGAAGTAGTTATACCCCACTTCAAAAACTTCCTTATTATCGTCTATTAAAAAACCAAAAGGATGGCTGTCAATTACATAGAATATTCCTCCAGGTTTTAAACAGTGACTTATTACTTGAGCCCACTTAACTATATCAGGTAACCAACATAGTACACCATAAGAAGTATAAACTATGTCAAATTTTTCCTTAATATTCTTTGGTACATCATATAGATTGGACATAACAAATTTAGCCGGGATGTTTAGTTCTTTGCTTAACTCTCTTGCTAAAAAAATTGCTTTTTCTGAGAAATCTATTCCAGTTACTTCAGCACCTAATCTAGCCCATGAGAGCGTATCCATCCCAAAATGACACTGAAGATGTAGTAAAGTTTTTCCTTCTACATTCCCTAATTCTTTTTGTTCAATTGGAAAGAGTGATGTTTTTCCTAATTTAAAGCCCTCCAAATCATAGGATTTAGCTTTAGCATTAATATCTACAAGCTCATTCCATCTTTTTAAATTTACATTCATAAATTTTTTCTCTTTCAAGAATTACACCATTGAGGAGATTTATATTTTTTATTCTAAAATGGAATTATTTCCAAGGCCTCTATAGTTTCAGCAATTCCTTTCAAGATACAATTTTTGCTACTAAAGTTGTCAAAATTTAGGTTACTATCCTTTATAATTATGCAATTATCTAATTTAAAATTCTTTCCTATCTTTACATTATCAAATATTATCGAATTTGAAATTTCGGCATAATCTTCAATTTCTGAATTGCTGCCAATATAAACCTTTGGACCAATGAGAACATCATCACCAATTTTCACTTTATCCCCCAAAATAACAGGTTCCATAAAAGTGGGATAATCTCCGATATAATTTTCAATTTTCAAACCTTTAATATGTTCTTTCAAAAGTTTAGCCTTCAATTCTTGAATTTTTCCAAGATCCTTATCTTGTTCACTAAGTAGCTGTTCTAATCGTTTTAATTCTTCTTTCATTATCCTTCATCTATTGTAAGGTATTATAATTCTAATATTTCAATTAATTTATCAATATGTTCACCAGTTTTGGCACTTGTTGTGATAACTTGGATATCTGGATTAATTGATTTTGCATCTTCTTTCATTTTTTGAAGGTTTGTCCCTAACCTTTCAGCTAAATCAACCTTATTGATTACAGCTATTTGGGACATTTTAAATAACAAAGGATGTTTTTCTATAACCCATTCCCCTTCTGTTGTAGAAACTACTGTTATACGTTTATCAGTACCAAGTGTAAAATCAGAGGGACATATTAAATTCCCAACATTTTCGATGAATAATAAATCATAATCGTTCAAATCCTTATTTTCTATAATTTGATGAACATGGTAAGCATTTAAAGCACATTCTCTTCCTGTGTTTATCTGAATCGTTTCAGCATTATGTGCTTGAATTCTATCAGCATCAACTCTGGTTGTAATATCACCACATATTACCAAAATACGATATTTTTTTGATAATTTTTCAACAATTTTTTCTATTAGAGCTGTTTTACCTGCACCAATAGCACCAACAACATCTACAGATTTTATATTGTATTTTTTCAAAACTTCATTGTTTTGTTTTGCCAAGAGTTCATTATCTTTCTCAATTTCCATTTTTGTTTTTACTACAAGATCTCTAATATCTTCTGTAGCTAAATTGATGCTTTCTAGTTCTTTAATACGTGGGATATCTTTTTTTCTTTTTTCTGACATTGTGATATAAATTAAGAATTAGACTATAAGGATTACTTTTTTAAATTAAATATAGAAAAAAAACTTATTGACTCTAGTAGTTATAGAAACCTTTTCCAGATTTTACTCCCAATTCTCCCCTTTCAATCATTTCCTTAAGCATTTCTGGTGGTTTGTCATCTGGAAAGCTTTTTTTTCTGTAAAAGAATTTAAACTTTCTTGATTAACATCAAAAGCTTTGATATCATAATTAAATAATAGAGATTTCTCAATGATCTGTTTACCTAAATAACCTTTTCCGATTATTGAAATTACTTTTATGCCCCTTTCCATACTTATTCATTTTACTTTATTAAAGAGAATAATTATTTTTATGAACTATAGTAAATTAATATAATCTAATTTAGGAAAATAGGTAATTAAGGATGGAAGCAAAAGACATAAAAAAAATTGCAATTCTCGGAGCAGGCGTTATTGGAAATAGCTGGGCAACTAATTTTATATGGAAAGAATATCCTGTGAATTTATGGCTCTACTCTGCTGACGAAGAAGCAACAGCAAAAAAGGAAATCCAAATAAACTTGGAAGGTTTAGCGGAAAACGAGATAATAATGAAAGAAGATATTTTAAACATGATGAATTTAATAACCTTTACAAATTCACTTGAAATTGCACTTAAAGATGTTCAACTTATTGTAGAGGCGATTATTGAGGATTTATCAATAAAGCAGAACATTCTTGCTGAAGTTGATAAATATGCAAATGAAGAGGCTATTTATGCTAGTAGTACGTCATATAATTTAATTAGTGATATTACAAAATTTACACAGATTTCAAAAAGATGTATTGGAGCTCATCCATATAATCCACCACACCTTATTCCTCTAGTTGAAATAACTATACCTGAAGGAGAAAGGGGATCTCAAAAAACTGCCAGAATTGCTGCTGATTTTTTTGAATCGATAAATAAAGTACCAGTTATTTTAAAAAAGGATGTCTCCGGTTTTATAGCCAACCAGATTCAGAGTGCCGTTAGTACTAAATGTAGAGAACTATTGGAGGATGATGTGTGCACAGCTGAGGACATCGATAAAGCAATAAATTTTGGTCCAGGGTTAAGATGGGCTACAATGGGACCTTATCTAATCTTTCAATTAGGAGGGGGTGCAGATGGGATAAAAGGATTAACATTACATATAGGAAAAGCAAATTTAGAAGATGATAGTGAGGAAGCGATTAAAGATTTGGAAGAATATGCTGATTTTATCCAAGAAGAAGTAAATAAAGAAATGACCAATCGATTACCTGAATTTGGAAATGATAATGAATCATTGCGTAAATTCAGAGATAATTTGTTAATTAATATCCTTAAATTTCATAAAAAAATCTAATTAAAACTGTTTTAAAGCTTCCAATATTTCTTCCTTAACAATACCATTACTATTCTCAAGAAACTTTTCTAATGCATTCTTAGATTCAATTCCTCCCAAACGCCCCAAAGCCCAAGCAATCATTCCTTTTACTCTATCATCATCGTTATCATTAAAAGCTTTAATTAACTCAGGAATATATTTAGAATCTATAGAATTTCCCATGGACCTTGCTACATTCATCTTCCAACGCCATATTTCATCTAAAGACATATAAAACATGTGAGGCCATATTTTGTTTTTATAATATTCATGATCCATATGAAGAAGTTTTATTAAATCGAAATCCTTTTCTTTAGCAAGCACTCTTTTATTAATGGGTAATTTTTGAGAAAGCCATGGTCTATTACGTGGACAAACCTCTTGGCATCGATCACATCCATAAACCCAAGTTCCTAATTGTTCACGGATTTCTATTGGAGTAATTCCTTCCTGATAATAACTAAGATAGGAAATACACTTTCGAGGATCAATCTTGTTTGGTGAACTAAGAGCTCCTGTTGGACAAGAAGCTATACAGGTATTTTTACACCATTTAGGACATCCAACTTCAATTGTAGGTTGATCTGGTTCGAAAGCATAATCTACTACTAAAGGTATTGGAGATATCCAAGAACTCTTCCTCGCTGCTTTTCTTGAATAAAGAAAATTATTCTTTCCAAACGTTCCTAATCCGGCTCTTGTCGCTGTTAATCGATGGGGGATATTAAATGGTGCTCTAGAATCAATGCCATTATCTCGTAAAAAAGTACGGAATGCTTTGATACGTTGATATAACTGACCTCTTGTCATGCGATCGTCATCTTGATAACATCTACCAAAATATCCCTCTAAGTGACTCGGAAATGCCTCTTTAAAATAAACATCAATTAAAACAATTATAGATTTTGCATCATGCAAAATATTTTTCGGATCAAGGCCTTTTCTGAGATCTATCCCTTTTTTTAACGTCCAAGCATATGCTTCTTTTCGAGAGTCAAGAATTTCTTCTTGTGAATCAAAAGCATCAATTGTAGTAAATCCTATATCTTCAAATCCCAGTTCGAACGCTTTTTTTATTACATCGATTTTTTCCATAAAATTTCCTATTAATGATTAATAAATTTGATAATTTAAAATTTAAAATCATTTTATAAGTTAAGTCCTACTAATAATAATCCATGAATTGATCCTAACATTCAATATTGACAACTGATTGTTCTCTATAACCAATTATCACTTTTGCAAATCCTTTGAGTTCTGTATCAAAATCAGCATCTCCTGTATCAACTCTTAAACAACGAAGGTTTCTAATTTTATTTTTAGTCGCAATAATGTTAATATTTTTTTTCCCTATTTTTTTAATTACTTCTGGGGTAAATTGTTTATTCCCTCTCCCAAAAATAAATCCTTGGCCTCCTATAGGGGAAGTTATTATCTCAACATTATCATATTCTTCTAACAATTTAAGAATGCTTTTTTCATTTAAATCTCTTCCTTTATTGGATTTATTGAAAACTGCATCTATGCCAAGAAGAGTTTTTGGTAAATTAAGATTATCCGTAATTGCCTTTACTGTAGTTCCTGGACCTAATAAATAGAGTGTATCATCTTTCATGTCTTCAATTATATATTGAGCAATATCTTGTTTATTTTCTTCAACAGTTCTTCCGAATTGTGAACCTTCTTTGCTAGTTTGGATCAAATCACGGAATGTGAGGGTTTTTAAATAACCATATAACGTTGATTTTAGCATATCTTTCATTAAAAGTTCCTCATCAATGTCTAAAACTTCTCTATCTTCAGTTTCAATAAGACCTTCTAAGAATACATCAATTATTTGAGCTGCTGCTGTAGGACTGATTGAAAATACAGAACTATACATCTTAACTCCCCCCGGTACAGCAACAATTGGTATTTCCAATCCAATGGCATCATATATATCTCTTGCAGTCCCATCTCCTCCACAGAAAATAATTAAATCGACTCCCTTTTTAAGCATTTGCTTAGCTATTCTTTTTGTATCTTCTGCTGACGTAAGTTCACTGATCTCATCTATTACTTCATATTTTATATCCTTTTCTTTAATATAATCTGCACCCATCTTCCCAGGTGCGACTATCATAAATATCAATTCTTTATGTTTTAAATTAATTAATAGGTCACATATTCTTTGTGGAACAATTGGTTGAGCTCCTAACTGTACTGCTTCTTTATATTTTTCCCCATCAGTACCTTTCAGTCCTACAGAACCACCCATTCCCGCAATTGGATTAACTATAAACCCAATCCTTTTCATTACTACTTTTTACCTAGTTTTTTTCTAGCTTTTTTCAAATCTCTGTCACTAATTCTATGAATTAATTTTGGAAATAATCTCATAATTCTCCATAAGAATTTAGATGACCC
>JBHLNR010000157.1:0-8465 GCA_048941385.1 Promethearchaeota archaeon
AAAAATCAGCATGGAAAAACATTTGCAAAAGCAATTGAAGAAGTTGGATTGAACAAACATCGTCATCAACAGGTTAATGTGAGAGAATACGATAGTTGGGTTCACCAAAAAGAAAAAGAGAAAGCAACTCAAAAAGCAATGAGACTTGTTGAAGCAGGAGTAAATCGTTCAAGGAAATTAGAAGATGTTGAAACTAGAAGAATACCAACTACGAAAAAAGCATTAGTCATTGGAGCAGGGATTGCAGGTTTAAGATCTGCATTTGATATGGCAGAATTAGGAATTCCAGTAGTGCTAGTCGAAAAAGAATCTACTATAGGAGGTCATATGACTCGTTTGAATAAGACATTCCCAACTTTAGAATGTCCACAGTGTTCAATATCTCCACTTACAAATGGTGTTGCGAATCATCCCCTAATAGAGTTATATACCAATGCCCAAATTAAGAGTGTTGAGGGTTCATTAGGAAATTTTGAAGTTGAGATTGAAATCAAACCTAGATATGTCAAAGATAATTGTACTTCTTGCGGTGAATGTGCAGCACACTGTCCTGTAGAAGTACCAAGTGAATGGGATATGGGTATGTCGATGAGAAATGCAATTTATAAGGCATATCCTCAGGCAATTCCAGCCACTTACGTTAGAGATAAAAAGAATTGTATTGAATGTCAAACTTGCGTTAACGTGTGTCCTGTACAAGCAGTTGATTTTTCTATGGAAGCTGAGACTAAAACTGTAAAGGTTGGGTCAATTATTGTTGCTGCTGGGTATGATGAGTATGATCCTACTGAAATTGAGCCTTATCATTATGGACAAGAAGGATATGAAGATGTTATTACTCAATTAAAATTAGAAAGAATGTTATCTCCAACTTCACTCACTAATAGTCAAGTGCTAAGACCATCTGATGGGAAAATTCCTGAGAGTGTGGTCATGATCCAATGCGTAGGGAGTCGTAATGATCAAGTTGGAAATAAGTATTGTACAGGGGTTTGTTGCAAATTCGCAATAAAGAATGCAAGAATCATAAAAGAAATGTATCCTGAAACTGATGTGACAATATGTTATATTGATATAAGAACTCCGGGGTTAAACTTTGAAGAATTGTATAAATCTGCTCAAGAAATTGGGGTGAGATTTATTCGGGGAAGGCCATCGGAAATTATAAAAGACCCAATATCTGGTGAGTTAAAAGTAATTGTTGAAGATACACTCAGTCAGACACCATTACAGTTAAAGGCTGATCTGGTTGTACTTTCTGCTGCAATGGTTCCTCCAGAAGGAATTGGGCCACTTGGTTCAAAACTTCATGTTCTGAGATCTCAGGAAGGATTTTTAAAAGAATTTCATATTAAAATGAATCCTACTCTAAGCAGTAAAGGAGGTATTTTTTTAGCAGGAACGATACAAGGACCTAAAGATATTTCTGAGACTGTTGCTCACGCAGGGAATGCTGCCGCATTAGCTGCCGCTCCATTAGTTAGGGGATATATTGAAAAGGAAATGCTGGTACCTACAGTAGATTATGATTTATGTGTAAATTGTGGTCTTTGTAAAACTGTTTGTGCTCCAGCAGCAATAGATATTGATGAAAATGGGAGACCTGTTGTTAATGAGATTGCGTGTAAATCTTGTGGAATGTGTATGCCAGTATGTCCAACAGGAGCAATTCAATTAATAAATTTTACAGATGATCAATTATTAGATGAAATAATCGCCGTATCTGGCGGAGGTGCCGTTTACGAATGAGCGATTGTAAAGCAATAGACGAAAAAATTCAAGAAAAAATTGAAAACATTGTAGTTTTTATGTGTAATGAGTGTGGTCAAGGATCTGCAAATACTGCGGGAGTTGCTCGAATGGGTTATGATCCAGCGATTAGAATCATCAGAGTTCAATGTACAGGGCAAGTTGGTCCTATACAAATAATGGATGCGTTAAATAATGGTGCTGATGCTGTTGCATGTGTAGGATGCTGCTTAGGAGCGTGTCATTTTTTCAATGGGAATATTTTATCAATGCACAGAATAAAGTTGATGAAAAAGTTGTTTAAAGAATTAGGATATAGTGATCAATTTGTAAACCAATATACTTCGAGAGCAGCTGAGGGTGAAACAGCAGTTGGAGATTTTGAAGATATTGTTGATCGATTATCAACAACAATTAAAGAGGAGGGGACGATAAAAGATGGATGTTAAAGTGTTTCAATTTAATGGATGTAATAAATGTTTTAATGAATCATTGTTATTGAAGTTAGAATCTGATCTTAATGTTGAATACATTAAAGATCCTAAAACATGGAAAGAAGAGAAAGTGGAAATAGCTGTAATAACGGGTTATTTACTCCCAACAGATAAAGAATTTCTTACTAAGATAAGTTCTAATTCAGATAGAGTTATAGCATACGGTAGTTGTACAGTTAGTGGGGGTGTTTTTTCTTTAGCAAATCAACATGGACATGAAATAACTCCTTTAAAGAATTTAGTTGATAACATCACTGAAATTGAAGGATGTTTAGGAGAAATTGAGGAATTGAAATCAGCAATTAATGGAGAAGAACTAGAAAAACCAAAGAAATTATGTGATTTATGCACTAGAAGAGCTACTTGTGACTACTTAGAAAATGTCAATCGTCAAATTGAGTTAGAAGATGAAGAGACTTGTTTTAATGATTTAGGATTTCTATGCAGTGGATTTGTCGCTCGAGAATGTAAAGAACGATGTATTGACTACAATACACCATGTAGAGGATGCAAACAATTAGTAGAAAGATCAGGAATTCGCATGCTTGGCATGTTCGGAACACTCATGGGAAATATTGAAGTAGCTACGGAACATTCAATAAAGGGCGCAACAGATAAATTAGCTGATGAGGATGATGATGTGACAGCAAGTTTACCTGATATACTCGGTAATTTCTTTAGGTTTACATTAACCACTTCTGGTTTACCAAAAGGAAGGATTCCATCCTCAGGTACCTTACTTGAAGATTTATTTACAGGACGATTAATCGAAGAATTACCGCTAATTACAGGATTACTAGGGGGAGATAAATCTATATCGCTTACTCTTAAAATCATTGAATCTTATGAAAAAGCAAATGAAATCGAAATTAGTGAACAAACGAAGGAATACAGAAAGGAATTACTAGGCTTAGAAGAGAAATTACATGAAGCTATAAAAAATGAAGACGCAAAACAATACAAAGAAATTACAGAGGAAATCCGTCAAATTGCTGGAAATATGAATTTATCTAATATATTTTTTGGTGGATTTAAATCGCAAATAAAACAAGATGATAATCTAGAAGATTACAAAACCCATGTTTTTGAAGTGGTTGAAGGAACTTATAAGAATGGTTCTGTAGAATATAGCATAGATTCTGAAGGAATTATTAAAGAAATAAAAATTAAGGAGGCATAAAAATGAGCTTTGAATTATTGAAGAAAGAAATTATTGATGCAGGATTATGTCAAGGGTGTGGATTATGTGCTGGCTCGTGTAAACATATAGAAATGAGTATCCTGCGTCCAGCATTAAAAGATTATTGTATCCTTGAGAGAAATGGGCAAGACTGTGGTAAATGTTATCAAAGTTGTCCACAAGTCATTCAGAAGAAATTCGAAGAAAAACAACCTAAAGCTGTGTATTCATTACGTAGTAAAAATCCTGAGATATTGGCTAAAGCGGCAAATGGTGGTGTAGTAACTACTTTAGCAAAGAATCTATTAGAGAACGAAGAACTTGCAGAAATCGTAATGGTTCAAGATGTTGAGGATAAACCTCAAGCAGAGATAGTTTCTAATCCTAATGATGCCGTAGAAAAAGCAGGTGTAGTATATGGTCGTTCAGGAGTCTTAGAAAAATTGGTAGATGTAGTTGGAAAGACTTTCGAACCAGTAGGAATTGTAGGTGTCCCTTGTGAAATGAGAGGGGCTGCGGAGTTAGAAGAGGATATGAATCGAGAAATATTAAAAATTGGATTATTTTGCAATTCTCATATACGAACTCAACAAACCGATAAAGGTTTGATTTGTGCTCCCTGTTGTAATGGTTGCCCCTCAGGAGTAAATGCACAAGGATACGTATCATTGATTAGACAAGGAAAATATCAAGAAGCAGTGGATTCAATTCGTGAAAACAATCCTCTTCCCTCAATTTGTGGAAGAATTTGTACAAATGAGTGCGAGCATGGGTGTACATTAATAGGAGATGATCATCCTGTTGCTATAAGAGAATTAAAGAAATTTGTTACAGAATGGGAAATTGAGCAATCGAAATTAGACTCAAAATCAAAGAGTAAACCGCAGAAAAATGCAAAGAAAGTAGCAATAATTGGATCTGGACCAGCAGGATTGACGGCAGGATATTTTCTGAGAAGAATGGGATATGCACCAACCATTTTTGAAAAATCAGACCAAACCGGAGGAATGCTAAGATTTGGAGTACCACAATTTAGATTACCAAATTATGTTTTAGACTATGATGTAAACCAGATCAAAAATTCTGGAGTCGAAATTGTTCTTAATAAACCATTAGGACCAGAAATGACTATTGACGACTTAAAAAATGACGGATATGAAGCCATATTCATAGCTACTGGGCAATATAAGCCAAGAACATTACATTTAGAAGGAGAAGATCTACCTAATGTACATGTAGCTATTACTTTCCTTATGGATAGAAAGTATCGGTACTGGGAAAACAAAGAAGAATTCAAGGGAAAAAGTATTGGTATAATTGGTGGAGGTCCAGTTGCAGTAGATGTAGCTCAAACCGCCCTTAGATTAGGAGCTGAAAAAATCCATCTTGTCGATATTATGACTGAAGAGCAGCTCGAATTAACTCTAAAAGAAATCCCCGAAAATGAACGAGAATTTATGGAATATCACTTTACTACATCTACTTCCAAAATTACTAAGAATGATAAAGATAAACTAGTTTTGAATTGTTATAAAGTCGAATGGGGTGCTGCTGATGAGACTGGAAGAAGATCTTTTGAAAAAATCAAGGATTCAGAATATGAAATTCCAATTGATTCGATTGTAATTGCAGTTGGTCAGGCTGTAGATTTTGACCAGATTGATGTCGCAACAGATAATAAATTAGAAAAGGAACGTAATAAAATTAAAGTGAATGAAGTGACCTTCGAAACGAACATTCCAGGTGTATTTGCGGGAGGAGATATTGTAAACAACTCAAAAGCTGTAGCAATCGCAGCTATCGCACATGGAAAAGAAGCTGCATTGTCTATTGACAGGTATATAAAAGGTGAAAGCCTAATTGAAGGCAGATATAAGCAAGATAAAATGTTCTTTAGAGGTCCAAAAAAGCCACCAAAGGATTACTCTCCAAAACCAGAAACATTAACTGAGGCAACTGAAGAAATAGTTTGGAGTTTTGAAGAAGTTGAACAGCAATTTAATGAGGAAATGGCTCTTCAAGAGGCACGAAGATGTTTGAGTTGTAATCATTTCTGTTCCCATTGTCAAGACTTCCCTGCTATTTATTCTGATTTAACCGCAGGAGAAGTTGGATCTCAAGAAGGATTTACTACTGTAGTAGTCTGGACTGATAGAGGGAAAGAAATTATTGATGGAGCGATAGAAGGTGGTCTTTTTGAAGAAGGAGAAGTGAATGAAGAAGAATTGAACAAAGCAATTAACCTTAAATCGAAACGAGAGCTCTTAACGTTTGAAAAAACACCTAGACAGCAAGTATTGGATTACATTACACTTCAAGGACCAACTACAATTACCGATATGGCAAAGAAATTAAATCTAGATCCTAAAAAAGTCCGATATGAAGCCCTTCGATTAACCCAAATGATGCAGGTTGAAATGAAAGTTGACACTGGAATGCAAGAACCAATATTTACATTAATATGTGATTAATTAAAATTAAAATAATACCAAGAGGTTAAAAAATATGAATTTTGATATGGAATTGAATGTTTGTGGCTCTGTATGCCCTGTACCCGCTTTAAAGACAAAAAAGCAACTCATGAAAATGAGACCGGGTACAGTGTTAAAAGTTATAACAGACTACAAACCCGCAAGTGAATCTGTTCCACGCGATTTAGCTAAAACCAAGCATAAACATTTAGGAACGGAATTTATTGAAGATGATGAGCAGTGGTACATCTATTTTGAAGCTGTAAAGTAATTTACTTAAATAAAATTTTTTCTTTCTTTTTTTTAATATTTTTTCCCTGTCTACATTACATTTAAAATTGCAATTTTCTTAATATTACATTAAATATACTCGTAGGGTTATAATCCTGATTAGTTGAAAATATGTTTGAACAAGCTCCTAAAAACCTCGAAAATGTTTTAGAGACCATTAGAGAAGGAAAATTTAATAAAGCTAGTCAAAAATTAAGAAATTTCGAAAAGCAAAAGCAAATTTCAATGCAAGAAACTGCTTATTTCCATCTTATGAGATGCTATCTCTTTTTAACGCAGGGGTTATATAGAGATGCTGCTAATCTTGCTGAGCAAACGTACATCAAGACAATAGATTTAGAGATAGATTTTTTAACAGTAGATATCTTACTCTTTAGAGCACACGCTTTATTAGAAACAAGGGAAAATTTTGAGAAAGCTAAGGAATTAATCATCCAGGGAGAGGAATTCCTAAAAACATTGGTAGATGAACCAGAAATTAATAGGAAACGAAGAGAAGCGTATATTCATTATTTAAAAGGAATGTGTTCGGATCCTTTACGTACACTAACAGGAGACGCAAACACTGCGCTAATGCATTATAAACTTAGTCTTTCTTTAAGAGAATCTCTTGGAGATATATATGATGTATGTTATACACTCATAAATATTGCATGGTTCGTTTTTTTGCAAAAATGTGAAATCACTCTTGCCTTAAGCTATGTAGAGAGCGCGATGCTTAATTTAAAAGACACTAGATATAAATACCTTATTTGTTGGGCTCTTCTTACTAAAGCATCTATTTTCCATCTTAAAGGGGAAGTTTCTCAGAGTATTCCCATTTATAAGCAAAGCTTAGCATTATCTAGGATGTTTGATCACAAATTGATAACCTCTGCTATCCTCAATAATATGGCTGAAGCTTTAAGAATGAATGGTGATTTAGAACAAGCTTTAGAGTTTTCAAAAGAAAGCGTAAGGATATCAACGGAGATTGGTGATTTAAAGCGTTTAGCTAGTAAACTTGACTTTTTAATCCAAATATTAATTGAAAGAGGTGAACTTGAAAAAGTACAATTATATTTCAATAAATTAGAACAGTTAAATAAAAAATTGAATGGTCGGAGTATTAACGAGATATATCTTCTAAATAAAGCTTTGTTATTAAATAAGAGTTCGCGTATTAGCAATCATGGTAAAGCTGAAGAAATTTTGAAGCAAATCCTTGAGGATGAGCATGTAAAGTGGGAAATTCGATTAAGAGTTTTACTTACGCTAAGTGAAATATTCATAACTGAAGTAAAGTTCACGGGGAATATAGAAGTTCTTAAAGAAGTAGAATCATTGATTTCTCAATTATTTGAAATTGCTGAAAAATCACATTCATATTGGATTTGGGGTGAAACTTTTCTCTTGCAAGCAAAAATGGCATTAATATCACTGAAACTAAATGATGCGAGACGTTTATTAACTCAAGGACAAAAAACTGCTGAAAAGTATGGACTCAACTTATTAGCGCGAAAGATTTCTAATGAACATGATGTATTGCTTAAACAATTAGATGTTTGGGAGAAATTAAAAGGGTCTAAAGCACCTCTTTCAGAGCGGTTAGAATTAGCTCGTTTAAACAATCAAATGAAAATAATGATTCAAAAAAGAGTAATTGAACCTCCAGAAATTGAGGATGAAGAACCTGTTTTGCTTTTAATTGTATCTGAGGGTGGAAAACCCATATTCTCAAGATCATTTATTGAAGATCAAGCATTTGAGGATCACCTTATTGGAGGTTTTTTAAGTGCCTTTAATTCTTTTAGTGATGAAATTTTTTCTAAAGGTTTGGATCGTGCCTCCTTTGGTGAGTACACTCTATTTATGAACTCAGCTTCTCCCTTTTTAGTATGTTATTTATTCAAAGGACAATCCTATTCGGCCCAGCGTAAGTTGAATTATTTCTTAGAAAAAATTACGAATGATAATGAGATTTGGCAAAATTTTGAAAAATTCTTTAAATTAAATCAGGAAATTCAACCAAAAGATATCCCCTCATTAGAGCCCTTGATTACTGAAGTCTTTATTAACAGAACAGTTTCTTTAAATCCATAAATTCATCAGATTTAATACCAAAATTAACTTAATATATGTTAATTGCATTTTTCCTATTATAATCCAAATTAGTATAAGATGTTTGAATCTTGGTGGCTATTCACAGATTTATTAAAAGCTAATATTATACTTTTTACCTTATATTGCTTTATCTGATGCAAGGGAATAATATTTTTCTTAATAATTAGATTTAAAATT
>JBHLNR010000158.1:0-5513 GCA_048941385.1 Promethearchaeota archaeon
ATACATTAGCGTATTACAATCTAATCAAATTTCCATTACTTTTTGAATATATAACAAATAGTGTAAAAACTTTTAAAAATGGAAGAGAATTGTTATAAAAAAATTATAATTCAAATCTATTATTTTCGAGATTTAAATAAAAATAAAAATTAATGATATTGTATTGAAAATTCAATAATAAAACTTATTTAAATAATAATCTAATTAGTAACTTGATAAGAAGGAGGGTTTTTCCCATATAATATAAAATAATACTAAAGATGATGGAATGATATGCCAGAAAGCGGGACAATATTATATGATTTAAATAAGGTTTTTATTCCCTGTCGAACAGTTTTGGAAATGGAGGCGTTAACATCATTATTCCTTGAATATTATAATTATGATGATATTAAGGAGTTACCTCAAAGTCAACCATCAAGCCAAAAACTAATAGAGAAATTCCACGTATTGGATTGTCACCCTCTTGAACATATCATTGAATATTTCATCGAAGTAGTAGTGAGCAAATTGAAGCCCATTGTGATGTATGCAAGGGAACATCACGATCGATTTAGAATGGGAAATGTAGAAGCATATACTAAGACAAGATTATGCTTATTTTTTGCTTTACACAGATTAAAATTAAAATTCTTAATCATTAAAAACTTTATGGATAAATTTAAAATGTTAAATTATAAATTAGTCCTCTCTGAAGACCGAATGAATCTGGGGGGTCATACATTTCTTTCAGCATTTTATGAGGACTATTATAAAAAAAATGAAATGAATCTTAAACTAATGTTATCTTCAAAAAGAATGTCAGATAGAGTAAGTGAATTAATGGATACTTCAGATACTATAACTAATGAAGACATAATCAATGCAATAACATTTAAGAAATTTCTTGATGATAAAAATAGAATTAAATTTATTATGAAAGAGATAAAGGCATCATTATTTGTTTGTAGAGTAATGTTTGCACAAATGGATGTATATAATCCGTTTACACTGGCAAAGGAAGTCAATATTGATGCAGAAGAGATGATGATAAGCCAAGATTTCATTCCAGAGTTAATTCCAGCAATCTCAAAATGTTATGTTGAAAACCATATGCCACAACTTGAAGATTGTTTTACTGCTTATGAATTCATGATGAATAGAGTTTTAGAAGGTATAAATCATGCTGTAGAAATAGCCTCAGGTGGGCAGATTATACTTGATTTAGATAGTACCATCTATAACACTGGAAATATTTTTGAACTTTAATGATAAAATGCTTCCATAAAAACTGGTCTCATTAAATAATAAATAAGTTGGCCGATATTTTTCATTCAAAAAGCAAAGATTTAACGAATTTATAATTATGAAGAATGAAAAATTAGAAATGAAACGCGAAGTCTGGGAATATTTCAGAAAATATAGGCAAGCCCCTATTAAAAAAAGATATCTAGAATTATTAAGTGTAAAAGATAGAAATGAATGTTCCAAATTTCATAACTAAATCCTTTTAAGTAGTTAAAATAGATTTAGAATTTTCATTATAAGATTGAGTAAAAGAGCGTTTATGAAGTTTTAATTAAATGAATAAATTTATTATTTGATTTTCTATTTACTTTTTAGCGTTTCTTCTGCCCTTTCGATTTTCTTGTTGCTCCATTCTTTTACTTTTGCTAATATTTCCAACTTATTATTTGGTCTATTTAAATCAACTGGTTCTTTAATATAACCTTTATTTAGAGCACCACTGTACACTTTTTCTCCAATTTTAGTTCTAATTATCGCAGTTGTCAATTTTTCTGGTGAACCCAGACCTCCAAAAGAAATATCCGCATAAATATTGGAAAAATCCGGGCAAGCGTAGCACGCAGGACGTCCAATATCATGTAAATCTGAAAATGGAATTTCTAAACTGTTTCCATTCTTAAAGGTTAAGATAACATTTTCTCGCACATTCATACATTCAACGTCTTCAAATGAAAAATTGAATTTTTTTTCGAGTTTCTTTCTATCTTCATCATCGAAAGAGAAGTTCAGATAACAAAACAAGCCGAAAGTATATTTGACTATATGTGCCGGTAATATACTTAATTCTTGCATTTTTCTAATTGAATTAATTTGACATGGAGTACCAACAAGAGCAATATTCAATAAATCAGAACTTCTTACATTTTTCAAGGCTATATTAGCAGGTATAAATGTATTATATTTTTCCAATCCAACTACTTGGCTAGAAAAATCAAAATGAGAACCAGCAGCTTCTATTAAATCTTGTTTATTAGTAGCTAAAAATGAAACTCGATTAAATGGGCCTTTCCTCTTACAAACTATGGCTCCATCAATTTGCTTAGTGTCCATTAGATAAGTCAAAATTGCTGTGACAGCTCCACCATCTGTCGCTATTTCTCTAATTTCTTCAGTAGTAGCATGACAAGACGCTACTTTTAATTGATTTCCTAAAGGAGGATCGTAATTGAATTTTTTATTTAACTGCTCATTTAATACATGAGTTTGAGGACACACAAAATAACAAATACCACACTTAAGACATTTATCTTTGTTTATATATTTTGGTGGACCTGATTCTGACAATTCAATAGCCTTAATTTCACCAGCTGAACAAAAACTAACACATCCACCGCATTCTCCACATAATCCCTTTTCATGGACTTCTATTATCAAATCTTCAAAAGTCTTTGAGACTTTACTAGCAGCCAATTTATTTCACCTAATTTTGATTAATTAAAAAAAATTACTTTATTATTAATTTAATATTCATTTGGCATTTTTTTAAGCTCAGCAAGAGAAAAAACAGGGCCATCAACGCACACAAATTTATTTCCGATATTACATCGTCCGCATTTGCCTATTCCACATTTCATACGCATCTCTAGACTATTAAGGATCTGCTCTGGGCCCCAATTCAATTCTTCCATAACAGAAATTGTTGTTTTAATCATTATTGGTGGTCCACAGATAACCGCAATAGCATTATCGGACTTTGGGGCAACTTTTTTAACAATAGGTGCTACAAATCCAACTTCTTCAGTCCATCCCTCTGCTTCACGATCAATGGTTAGAACCACCTTAATATCATCTCGTTTTTTCCATTCATCCAGAATATCTCGATATAATACTTCTCCAGGGTCACGATTTCCATATATTACCGTTATGTCCCCATAGCCTTTTCTATGCTTTTTATCAAGCAAATAAATTATAAGTGATCGGAGTGTTGAAAACGCAAAACCTCCTCCAATAACTACAATATTTTTTCCTTTCATTTCTTCTACTGGCCAACCATTTCCACAGGGACCTCTTACCCCAACTGTATCTCCTATTTCACAGTTATGAAATGCTGATGTTACAGTTCCCATTTTTTTAATAGTAAATTTAATGGTTCCTTCTTCAGTAGGAGATGATGCAATCCCTATAGGACATTCACCTTTTCCAATTAAACTAATTTCTGCAAATTGTCCAGGAATATAATCAAATTTCTTATATTCTTCATCTTTCTTAAATTCTAATTCAATTGTCTTAATATCATTTACTTTATTTTCAGAGACTATTGATTTAACTTTTGTAAGATAAGGTATATAAGGATTAGGCAACTACTTTCTCACCCTCCTTTTTTTCTATTTTTTTGATTTTATCTAATATAACACGAAGATCATTGTTAGCAGGACACACATAAACACATCTACCGCAACCAACACAACCCAATAAATCATAATTTGTAGGATAATAGCTGAATTTATGCATAATTCGGTTTCGACAGCGTTGGATTTTGGTATCTCGAGGATTATGACCACTTGTTTCCATGGTATATAGGCACGATTGACAAGTATCCCATATTCTAATTCGTCTTCCTCTGTTATTATATTGATCAGTTTCATCAATAACATCAAAACATGTACATGTTGGACATAAATAAGCACAAGAACCGCATCCAATGCATGCTTCACTAATTTCATCCCATACTGGATCTTCAAAACATGTTGATAAATTCTCAACAACTTTATTGACATCTATCTCTGTAGTTATTAACTCTTCTGCCTGCGTAGCTAGTTCTCCAGCTTTTTTCAAATCATTTTTTGATGCCTCAGAAAGCCATGATAACTTTTGAACTAAAGCTTTCCCTTTATCACTGATTCCTTCAACTAAATAAGTCTCTCCTAAATCCGTTAAAAATACATCCATATTCTCTTTATTGAAAGGATTTCCACCAACAGAGGTACAAAAACATGTAGATCTTGGAGTATTACAACCTATTCCAATGATAGTTGTATTTTCTTTTTTCTTTAAATAGATTTCGTCTTCCCAATTTCCATGAAATGAAAAGAAATTAGCCATTAAAACAAAACTATATGCATCACATGGACGGATTCCAAAAATCAAATTTTTTTGGTCTAAATCTTGTCTATCAGTAATCTTAACATCCTTATCATCCAAAGAATATTCAAATAAAACTTCGTTTTGAGGGAATAAAACTGATTTTGGTGGTATCTTTGAATTCAAATAATCTAAAACAATATCTTCTGGTTTTTCAATTTTTTCAAAAACAATATTTCCCTTCTCTTTAGTAGGAGCATAAAAGTTATATTCCATTGCTAACTCATTATATAATTTTCCAACTTGATCCTTTTTTAATATTTTTTGTTCCATTCTTTAATTCACCTTTTTAATCTTCCTCTAACATAAATTCTTGTGCATCCCCCATTTTAAAATCCATCATCGGAGGAACTGTTTCTGCATTGAGTCCTGAAGTGTAATTAAATCGTTCCTTAACGATTTTTTCTAATTTTCTTGTAATAAAATTCAGATCTATACCAACGGGACATACAGAAGAACAAGCTCCACATGCTACACATCTACCTGCTAGATGTTGTGCCCGAATTAAATGAAATGTGAATATATCTTGATATTCAGTTGTTTTACCAAACCAAATAGGCTTATTTTGATCTACAAAACAAAGATTACAATAACAAACTGGGCAAGCTTGACGACAACTATAACATAGAGTACAGACTTGCAAAGAATCCTTAATATAATCCCATTTTTCATCAGTAGATTTAGCTTCAAATTCAGCAATATCTGAAAATTCATCATGAATTGAGTCTAATTCTTGACATTCCCCAACACAAGATGTTTCAGTTGCAGAAGGAGATTTTACTTGACACACTTTACACAACTCATTCATATATTGATTATATGGAAATTTTTTCTCCCAGTCTCTCCCTTTTACAATAATATCATCTTCAGATATAGAGACATCAAGAATTTCCTTTTCACCAATTTCCAGATCGATTTTACTTCTGTTAATAATTCCATTGCACTTAAAACCAATCATCTTTATTTTATCTAAATTAACTTGCTTCTCAGCAGCTAAAAGATTTATTGCTCTCCCAACGCAACCTTTCGCGACAATTCCAATTCTCAAAGATTTTCTTTCTGAATCGCAAAGTTGGGGCATTAATGGAGCCAAATATCTAGCCAAATTAATATAGCATAAATTATTCCAAACTAATTTATCGACA
>JBHLNR010000158.1:5523-8269 GCA_048941385.1 Promethearchaeota archaeon
TTTCTAATTATAATTGGGGTAGTACTTAATGGTACTGTACCTTGAGAATAACCAATTATTACATCAACTTGATTTTCGCTAAGCAATTTCTTAGCATTTTCTCTAATTGAGTTTGAAATCTCTTTATTATCTGTTTCAATTCCCATATTTAACACCACTCCTTTTGAAATTTAGTATTAGGTCCTAATTGCTTAACTATTTTTGTAGCCTTCTTGACTAAAGTAGCAAATCGTTCACCTTCAGCAGCAGAAGCCCACATAAAGTTAACTCTACCAGGTTCAATCCCAAAAAATTCTAAAAGTTCTTTTAGTATCGCAAAACGTCTTCGAGCAACTAGATTTCCGCTAATATAATGACAATCGCCGGGATGGCAACCCGATATTAAAATTCCGTCCCAACCATCAAGAAGACTCTTTATTATGAAGTAAGGATTGACCCGACCACTACATGGAACCCGCACTATTCTTATATTAGGAGGATATTGAATCCTACTAACGCCTGCTAGATCTGCGCCCGCGTAGGAACACCAATTACATAAAAATGCAATGATCTTTGGTTCCCATTTTTCATCAACTTTCTTTTCTAAAACTGTTTCAGTCATTTTCTTTAAAACCTCTTCTAGCCTATACGGCCTGTTATCATTTCATATATTTGCTCACTTGTAAAACCTAAAATATCGATGGCACTACATCGACAATTCCCGCTACAAGCTCCACATCCTTTACATAATGCTTGATTAATTGATGCAACTAATCCAAAACGCCTATCTTCAATTAGCTCTATCGCATTATATGCACAATTCTCTACACACATACCACAACCTATACAACGAGACATATCAATAACAGCTGTTTTTCCTTCTGCCTCAATTTCATCCTTAGAAAGAATTGTACATGCTCTTGAGACAGCAGCATTAGCTTGTGAAATTGAATCCTCGATTGTTTTTGGACAGTGAGCTAATCCTGCTACAAATACTCCTTCCGTAGCGAAATCTACTGGACGAAGCTTGACATGGGCTTCTAAATAAAAATTATCATCATTTAAAGGTACTTTTAACATCTTAGCAAGTTCTTCATTTTCCTCATGAGATGCTATAATTCCAGCACTTAATACTAATAAATCTGCGGGGATTGATAAATCTCCTTCTTTTGGGTTTTTGACTGTTACAATTAAAGAAGAATTTTTACCAATAATTTCTGGAGGAAAATTTTCATCATATCGAAGGAAAATGACTCCCTCTTCCCTTGCTTTTCGATAATATTTTTCTTTAAATCCATAAGTTCTAATATCTCGAAATAGAATAGTAACTTCTGTAGATGGATTTAACTTTTTTACTAATAAAGCATTTTTGATAGCTTCTGCACAACACATTTTACTACAATAAGGATGTTCGTCGTTTCTTGAACCAACACATTGTATCATCACTATTGATTTTTTATTCTTAAGAACACTATCAGTATTTAACATTTCTTCAAACTTTGATTGAAGAACTACATTTTTATTTTGTCCAAAAAGAAACTCTTTTGGTTCATATTCTTTAGCTCCTGTAGCCAAAATAACTACTCCATGATCAAATTCAGCTCTTTCTTTTTTAGGACCATATATTACCGAAGTTTTAAAATTCCCTATATATCCATCTAATCTTTCTATTTCAGCATTAGTATAAACATGAATAAATTTATTAGATTTAACCTTCTCAATCATATCTTTTAAATAAGCTTGAACATCTCCTCCTTCAAGAGTATGATAAATATGTCTGGCAAAACCTCCTAACTCTGTTTCTTTTTCAACTAAATGAGTATCAATTTCTTGACTTGCCAAATTCAGAGCAGCAGTCATACCACTTATTCCACCACCAATCACCATTGCCTTTTTTGTTACTCCTAACTTAATTCTATCTATTGGTGCTATTCGCCTCGCTTTATTAACAGCCATTCTTACAAGATCTTTTGCTTTTTGAGTAGCCTCTACTGGTTGGTTCATATGAACCCAAGAACATTGATCCCTGATATTAGCCATTTGAAATAAGTATCTATTCAATCCTGCTTCTCTAATTGTTTCTTGGAATAATGGTTCATGCGTTCTTGGTGTACATGATGCCACTATAACTCGATTAAGGTGATACTCTTCAATTTTTTCTTTTATTATCCCTTGGGTATCAGCAGAACAAGTATATAAATTACGATCTGCCATAACTACGTTTGGAAGTGTAGTCGCGTATTTAGTTACTTCTGGAACATCTACATATCCACCAATATTAATACCACAGTGACAAATAAATACTCCAATACGTGGGGGTTGTCCAGCAACAAAAATTTCAGGAGGTAATGTCTTTTCTGTAATTAAAGTTCCTCTCTTTTGATAGAGAAGTTGGTTAACACATCCAGCTGCTGCACTTGCTTGAGTAACAGTCTCAGGAATATCCTTCGGTTGAGAAAAAGCACCACATGCGTAAACACCTAGTTTAGATGTTTGAACTGGATTGAATTTATCTGTTTTTGCAAAACCAAATTCATTTAATTCTATTCCAAATTTTTCAGCTAGATATTTTGCATCATTTGGAGGATTTAATCCAACACCTAAAACTACCATATTATAATCTTCTTCAATAACTTTCCCATCTTCAGTTTCATATCGAAGCTTTAAGTCCGTTGTCTCTGGTACTTCTATAACTGAGGAGATTCTACTTCTTATATATCTTATACCATATTCTTCTTGAGCTCTAATAATATATTTATCAAAATCT
>JBHLNR010000159.1:0-1523 GCA_048941385.1 Promethearchaeota archaeon
ATATGATCTCTAAAGCTGCAAACGTTATCCCTAAGATTTTTGGAAAGCCCTCAAAAGAATATTTTTTGCAGGCATTAGAAAAGATAAAACTAAAAAAAGAAGAGGTTCTTGTGATAGGGGATGATATAGAATCGGATATTCAGGGAGCAATAAATTCAGGTATTAAAGCAATTTTGGTAAAAACAGGTAAAGGTCAATTCTATAATTCAAATCAATCAGATATTACACCTTATAAAGTAATTGATTCTTTCACTTCCCTAATTGATTTTTTTAAATAAAATCATAATCTTCTGATTAACTAGGGAGAATAAAATAATTGTCAACTAGCTAATTTAAAAGAAGTATAGTCCAATTTTTAATAAACCTCTTTTGAATTAGGGTACTTCAGTTTAACAAAAAGATTTATATATTCTATATCGTGTATGTTTCGTAGAAACTTAATTTAACAGAAAAAAAAGATGCATAATTTATGGCGTTAATAAAAAGTGAATTTTTTGTAAAAGATCTCGTAATTAATGATGAATACGGAGTTATTGACTCAAAAGCAACAATTCAAGAAGCAGCTAAAAAAATGAAGGAATTAGGAGTACCAGATTTAGTAGTTGTAGAAGGAGAGGAACAAAAAGTCCTTGGGGTCATTGCTGATTTTGACATAGTCCAAAACGTTGTAGCGGAAGGGAATGATTGTAAATCAGAGACTGTCATTTCTACAATGTATAAGATTACACCAGTAACATTGGATACTTCTGTAAATGACGCATTTATAAGAATGCGCAATTTAAATGTGAACGTAGTTCCTGTAGTAGAAAACGGAAAGCTTATTGGTGTCTGCACAATTCAGGATTGTTGGAGTTATATTCCTGATAGAGTGGTTGATGACATTGGACTAATTCCTGTGAGAAACACAAGAGTTGCAGAATTTTGGTTTGCGAGTGTATGTGTCATCATCGGATTTACTCTAGGTATACTTCTACCTCTTGCAGGTGTATATGGATTTTTTACAGGAAAATATAGTGATCTTATGAGTTTACTTGGCATGGGACCAATCGTAGGAGATCCAACTTTATTTTTCACACTGTTCGATGTAAGGGGTGCAGGAGTTTGGACGTCTTTTTTTACTCTGAATGATCCAATTTGGATTACTATTGGTGTATTTAGCATTCTTTTATTGATTTCTAGCATTATTGGGTTATTTTCAATAATTTATACAAGTTTTTCTAAAACTAGAAATTATCAAACTGGATGGATACTAAGAACTTTAGTACCTGGATTATCGGTTTTTTTTATGGCGTTTGAATGGATTTTGTTCGGGATTGCTTTTACTACTGCAACTCCACAGCCTAATGTCGCTATTGATCCAGTAGGACTAACAATGTCAATAATATCAATGATATTGTTCTTATTAGCTATAAATAGAGACTATATATTCAGAGAAAAACAATTTCCAAGTTCTAATGAAAGTGAGGTGAACGTGTAGAGATGCCCCGCGGGGGTGGATTTAGAGGTGGTGGATTTAGAGGTGG
>JBHLNR010000159.1:1623-8266 GCA_048941385.1 Promethearchaeota archaeon
CGTGGCGGTGGATTTCGTGGTGGAGGATTTGGTGGTCGAGTTGGAAGCACTAGACCAAGTGGAAGACCTTTTGGAAGAACCGGAGCAAATCGCATAGTATCTCGTTCCCCAAGTGGACCTTATAGACACAATATATATCGACCATATAGAAGTTATTATCGCCCTTGGTGGTGGTATCACCGACCTTGGTATTATAGGTGGTGGTATTCTCCATGGTGGGCGGGACACTATTATCGACCATGGTATTATTCACCAGTATACGTTGGTGGGGGGATAGTATTCATAATCATATTAGCTTTAATTTTCCTACCTATATTTGGTGTTGCCTTCATATACCCATTTAGTGAAGCTGATATTGACGGTTATGTAAATTACCGTTCAACCGAAACATTATATTTTAACGAATTTTGGTACGAACATGAGTATATAGAACAAGACAATGGTATCGAATATTTTGTGGACTCTACACCAAGTCCTATTAACTTTATGATCTTTGATAGCCCTTTTGAGGAATTGTCTACAACGACACTATATATTTCAGAAGTAGATTCAATTACAGTACCAGATCTACCAGATGAAGATTACTATTATGTCTGGATGTTTTTGAGGCCGGGGTCTACAATAGATTATAGTTTTAATACGTCTGGGGCAATAGATTTTTTCATAGGGGATGGATATGATTTATATCTATGGGATCAAGGAGGTTCTCCCTCATTCTACGTAGACGAACCGAGTACAACAGCAGAGACTGGCTCATTATCAATTACACAAGCTGGAGATTATTATGTAACATGGTATAATGATGGAGGTTCAAATGTGGATGTCGATTTTACAATAGATTTTAGTGCCACTGGGGTTGTAGATTTTACATCTGCAAATTTTTATGACAATAATACATACACCACATCAGGAACTTTTTATGTGCCTACTTCAGGGAATTGGTACTTTTTTATCTATTTTGATCCTATGCTTTCAGAGCTTGAGTGGACTGAAATTACTTTTGATGTAACTTATAATACGGGGAAAACTTCTGTTGATAGATGGCTTGACGTTCAATGGATCTTAATCATTATCATAATAATAGTCGTTATTATCTTAATTGCTGCGTTAGTAGCGAGACGAGGACAAAAGAAGTTGAAATTAAAATCACCTTCAGAGAAAACACCCGGTGTCTCTCCATATAAGAAAGTTACTACGAAACCTGAAGAAGATAAGGAAGTATCTAATTGTGTTCGATGCAACGCACCTCTTAAACCTACAGCAAAATTCTGTACTCAATGCGGAGGAAAAGTTGAAGGGAGGAAGATAAGCAGTTCAACAGTAATAACTCCTGCAACATCCAAAAATTGTTCACTCTGCGGTAGTAAGCTTTCGGGTTCTGAGAATTTTTGCAAATGGTGCGGTACTAAAATAGAAAATTAGTTTTAAGAAAATTTTTTTTTCTTTTTTTAATAGGAATTAAAATCAATATTTCAATCAAAATAAGTTTAAACGCTTTCTTCAGTTGATTGATTACCACCATTATCCGAACATGAAGCATAAGCACCTTTCACTTCATTGAGGTCTAAAGTTACAATGGTGTGACCGGTATGATTTCGTTCGAACTTCTTAATATCAACTTGATTTATTGGATTATCTGGGTGAATCACAATGTATTGTTTGCACTTAATACATGCTCTTGCTCTAAGACTCACTTTGAAAAAATCACCTAATAATCTGACATGGTAGTTAAATCATAAATATATTTCAAAGTTTTGGTTTTATATTAAAATTGTTCGTTTAGATCGAACAAAGCTGAAAAATATATTTTAATAGATGATAAATACGATTTTAAGAGGATTAAATATCCATTAAGTTAGGTATTGTAGAATCATATAAGGTCTTTAACTTTGATACATCTATTTTAAATTGATTAGATTTAATACCCTGGATGGTGATTTCTGGATTGGATACAATTTTCCCAATTTTTTGAATCTTAATGTTAAATTGGTTCGCAAGGTTAGTAATCATCTCGTAATATTTTGGATTTGTTTCAATAATAAATCTACCGACTGACTCACTAAACAGAAATTCATCATCTCTTAACTCTGTATTATAACAATTAGTAAAATCCAAATCTGCGCCAAGATTATTTTTAAAACACATTTCTGCTATTGAAATTATTATTCCACCTTTATTCACATCATGATTTGCTTTTACAAGATTTTCATCATAGAGATCATAGAGAAAATTCCAAGTTGCTTTAATATTATCACTATTTACCACAGGAGGAGTACCTCCCTCAATGCTATGTATAACAGAATGATATTCTGAACCTCCCAATTCTGCGTTAGTTTCACCGATTAACCAAATATCATTACCCACTTCTTTAAAAGGAAGAGTAATGATGTTTTCTTCACCTTCTATGATTCCAACAATCATAATCATAGGTGTAGCTTTGATTGCTGTCTTTTTTACTTCATCTTCATTGTAAAATGATACATTTCCTCCTACTATTGGTATCTTCAAATTTCTACAGAAATCATTCATCCCATCAACTGCTTTTGAAAAATACCAAAAAGATTCTGGAATTTCGGGATTTCCAAAGTTACAACAATTAACCATTGCTATTGGTCTTGCGCCATTAGCCATAACATTCCCACACACCTCAACTAATCCTCCTTTAGCACCTTCATAAGGATCTAAATAGCAATGTTTTGAATTCACTCCCACACTAGCAGCTATGAATTTATCTGTACCAATTATTCTTAGAACTCCTGAATCTCCTTCCCCACATTTGACAACTGAACGAATTCCAACTTCATGATCATATTGACGATAAACCCATTCTTTACTACAGATATTTTCCGATGCAATTAATTTGTACATAATTTCATCAAGCCCTAAAGAAGGTTCTGGGGTTTTTTGAGTCAATAATTCATTTAAATAATCAGGTCTCTTTTCTTCCCGTTTAAATGTGGGAGACTCTGAAAGAGCCTTTGAAGGAATATTTACAACCAAATTTTTCTCATCAAATACTTTAAGAACTTTAGAATCATCAGTTCTACCTATAACGGCAAACGTCATTTCATATTTATTGAAAATATCAAGAACAGTTTCTAAACCCTCTGGTTTTACAATGAATGCCATTCGTTCCTGGGACTCTGAGAGCATAATCTCATACGAATTCATACCGGGTTCTCGTGTAAATACTTTTCTTAAATCTACTTTTGCTCCTGTATTTCCATCACCAGTCAATTCGCTAGTCGCACAAGTTAATCCTCCCCCTCCTAGATCTTTCAAGCCCCTCACATAACCAGTCTTCACAGCTTCTAAAGTGGCTTCAATTATCATTTTTTTAGTAAAAGGGTCACCAATCTGAACTGCAGGTCGGTCTGCCTCTGACATTTCTGTTAGTGTTCGGGAAGCAAAAGTTACTCCATGAATACCATCTCTCCCTGTTGATCCTCCCATTAAAACTACATAATCACCAGGATTATATGCTCTACTTGGAGCATGCTTAAAATCATCTATTGTTCCTAATCCGATGCAAGCTACATTTACAAGGCAATTACTTTCAAAGCTATCATCAAATTCGACCTCCCCACCGATTGTGGGAATTCCAGTACAATTTCCATAATCAGCAATACCTTTAACAACGTATTTGAATAACCATTGTGAATGTGGATTATCTTTTAAACGACCAAATCTAAGTGGATCCAATAAAGCAATTGGTCGAACCCCCATACATAGAATATCTCTTATTATACCCCCAATCCCTGTAGCAGCCCCATGATACGGCTCAATTGCAGAAGGATGATTATGGGATTCAATCCGAAACGCTAGAGCATAACCATCTCCTATATCAATAACTCCCGCATCCTGACCAGGACCTGCCAAAACATACTCATAATTAGCCTCAGCATCTTCAAATAATTTTAATTTTGGTCGAGAAGATTTATAAGAACAATGTTCACTCCACATTACATCAAACATACCTAATTCTGTGATATTTGGATCTCGGTTTAACAATTCTTTAACTTTCTTAAATTCCTCATCAATCATTTCAACTTCTACGTCTTCTCCATTAATACGAACTTTAGTCATCAGGATACCCTCCGCTTAATAAATTCTACTATCGATTCAAAGAATAATTTTCCATGTTCTGTCCTCTTTGGGCTTAAAATTGCTTCAGATGCACGTTCTGGGTGAGGCATTAATCCAACACAATTTTGTTCAATATTACAAATTCCTGCAATATTTTCTAAGGAGCCATTGGGATTTGCTTCTTGAGTGAGTTCTCCTTTTTCATTAGAGTATCTAAATACTATTTGATTGTTTTCTTCTAACTCTTTTAAATTATCAGTATAATAACGTCCCTCACCATGGGCTATGGGAAAGGCAAGTACATCGCCAACATTTATTTTATTTGTACATGCTGTGTTATTATTTTCTACTCTGAGATTTACCCATTTACAGGCAAATTTTAGAGACTCATTTCGTAATAAGGCACCTGGAAGAAATTGAGCTTCTGTTAAAATCTGGAAACCATTACAAATACCTATAACTGGACGTCCATCTTTCAGCATAATCTTTGCTTCATCAACAGCAGGACTATGAGCAGCAATTATTCCAGCTCTTAAGTAGTCTCCAAATGCAAACCCCCCAGGTAAAACAACGGCATCAAAATTAGTTTCTTTAAAATGATTATGCCATACCAATTCTGCTTGTACGTTTATGACATTATTTAGAACGTGTATGGCATCCAGATCACAATTAGCAGCAGGGAATTGGATTACAGCTATTTTAATATTCATGATTTGGATACTCTTAAAATAGTTAGATTTTGAGTAACAGGATTGAATATTCTTAATTTGTTGCACATATCCTCTATTATTTCTTTTGCCTGTTCTTCATCTTCAGCAGAAATGTGAATGCGAAGATACTGACCACTGCGAACATTTGAAATCATATCATAACCTTTTTTAGCTAAGAGATCTCGTTTGATTGTTTCGCCAACTGGATCTCTCGCCATCTCTTTATTAGTCATGATGATTTCGACTATAAAATTAGCTTGCATTATTCTCAAGAAGAAATTAATAAATTTTTTTTCTCTTTAAGTGAAATAAATTTTAGGCGATCCATTTAAGAAAAGAGAGATTGTATATATTATTATTAATTCTTATTAACTTAAAAATAATTGCCTTCGACAAAAACGGCTAGAATTTCTATTTTGAGAAAGTAATCTTCAAATAATTAATTTATAGGATTGGTAATTTAGTAATATGCTAGGCTATTTATTACTGCCACTACTAATGCTAATAAGCTAAATAAAAAGCTACGTGAACTAAATTTTGGTAATTTATTTGCTTTCAAATCTTCATATCGATTATTCTCATAGTTTTTCATATCGAGTATGATATAGACAAAACTAAGTAAAAACAGAGCCATATCAAGGAATAAAAGAATTATCCAAATCATGATACAATAAAATACTGTTGTTTATTATTTAAAGTTTTCTTAAATTCTATATGTAATTAGCTTCCTTTAAACTTTTTAGGATTCTTTGGTTCACATCTTCTACTTCTGCCTTAAAATCCAAGCCTGTAATCTTTTTATAGCTTTTCATGTACCTTGTGGCCAACTCGATTTTAATATCATCTGATATTGGTGGGATATCTTGGTTGGGTTTAATATCAGGAAAGATCTTCGGATAAGTTTCCATAAGCCATCCCCTAAAGATCTCCTTATCTAAGATTTCGGGGGCCTCATCCCTCCTAAATAATTCCTCATATGTATCCAAAATCCAAAATCTTGATGAATCTTGAGTATGGATTTCATCGATTACCATAAGTTCTCCCTCTTTCAGTCCGAATTCATATTTTGTATCAACCATTATAAGTCCATTTTTCCTACAATATTCTTGACCAAACTTGAACAATTTAAGTGCAGCTTCTTCCATTTCTTCATAAATTTCCTTTTCTACCATATTTTCCTCAATAATCTGTTCTTTAGAGATGTAAATATCATGTCCAGATTCAGCTTTAGTTGATGGAGTAACAAGAACTTCATTTAATTTCTGATTTTTTCTTAGACCTGAAGGTAGCATTATCCCTGAAGTAGGCTCTCCCTTTAAATAATTACGCCAAACAGTACCCGTGATATATGCTCTTACTATAATTTCAATTGGGAGTGTTTGGCATTGATGAACAACTGAGATATTAGGATCTGGTACCTCAATTATGTGATTTTTTACGATATTTTTTGTTTTCTCAAACCAAAATGAGGAGACTTGGTTTAACATCTGACCCTTGAAAGGTATGGTTGTAATAACACGGTCGAATGCTGAAAGTCTATCTGTGGCTATGATTATTCTTCTGTCTTCTTGAATGTAATTATCTCGGACCTTTCCTCTATAAAGTTTACCTAAATTACTGAAGTTAGTTTCATTTAAGGTATAATTTAATTGCTTCTTAATAACATCTTCAATATTTTCTTTTACCATGATCTTAGTCTAGGTGGAGAAGAAATAAAAAATCTTTTTATTAATTAAGGAATAATAATGATTTAATCTACATCGACAGAAATCCCACACTGATTACACCTTCTAGTACCACGGAATAGCGGATTATCACATTCAGGACAGTGGTACCTTTTTTCCTCC
>JBHLNR010000160.1:0-8186 GCA_048941385.1 Promethearchaeota archaeon
TTGGTTGAGATGAAACATAACAGGTCCAATAGAACTCCAAATGCTCCATTTAAGTTAATGGTGAACTGCATATTAACATCATCAGCAACAAAACTATCGAACAGATAGTCACCAGTTGGCAAGTAGTATAAAGAAGATGAAAATCCAGTTTTAGAAGTATCATTAGCAGGAACTAAACCAGATTCATTGCTGAACCACATAAGCCTATCAAAATTCCACTTGATAGCTGTAGGTGTTAATGGAGTACCATCGTGGAAAACGACGTTCTCTCTTATTTGGAAGGTAATACTTGTAGGACTATTCCAAGTCCAATTTGTAGCTAAGAGAGGTGTGGGTTCATAGTTAGGATGTTTTGAAAGATCGTAATAAACCAAACCTTCAGTAACTTCTTGTTGGTGCCAAATAGAAACACGATCCCAAGTATCTACAGGATCGTTTTTCGCTAAGCCAGGATAAGAAGCTGCAAAGATGGCTGTTTTTTTTGCTTCGGCGCCGGTGGTGATTAAACCACCACCAACAGCAAGGATAACATTACCGATGCCGGAAGCAGCAAGTACAACAGCTAAAATTATGATAGCTAAATTTTTCTTTTCCATTTCCATATTGAATTCACTAATATTTTTTTTTAAGTTTTTTTTAGATTTGTTGTTAAATATGTTTTTAAATTCGTAAGCTTATAAGTTTTATCTTTTTTTTCTAATTATTCTTTGAAATCATAAAAAGTAGTTGATCACTTTACAAATAATTATTTATAGTTCTTCTAAATAAGAATTCTTTTTTTACAATTTGTCAAAAAGGTAAATTAGATAACTAATGTTTCTAGCAATAGCTATAGAATTAAATTTCTTGAAGCGGGAAATATATGGGAATAATTGTGAGGTATATGAATTTAGAAAATGTTATCAAAATAGAAGGAGAAAAATAGAATACTCATAAGTAATACTCCTGCAATTATTATTCCTTTATCCAAAAATGCTCTTTCAGTGTTTCGGGCTATTTTTGGCTTAGCTGAAGTAAGATACATATACCTCATAAGAATATATAAGGAAATAGGGATTGTTAAAATTGCAATATATTCATATAGCTCAGGAACACCTGGTTCATCTAATTTAAAACGGGCAATTAAATAGAGAGAATAGGTCATAAATAATGAACCTGCTATGATGATATGAAAATAATCTAATAATTTTAAAGAATATTGATCATAGATTTTTTTGTGATCAGCTGCCTTCTCTTTTCCAAGGAATTGTAAATCACCTTTCCGTTTGGCAATACTTAAGAACATAGCTATTTCAAAAATGGCTAAAAATAACCACGCTGAAACGAACTCATTAATAATTGCACACCCTGCTAATGCTCTCCATATATATCCTGTAGATAAAATGATTATATCAATAAAAGCATAATTTTTAAAGAGATGATTATAAAGTTGACCTGTTATAATCATTAAGATAACAGTAAGCATAAAGGCTAGATTAGGAATAAGGAATATCAAAGAAAAAACCATTATTAAAATTAAAATGATTAAAACTATTATGGCAAAATAGAGGGGGAGTTCACCAGAAGCCAGAGGTTTTTTTCTCAATTTCTCAGCGTGCATTCTATCATTTTCAATGTCTTTTATATCATTTATAATATAGTTAAATGAAGAAGCGCAACATAATACAATAAAACCAATTATAAGTGTGAAATAAAGAGATGTCTCAAATAATTTTACACTGAAAAAAACTCCTACAAAAATCATTACATTTTTATAATATTGTCGTATTCTTAATAGACTTAAAATACTCGTGATTTTATTCGTCATTATTAACTTCTTAAAAGACACATTAATATTAAATCTTATTAAGTAAGTATAATTCTTTCAGGTTTGAATTTCTTTAATAGTTTATACCCTAAACGACTAGAAAAACTGGTTGCAGATTTTATTTGTATCATAACGCTGTTATATCTAAAGCTAATAGATTCTACCTTATCATACGGAATGTTAATTTCTGATCCAAAAATATTTTGTAGAGATATATAATTGTGATTTTTAATTGTCTTATTCCCAGATTTCTTTTTAGTCTCTTCATAATTAATATCAAAGTTTTGGATATAACCGACTTCTAGATTATTAACTGGTTTTTTAAGGTACATATATATTAAAATATGATTATCTTTTAACCAATTAAGAATTCTCACTTCAGATTTTCTGAAATGAAGATCCTTACTTATTGCTAAATATATTCTTTGGGGTTTAATGATTAAATCTTTTAAAGAATATTGCATTTGATTTTGGTTGTTATCATGTCCAGGATCAGTAAGAATTAATACATATTCCTCTAATTTCTTTGCTTTAATGATATCCACACATTTAATTACTTTTAATTCACCCTTACTTTTCAAAAAAATCTCGCTATTCTTAAGATTTTTAATAACTGCAATTGAATTTGGTAATTTTGTTTTGAGAATTGGTTTTTGAATTAGAATATTTTCCATATCTATAAAATTATAGTTAGAATTCTTCAAATTCATGTTTAGATCAATCCTTTTTAAAATAAGCGGAGTGTCATTTTTGAAATAATAAACCTCATCTAGATTAATTCGAGTACGCGAATATTTAGGCGCTTCAATATATTCTTCCTCACGGGTAATTAAATTTCTAATAATAAATTGATCACTAGCACATATATAATCGAGAAATTTTATATCCTCTAAGTGACCCAAAATAATATCATCAGTTGTTTTATTTATGAAAATGTAATCCTCTTTTAGATCATACTTATATGTTTCTTTTCTTTGTAATTTCCTTAATAACGAAGATATACTTTCGACTTGAAAAAACTCTTTAAATTTTTCATTTGCAATTAACTTAAAGCTTTGTCTTGGTTTTTCAAATAGTCTACCATATTTTTTTTGTTTTGATTTTTTTAAACAAATCAAGGGTAGAACAGCCTCTTTACTTGGTTTCAATTCATCTCCTAATATTGCAGCTATTCTAAAATAACTTGGAGGATGTGAATTTAAAAATGAGCCTAGAAGAGAAGCTTTTGAAGGTTTTATCATTGAACTATACAAATAAGATGCCGTGTTCATATAATCTAAAAGTAAATTATCCTTTGATATTCGTTCTTCACATAATAACATGGTGTTGAATCCAATTTCTCTACCTGAAGCATAAAAGCTTTCTAAGTTATATAATGCTTTAGCTAGCTCAATTGCGTATCCTGCTTTTTTTGTTCTCATGTCAGCCTTTCCCTCCAAAATTCTTACAAAAATGAAGAGTAAGAGATAAATTAACAAATTCAAAAGAATAAATACAAATAATGGGATTGAAGGATTACCGAAAGTATAATCATAATAAGTTGCAGGAATACCAAGAATCATTCTTATTATAAGATCGCTTGTTGTAATTAAAGTTAATATTAATGTATGTTTTCCTTTTGTATGAGCTAATTCATGAGCTACTATCCCCTTTAGTTCATCCTCAGGAATTTGATGGAGATCATCAGCAATTATAGCTATTCTTTTATCAAATATAGACCCATATGCCATAGCATTCAAAATTGGATATTTCCCAAAGCCCACCTTAACTTTACCTGTTATGCCTATTTGCCTTTTTACTTTATCTACTATTTCTATTAAATTAATATTCTTAACTGCTTTAATTCCCAGTAATTTGTCTAATATAGGCCCCGATACAAAATACACTATCCAATTAACCAAGATTAGTATGAAATAGATATTGAAAAAGAAATTAAGTAATTGAAAATCATTTGAACTAAAAGGATTAGAGGTTATAAAATTTAATGGCGTATACCGATTAATTAATACCACTGCTAACCAAGCAATAATATAGATAAATAACATTAAATATTCAGGGCTTAAAAAACGCCATACGACCAAATATTTTCTACCAAATAATATAAATCCCATAATAAGAATAATCCAGAAAGAGAATGCGAAACTTGTCTCAATATAGAAAGAATTATCCAAGTAAAATGAAAAGACACCAGCAATAAATATAATATTATATGTTACTAATGATATAATCAGCACTTTATTTAATACCGGGTAATCTCTTAATTCAAAAATACCAATCCACAGATAAATTGAGAAGGATCCCATTAAGGAAGTCAAAAAGTCTTTCGAAAAGAAGAAGATAACAAAGAAGAAAAATAAGATTGCAACCATATCACTCATTTCACTCCTTTTTCCATTTTTGGACCATTGATAAAATTCTTCAATAGTTAAGATAAAAAGTAGGATTGTTAGGATGAAACTCCAATCTGTTATTAGTTGGAGCCAAGGGATTTGAAGTAATAGAGCAATAAGGATATAAAATATTACTAGGGTACTTATGATGTAGATAAAAAAAAGAGTATATCTAGAGATTGATTTCAAATTATAAACCTTTAATTTTTCATTTCTCCTTTTTTCATTGTATTAATTTGATACCAAAAATACTTAATTGTGATGTAATACCATCCTAAAAGTCCAATTAAACCAATTATCACAATTAATATGAGGTTTATAGGAATTGTTATTACTCCTAATTTAATATCCGCAAAAGGCAATGGGAATATTATAAATTCTACTAACAAAAAGAAGATGATGCCAGCAAGTAAGAGAATTATCATTAAAACAATAGTACCTCGAATTCTAGGGTATTTTATTAGGAAATAAGTAATAGGAATCATTAAAAATATAAAAACTATGAAAAATATTGCAATATGAAGTGTTCCCGCTGTAAGTTGGGTAAACAACACAGAAAGAACTGCAAAGATACCACATATTATTGAAATAATAAAGAAATTCTTAACTAATTCTGGTTCTGATAATGGACCTCTTGCTAAAATCAATCGTGGGAGGGTTAAAGCCGCATCTCTCTGATTAGATGCTTTTATTGTATCATTTTCTAGCAATAGAATATCATCTTTACCTTCTCTTATTTTATCGCTTTCAAGAAAACCCCTTACTGAATAGATTATGTAAAAGCTATTGAATATATGAATTAAAAGGGCACAAAAAGTAGCAACTTCCAATGAACCAAATAGCATAATACAAGCAATCATAGCTCCCATGCTTAATGTTCCTATATCTCCCGGGAAAACTTTAGCTGGATATTTATTCTTTAGAAAGAATGGTATTAACACAGCAATAACTGGTATGGTGAAAATTACACCTTGAGCAGAATTCCATATTATTCCACAGATTAGAAGAGAACAAACAGCAATAAGACAAGTACCTGAACCTTCTCCATTATATCCTTCTAACATATTTACCGTATTTCCAAATATAGCAACAAGTAAAGGTACTAAAAACGGATAAATAAAACTCAATCTAGTTCTATCTAAAATGGGAATTGTTGGTGAGGATATTTCAACAAATCCGAAATAATTTGCAACAAAAATTACAGTTCCTGAAAATATGGATAAAATTATTTTATAACGAGACTTAAGTTTAATTCGGTCATCTACAAATCCTATAATGGCAGCTAATAATACTGTTAGAATATAAATCAAAATCTCATTGAAAAAATCAAGAAAAAATATCATCAATATAATTGAAGCTATTAAAAATCCCAAAACAAAACCGAGACCTCCAGACTCAGCAACTTCTGGTCTGGCATTTTTGTGTATATCATATCCGACGTAATTTTTCTTCTTCATGAACTTTATGATGTAAGGAAGAATGAAATAAGTTGTTAATACTCCTACTAAAAAAACTATTACTAAAAACAATATTTCCAAAAATCCCCAATTCAAATCAGATAATAATCTCATAATTTTATACAATCTTGTTGTTTCTTAACTTATTTCTGCTAGCTCATATATATAAGATGAAAAAATAAATATGTTATATATTAAATTCTTTTATTTTTACTATTTTGATTTTGAGACTAAGAAATTAAAGAGAGATTTTCTATAACATTTTTGCAATGATAATAAATTTTTTATAATTTCCCCATTAAACCACTTTATAATAGTACATTCGAAAAGTTAAATAGAAAATTCAGATGGAAGAAGTTAATTTTTTAATTGCGTTTCTCTCAGGTCTTGCCGTAGGGATTACACCATGTATTTTATTGATGTTGAGTGTATTTGGTACCTCAATAGTCTTAACTGAAGAGAAAAAAAAATTTTATTTCATTTCAATAGGTTTAATTTCCGGAATGGTTTTTGCTTATATCTTAGTATCAATTGTGTTTTTACCTTTTATAGAAAAATTATTCACTATTAACATTATTTTCGCGGGATTGTTAATATTTTTAGGCTTCTGGCAAATTGTAGAATGTAAAAAAGAACAAAGCTTAATCTTTGGAACTCCTGAAAAGGTTAAAACAGTGATTAATAATTTTATTCAAAAAAATTCTGGATTTTATGCATTTTTTGTGGGAATTATTTTCGTTTTAGTTAAAATTCCTTGCTTTGGGGGGATATATTTATCTCTTTTAGCTAATCTTCATAGAAATCCCTTACTGTACCTATTTATTCTTGCATATATTATTGGAATGTTAACTCCGATAATTCTTATATTAACTTTAATTCGATTAGGACTTGAATCTTCTAAAATTAATGATTTTAGAAGAAAAAATCGCACTAAACTAAGAATTTTAAATGGTGCTATTTTAATATTTTTAGCAATATATCTCCTAATAAATCAAATCATTTTGATTTTTCTTTAATCATCTTGAAATTATTAATGTAGAAGGAACTTTATTTTTATTTATAAAATTAATAGCCCGGCACGGAGTTTCGATTAACGAGCGATCTCGTAAATATTCGAACCGTGGTCTCAGGGTTCAAAGCCCTAAATGCTTGGCCATTAAACATAATACATTATTAATGTACTATTCTACACTACCGGGCTGTGTGTTTTTTTTAAATTGAAAGGTTTTAAATCTTGATTAAAAAATTCTTCATCTAATAAATTTTTAATGGTTTGAAGGAATTCAATCTCTTTTTTCTCATTTCTATATTCATCAGGTAACATTTGTGGAATCGTTTCGATTATTGGATACCATCGATTACATTTAGTGCAAAATAATAATCCCGACTCGATTTCAGTTTCCAATTTAATTTTATTTAGAAAATACAGCTCAGGAATTATTTGATCCAAGGTATTTGGATCAAAATTTTCTTTATAGTTTAAGATCTTGGTTTTTATTTTTGTAGAAATAATTTCAAAGCAGTTCTTGCTTACTTTATTTTGGCTTTTGTTAAAAATATTATCTAATTCATTGATACTTAAAATTATTAGGTTAATATAGGTTTCTAGTTCGGTCTTTTTAATAATAATATTATCTTTTATAAAATAAATTCCACCTTCTTGAGAAATCTCAATAATTTCCTCATCTTTGATAAATTCAAGGTTTCTATTTTTCAAAATTTCAAGGAAAGAATTAAAATCATTAGAATTAGTTTCAAATGAAAAGATATACAATTTTAATGGAAAATGTTTATCAATAGGGCATGCTAATATATCAAACAGCCAAGGTTTCATAAATGTCACACTAGTCTAGAAATTAAATTTATAGAAGGTAGCTTCTTAATTGTTGTAAAAACCTATCAATAGTTCGATCTATTTTTTTTCTCCTTTTAATAAAATCATCAGATAATTTCATATACGCTGCTCTAGAAGGTAATCTCCCCCTTTTATATCGAGATTCCAATAGGTTTAAACTGTCATTAATACTCATTCTCTCAGCTTCAAGAACATCTAATCTTTTTATGATATTTTCAAAAGTTTCGTTTGTTTCCATTAATAGTTTTTTGAAAGGAACAATTTCCTTTTGGATTTCATCAGCTTTAGCTGTATTCTTATTTAAAATATTTTTGTAGTTTTTCTTAGCAATTTTTCGTCTCTTTGCATCTTCTTCAGCTTGTCTTAACTCTAATATTAAAGCATTTCTTTCTTCGTACAGCGCACAGAATTCTCGAATTTCACTTGTAGGAATAAATTCTCTTTTTAATACCTGAGTAGCATACTCCTTCTTTCTAGTTTTGATTATAAATACATAAACAGATGCTATTAAAGAAATTACCAACATGTATAGGATAGGTTTTGAGAGTAATTCAAAAAAATCGATTGTAAATGTAAATTGTATAATTTTTGTTTCTAAAGAGCATATAGAATCTGAAGTGAAAATTAGGGTCATAGTCCCATGGGTTTTTTTGACTGCTTCTGGAGCGAGTGTTATA
>JBHLNR010000161.1:0-8174 GCA_048941385.1 Promethearchaeota archaeon
AGAATTGTCAACCTATTCTCTTAATGTGATTAAATTCGATCTTCCTTAATTATTTTTAGGAAACTGGACATTTTTTTGGAAATTTATGTCTAGTTTGTCCCATTGTAATCGCCATGTTCCTTAAATATTTCAAATATTTCTTGAAATATGAGGAATTTGGATTAGACTTCTCATATTATTCAAATATTATTTAAAATTATTGGAAGGAGGTAAAAAAAGTGAAAGAACTTATAATATTGCATCAAAGTAAGAGCCAAAGTTGGTATAAACATTGGGATAGACGAGCATTAGGTTTAAATATCATCGGCTTTTTGATGATAGCGTTTTTAACTGCGGTTTTCACCATATTTTTTGATATTATCATGATGGAGATTGGGTATATTTATTTGTATTTTGTAATGATTTTTCTGATGATGGTAACCTATTTTTTCAAGATACTTTTAAGAACAGAGGGCATAGCTCTCTTCTTTTTTGGAATAAATGGATTGATAGGAATACCCATAGAGCTGATACTAGAATGGGAGATGGAGAATACTTTAAAATCGCCCTGGAGTGCGTTATTTTGGGCTTTAATATATATCGCATATGGATTACTGATAGATGTATCTTTTAGGATGTCAAAACCTATGAACAATGAGAGAAAAGCGGTATTGATCTCCTCTTTGATTTCTTCAGTCGGTTTTATTCTCTTAAGTATTTTGGCGCTTGAGACTTTCTATAAATCTAGTTTAAATATACCTGGTGTGGATGATTTTCTTAACTTTAGTTATTTCTTGATACCTTATTCGATTATCCAAGGAGTAATGGGAGCATTTATGGGTTGGTATGTTGCTGGATATATGCTTCAGAGAAAAATTCAAGACAATAGTAAGTTAAAAATTTAAATAAAATAACAAGGAGGTGTTATTAATGAGTAAATTGAGAATAGATTTTAGTGAGGCTTTAGAAATTTGTGAACAGGTTCGTACCAAAAATAAAAACAAAAGTATTTCATTTAATAAATTTTGGTGTTGGGGCTGTGCGAAATTTACTAAAAGCCCTAAAAAAAGGTGTTTCGCAAATGCAGAAGACGGAAGTAATACGGGATGTACTCAAGTCAATAAGTTATTTAAAAAGTTAAAAAACAAATAAAAATTGTATTTTTTCCTTCCTTATTAAATAATAAAAAAAATATAGGTTATTTCTAGAGATTTTTATTGCTTTACTTAAAGTTTATCAGAAATTCGGCAAATAAAATTGCGAAAATAAGATCACCGATGACAAATATTACTGGAATAATATTGCTATCACCTATAAAAAAATACGTTAAAAAAAGTACAAAAACAAAAACTTTTGCGATTGCCCCTAAGAATACAATCCCATGATTTTTGTTAAGATCTCGTGCTACAAGAAAATATCCTATTCCAAAAGAAAATACAACTCCAAAGAATGCATGATAGAAAACTAAGCTAGGAGGCACTTCTACTCCAGTCATCTCATATACAGTATCTCCCATAACTGGCATTACAAAGAATAAAAACCCAAGAATTAGATTCCAGAGTGCTCCAACAATAAAGAGGTATTTGTAATATTTTACTTTATCCACATTTTTCACCCTATACAATATAATTGATCCTTATAATGGATCCAAAATTATGAATGTTCAAATTTCATATAAATGTTTGTAATCTCTTTTTCTCATTAACTCTAATCGTACAAATACGTCAATTGCCAATTAATTGCAACATATATTAAGTAAAGTGACATACTTTTATACTACTAATATTTATTTAATGAATGAAAGAGGTAATTAAAAATGAATGAACTACAGGAATTAGGCTACAAAAATCAACTGATGAATGATATTAAAAAGGAATTTCAGAGTGGAAGACCAAATACTAAAAGAATTCTAAAAACACTATTAGGTTTAAGGGCAAAAGGGAAATCTCAAGAACTTTCTGATATAGAATTCTTCGATATAGTTGGAGAAACCTTCAATTTAGACCCTAATTTTTTCATGAAAGGGATTTATGAAACATTCATGGTTAGAATAAGTAGTATCATTGGAGCTGAAAAACGAAGGGAAATGGAAAGATACATAATTGAAAAATATTGCTTAGCTGAAAATGAACAAATACTTTATGAATGTAGAGGAAATATAAAACAAACTGAAATATTAGAACAACAAGAATCAGGTAAATACAAAGGGGGATTATTTCCGCTTCGTATTTCAGTCAGTACTGGGGATGTTTTTCTTACAAATTATAGATTAATTGCTCATGGGTCACTTAAAGTAAAAGGTGGTGAAAGTCAAAAATTATTTATATGGACATCATCAATATGGGTATTTTCAGGGGGATCTAAACGAAGAGAAAGAAAAAGGGCTCTTATTGAATCATCTCCACTTTTTGGATATCAGTTTCCAATTAAAAATCAATGGGGTTTAGCTAAGATTAAACTCACACACGTAATAGCATATAATATAAATATTGACAATCGTAAATGTCTTATTTCTATAAAACCCACTGATAATTCAAAGAGAGACGAAGATATGAGTAAAATCTTTGATATTTTACGTAAAGATGTTAATGAATTTTTAGATGTTATTCAAGAAATAATGGAAACCGAAAAATCAGAAAAATTCAAGAGGAGACTTATTTGGGCTAATTTAAGAGCATTACATAAAAGTGAAGAATTCACTGATCTTTCTGATTCTGATTACTTATTTATTATAGAATGGACTTATAAATTAGATCCCGAGATTTTTATGACATATATTTACCCAAAAATGATGTCTTGGGATAATCCCTCATTTCTAAAGATAAAAGAACAAGTAATCGAACTCCTAATTAAAGAAGGAGCAAATATTAATAAATAATTTTACTTCTTTTATTTTTAACTACTTCATCTGTTAACCCAGTTCTTTCCAAAAAATCCTTAACTAATTGAGTTACATCACCAATTTGGATTACTTCCTCTGGGCAGATTGTCACACAATGCATGCAGGCAATACACAGTTTTCTGTTAGTCACACCATATTCAGCATCAAATGCCTTTACGGGGCATTCATTTTCACACAAAAAACACATGGAACAATCGTTTTCAACTCTGAATGGGTAAACATTAGCCCATTCATCAAAACTTTCTTCAATAACTCTTGGTTCATATATAAAATCTGATAAGTCAATGGAAAATTTAGTGTCTTTTTGAAACCGTGAAATTGACTTTACTGCAAATTCTGTAGCTACATTTAAATCCAATTTGTTAGGTCGATCTTCAGCAAGTGACCATCCATTTCCAACACTAAATGAGTGCTTTCCAATAAATTCTGCTGAAAGAACCACTTGGAAATTAGCTTGAGATAATAAATAATAAGTTACTTGATGTGCCCACTCCAAATCTCGAGCACCATAAGTAAAAAACATAGAACATTTTTGATCCTTACCATCAAGAGTGCTCATCCACTCCTCAGCAACAGTAGGAGGTCTCCCTCCAAACACAGGAAATCCAAACATAGTAGCATCAAACTCACTGAAATCAACTTCTTTCTGTCGACTTTCAGGGGTTATTATATTTGTTAGTTTTATAGTGTTACCTTCTCTTTCTAAAATATTAGCGATGTGATTTGAGATAAGATCTGTTATTCCTGTTGCTGAGAAAAAAAAAATTCCAATATTCATAACACTAATCACTTTACTAACTAGTTTTAGTCAATTTTGTTTTAGATATAAATTTTACAGTATTACTAAAGCAATTACTTCATTTTATATTGTATTATTCAATTTTTATAAAATCTTTATTAGCATCGATAATTTAAATTTATTATCCAATGGAATCCTCAATTAAATATCAAATCAATCAGAGGAATTAGATAAATCATGCCTGGATTAACACATATCGGTATCGCATTTATGGTACAAGTTATAGTACCCCATATCCCTATTTGGGTCTTAATAATAGCTTCAGAATTCATTGATATCATTTTTATTATTTTTTGGGTCTTAAAGATTGAAGAAATGCCAACCAAGGAAACAGCAGGGAATTCTCCCTATTCTCATGGTCTTTTCATGTCCCTAATTTGGACTATACTTGCAGCTTTGATTACATTTTTCATTAGTAATGATTTATATATTACATTTATTATTGGAGGACTTGTTTTTAGCCATTGGATTTTAGATTTTGTTGCATCACCTATGACATATGTTTATCCCAATGATACTGGACTCCCAATATTCTTTAAGAATTCACGTAAGATCGGTCTTGGATTATGGAATTCAAAGAGAGCAATTATTATTGGCGAATATGGGGTAACAGTCGTTGGAATAATAATTTACATAATCTGGTTAATCGTATAAACTTCTTAAGTGATAATGTGTAAAATCCTCTGGGGAATTTCTTAAGGGAACATTTATATTGAGAATTTCCTTACAAATCTGACATTTTTTAAATCAAAAACCATTTCCTTAATTGAATGAATGTACCTGCAATAATACTGATTTTAATTTTATTCGCAATTTTAATGGCTTTTTTTTCTCAAAATAAGATCGATTATTTCCCTATTGCGTTAATTATAGGGGCAATTGCAGTGGTCTCAATGCTCATGATTGGTGTAGAAGAGCAAGAGATTCTGGGATTTATCAATTTTAGCACACTAATTTTCATATTCGCTATTCAGGTTATCCTCTTTTATGCTACTGATAACCATGTTTTAGAATATGTTGCGATCAAAGTAATCCATATCACAAAAGGAAATAATGTGTTATTCTTCTATATAATTTGCTTATTTACAGGTGTTGTGGTGGCATTTATCGAGGATTTAACTCTATCATTGATTTTAGTTCCATTGATATTTAGAACTTGTCGAGTGTTAAAGATACCTGCAGGTACCTATATGATGGGTATGACAATTACTATAAATATCGGCGCAATTCTTACTCCAATCTCAAGCTTAAAAAACCTAATCATCGGTGAAGAATTTGGGTGGGGATTTGGGCAATATCTTGCTAATATGGGTATTCTATTTGCAATTTCATTATTATCAACCATTTATTTGATGGATAGATTCATTATAAGAAAAGAACAAAAGCCAACAGAGGAAAACAAGAAAATACTTTTATCTGTATTGGATCCAAGGATTTTAATTGAGAATAAGAAGTATTTTTTAACAACAGTCATTATTATCTTAGCTACATTTGTATTGATGATTATAGGCTTCGATCCTGCTCTTGTGGCATTAATATCCGCAGCTATTCTTCTTCTCATTCACTCTAAGAAATCAACTTTTTCAGATATTAAGAATGAAATTACTTGGAGAATCCTCATAATATTTGCAATATTATTCATTCTTTCAAATTCACTAGCCCGATTTGGCTTTTCAGAATTGATTTCTTCAAGTTTAGCAGATATATCAGGTAACAACATATTCCTTGCTGTATTGATAACCTTGGGTCTATCTTCCATTCTGTCTGCATTTCTGGCAGGTACTCCTGTTACTATCATTCTTCTCCCAATAATTGCAAGTTTCATTGGTGAGGGTTTTTTTCCTAACCCGATTATTATTGCATTCATAAGTGGGGTTAATATGGCTGGAAATTTCTTGCCACAAGGTTCAGCATGCGATCTTCTTACTCTTTCTATGGCAAGAAAATATGAAGTGGTTAATTTAGATTACAGACGCTTACTTAAAAATGGTTCGTTTTTTGCTATGATTCATTTCCTTATAATCTTAGGGTATACAATGGCTTATACTTTAATCTTAAGTTAAAAATTAATTCCTGTTCAGTTTTTTATTTACCATTGTCTAAAATGCACTTAGTAAGTTCCAGAAATGCTTTTTCAACATTTTCGCCCGTTTTAGCTGAGGTTTCCATATAAAGACATCTCTCGCTTTTTGCGTAATTTTGCGCCTCAGTTCGATCGATTATTTGGCCGATTTCAGGAATTAAATCAGATTTATTACCAATTATTACTTTAGGTATATCCTTTTCCATTATACTTCGCATTTCTGCAAGCCAAGTTTTCATACTTGAATAAGTATGCTGTCTTGAGAGATCAAATGTAATTAATGCACCTGATGCCCCTTCATAAAAACTGCGATGCAGAAATTTAAATCTTTCTTGACCACCAATATCCCAAATATGAAGTTTCACAAATTTGGATGGTTCATATTCAAGGGTTTTTGTTAAAAAGTCGACCCCTATAGTCATCTTATATCTCAATACAAATTCGTTATGTACAAACCGGTTGAGTAAACTGGTTTTTCCTACCGCGCTTGGTCCAACAATAATAACTTTGAGAGTCTGCATATTACACCAACATCAGTTTTTCTTTAGATCTATAATCATTCATTACATTTTTAAATTTAATCAAAAACGAATTATTTAAATCTTAAAGGATTATTAGAAGCCACTCTTCCCCCATTTCATACCTAAATTTGATATCTATTTTTCTTTATTTTACATAACTATCAAAAAATTTTGAGAAATTAATTGGTCCTAAAGAAGAGATTTCTGCTTATGAAGAAATTGAAATTAAAAATACTCTATTAACTCAATTTTCCGATTTCATTTAAATATAAAAGAACTTTGTTATGTTATAATAAGTTGTCTAAAAGAAAAAATAGGAAAGTTAAAGATAAACACAATGTAGAAACAGGATTTTCTGAAGAAGGGCTCCCTTTCGCTAGAATTGGTGATAAAGAAGATTTCATAGTCGAAATAGAAGCATTGTCCTTCAAAAATGAACCACCTTCGGGTATAAGACTAAAACTTTTTACAGGATTAGCTGGACTATTTACAGATAAGTATACATATTATCTGGTAGGACGTAAACAGAATGTCCCTGAGGATTTTTCTTTTGATGATATGGCAAATGATTATGCAAAAATGTTCCGTAGAGAATTTAAAAAACCTATTATAATAATAGGTGCTTCTACAGGAGGACAGATTGCTCATTATTTAGCTGCTGATCATCCCGATATTATCCAAAAACTTATCATTATTTCTGCTGCGTATAAGGTAAGTAAAAAAGGGGCAGAAATCGAAAGTCAAGTAGCGGAGTACTTTAAGCAAAAAAAATATGGAAGAGCTTTTGCAGTATTATTAGATTTGATTTGGACTTCAGGGATAAAGAGGAGTATAGCTAAATTTTTTACTAGGACATTTGGTAAATTTGTTATGGGTAAAATAGAATACCCAAATGATCTCTTAACAGAAATTCGAGGTGACATTGCAATGGATTTTAAAGAAAGATTAAAGGAAATTCAAGCACCTACCCTAATATTGAGTGGGGAATCAGATATTGAGTACACTGCAGACCTTGTTCGCGAAACTGCTGAAGGAATTCCGAATGCAAGGTTAATTCTATACAAAGGATATGGGCATAATCTTATGATGAGGAATAGAAAGCAAGTTCAAAAAGATATTTTAGAATTTCTTAATAACTGATTTTCACTTATTATTAATTCTAAAAGCTTCTATTTCTTCCTGAAAAAATATTTGAAAATGCCTACTATTGGATTAAGCCTAGGTACTTTCTCTTTATATCTCTTATAATCATCCCCAAATTTCTCAATAAGGTTATTATCCTCAGTATAGGTCCACTGATAAGTCAAAGCTATGATAATGACACTAAGAACTAAACTTAACCACACCTGGGTCCACATAGTAATGCTAATAGTGAATAGTATTCCCCCTAAATACTGGGGATGGCGTATTATTGCATAAGGACCAGTTTTTACGAGCTTATTAGTATATACATAACTCTTTCCTTTTTCAACACCCCCTATTTTCTTGAAAATCCAAAAGGGTATTAATCCAAAATAAAGACTAAATATCCAAATAATATACCCGATATACACCAAAAAAGTAAGGTTTAATTCATTATAGATGATTAACATCATAACAATCTGAACTATAAAAGCAATCGTGAATATAGTTGTGAAAATTATATTTCTCAAACTGAATTTTGATTTTTTTTTTTCCACTATTACGTCATTTTTTAACATTTTTCAAACATCACCCAAAATTTTAAATAATTAAAGTTACTATATATAATTAAAATTGAATATTTAAACTTAATCATTTAATTTTAACTATGCCCAAAAAAAGATTTACACCCTTGAAAACGTTCATTTTAGGGGTGATGAATCAAATTCCTAAACCTATGAGCGGATATGAGCTAATTACTATTGCAAA
>JBHLNR010000015.1:0-34944 GCA_048941385.1 Promethearchaeota archaeon
GGCTTTAAATTTGCAAATTTAACTAATTCTTTGGCAAAATCTGACCAGTAATCTAAACTTACAATTGGTAGATTATTCGTATTATCATCCATTTATTTGTAAAATAAAATAGTTTTAATCAGTTTAAAATAATAATGATTTTTATAGTTTAGACAGTTGAACTATAATTGTACTTATTTAAGCCGTTTGCTTAGTATTTCTATCATATCTTTTGTCATAGAAGACAGATCATAGGAAGGATTCCAACCCCACTCTTCACGAGCAAAGGAATCATCAATTGTTTTAGGCCAAGAATCTGCAATCTCCTGCCTAAAGTCTGGTTTATAATCAATTTTAAAATCAGGAATATGTTTCTTAATTTCAGTTGCGATTTCTCCAGCAGAAAAGCTCATACCGGTGATATTATAAACACGTCTTTTTAGATTAGCATTATCGGCTTCTAATATATCAACCATGCATTTAAGACAGTCTGGTTGATACAACATAGGAAGTACCGTATCTTCTCTTAGAAAACAAGTATATCTTTTGTTTTTAATAGCTTCATAAAAGATTTCTACAGCATAATCTGTAGTTCCACCACCAGGTAATGTTTCACTACTTATGACACCAGGTAATCTCATTGAACGAACATCAAGATTATATTTCTTATAATAATATTCTGCTAATAACTCTCCAGCTACTTTTGTAATTCCGTACATAGTTGTTGGTTGTAGCACAGTAATATTGGGTGTATTTTCTCTAGGTGTTGTAGGACCAAACGCCGCAATGGAACTTGGCCATATGATTCTATCCACATTATAAGAACGACCAACCTCTAAAACATTGAGCAAACCATTAATATTAATATCCCATGCTGTTTGAGGAATCTTTTCTCCTGTAGCGGAAAGTATTGAAGCCATATGAAAGATGGTATCAATTTCATACTCATATAATACTTCTGATAATCTATTTCTCTCTAAAGCATCTAAATATATTACTGGACCTGTGTTTTTGATAATATCGGGAAGGGGTGTCTTTCTACCAGTTGCAATGACATTATCATTTCCATATTTTTCCCTAAGAAATGGTACTAACTCACTTCCGATTTGTCCTGCCGCACCTATTACAAGAATTCTTCTCATATTTATCAGTTCAAATATTTCTAATGATTAGTATGCTTCATAATTTACTCCGAAAAAAAAGGTTTATTCATAATTTTCCCACATTCTGCCCCCTTTAATCGTAATGGGAAAAACTAATATAGTTTTCAGAATACCAATAACTTATAATTTCACTGACTTGGTTAAAAAAATTAAAGGTGATATAATGAAAAGAGATCCTGTTGCGTTTCTTAAGGAAGATATGACTGAACTAAGAAATAATAACTTGGAGTGGATTATTAGGTACTTAGAGGAGGGATCAAAACCACATTCTACTGTTGATGGGAAAGAAGTCTTAATGCTAAATACAAATAATTATCTTGGTCTTGCGACACATCCAAAAATTATCCAAGCTACGATTGATGCTACAAAAAAATACGGCGCTGGAGCAGGAGCAGTTCCGGTGATTGCTGGAAGCTTTGATTTAACAAAAAAATTTCAGGAAAAATTTGCTAATTTTAAAGAAGTGGAAGCTTCTCTTTTATGTCAAACTGGATTTGCAGTTAATTCAGGATTAATTCCTATGTTAGTAGGAAAACCTGATATTGTTGTTTCTGATGAATTAAATCATGGTTCCATTATAGATGGTGTACGTTTATCAGGTGCTAAAAGAATAATCTATAAACATAATGATGTTGGTGATTTAGAGAGACAACTAAAGGAAGCAGAAAAGGAAGGTGCAAGGCGAATTTGTATAATAACAGACGGAGTATTTTCAATGGATGGTGATATGGCTCCATTACCTGGAATCGCAAAAGTAGCAGAAGATTTTGGAGCAATGATTTTTGTTGATGATTGCCATGGTGAAGGGGTTCTAGGAGAAGGAAGAGGAATTGTAGCCCATTTTAACTTACAAGGAAAAGTTCATGTAGAAGGCGGATCAATGAGTAAAGGATTTGGAGTATTTGGCGGAACTGTTGCGGGTTCCAAAGATTTAATTGAGTTTTGTGCAAATAAAAGTAGAACGTATTTGCTTAGCACAGCTCATCCACCAGGAGTTGTCGCCGCTAATATTGCATCTATTGAAGTAGTAGAGAGCGAGCCAGAACACGTACAAAGAGTCTGGGATAATACGAATTACTTTAAAAAAGAAGTACAAAGTATGGGTTATAACACTGGAAATTCAGAAACTCCAATTATTCCATTAATAATTGGTGATCCCGGTAAAGCTCAAGAGTTAGCAAGAGTACTTTTTGAAGAGGAAAACATTTATGGAACTCCTATTGTATTTCCTATGGTAGCAAGAGAACTTTCTAGAATTAGAGTCCAAATGAATGCGCTTCTTACTAAAGAAGACCTAAATATGGCTCTAAGTGCTATAGAAAAAGTTGGTAAAAAATTGGTAATAATATAGACCTTATTTTTATTTCATTTCTTTTTTTATTATCCGAATTTATAATGGTTTACATAAGATCATTTTCACTCTTAGTTTATCAAACAAACTAGTAGGAGTGGGTTTGATAATACAAACTGTATCTGCTCCACGCCCGGTTCCTCCTATACAAATAATATCTCTTTCAAGATCTTCTAATAAACCAGCATCAGCTGCCATTAATGCGATTTCCATGCAAACTTTCATCCCTTGACTAAAATTTGTACGTAAATATTTAGCCATTATTTCAACAGGACCCCATTGCTTTAAAGTCATTCTCATACTTCTTTCTGGACCAGCAAAAGCATGTGTTCCTATAAAAAATTTCAACCCTTTATCTTTTAATTCTGCCATTTTATCCTCTGGAAATTCTTGCCTTACATTTGGTCCAACAAAATAATAGGAATGCGTTATAACTACTAAATTATAAGTATTTGGGTCAAAATGCTCTAAAGATTTTTCTGCTGTTGAACCGGTTGTGCTAGCCATTATAATATCTTTAATATTAAACTGATCTGAGTACTTTTTAGCAATTTCTAAAGCCTTATCAGTATTATGAGGTCCTCCTGTTTCAAAATATGTAACTTCAATATTTTTATTCGTCATTTATTTTCACCTTCATTTATTTATAATTACTAGTTATTTTTTTGTATTAAAAAATAATTATAAATTGAATCCATCAAACGACTACTCTTAATAGGAGGAATTTCATCATTCAATAACCTATACCTATAGTTTTAAATAGAAAAAAGATTAAATACATTTATTTACCATTTATAAAAAAAAATCGGGATATAAAATGAGTGAAGAAACTCTTACATCAAAAGAAAAATTTCTCTTTGGTCTTTCTAGTTTTCCGGATCAATTTACATATCAAATATTTCAATTTTTAATCTTTACATTCTACTTTACAGTAGTTGGAATACCAACTCCTTTGATGCTTACTGCTTATATTCTGTGGGGCATTTGGAATGCTGTGAATGACCCTGTCTTAGGAGCACTTTCAGAAAGAACAAAACATCGAAGATGGGGTAAAAGAAAATTTTACCTTATGATCTCTATTATACCACTTTGTGTGACGCTGGTTCTACTGTTCTTTGTCCCCATGAATACCTCTGATAAAAATGTTGAATTTATCTATTTTTTAATAACAATAATCGTGTTTGAATTTTTTTATACATTATTCGATGTTAATGTTAATGCTGTTTTTCCTGAAATGTTCCCAACTGAGAAGAAGAGGGCAGCGGTAAACCTTTTTATCAAGATAACCTTAGTGGTTGCTCTTATTTTAGCTTCTCTTCTTCCAGGCATAATAGTACCGGATTTAGTTCCAGATCCAGGTGCAACATCTACTGAAGTTGCGAAAATAAAGATTAATTATTTCATCATGTCAATTGTCGCAGCAATTATAACAATTGCAATCTCAATTCCGTTCCTTAAATGGGGTGTAAATGAAAAAGTAGAAAGAGCTGAAGATTTTGAAAAACGTCCATCATTCATGCAATCACTTAAATTTACCTTGAAAAATAAAACTTTTGTCAAATTTGTCATAGCAAATACGATGCTTTGGTATTGTTATACTATTTTACCACTTATTCTACCAATTTATGCTGAAAATGTACTTGATATCGAAGAAGGATCCTTTTTAATAAGTATTGCTTTGTTATGCGCATTTTTAGTTGCCGCCGCCACTATGCCTCTTCATAGAAAATTAGGTCTCAGAATTGGGATGAGAAATGAACTAATCCTATCTATGGCTGTTTGGATTGGAACGTTATTTCCGTTCTTTTTAATATCGGGTCCAGATTTTAAGGGTACTTTTATCATTATTACCGCTATTCAAGGATTTCCATTAGCAGGTGCTTTCTATCTTGTTGATATTATACATGCAGATATCATAGATGAGGATGCTCTCAAATTTGGAGTAAAAAGATCTGCGAGTTATTACGGGATTAATGCCTTTATCCATAGAATCTCAATTATATTGGTTATTACAACTGTTATTATAATGTTTGGGAATATAGGTTGGGATAAAAACTATGATCCAGTCAGCGCTAATGAAAATGTTGTTGAGTGGGGATTAAAGGCGATAATCTGGATATTCCCCGCAATCGCGCTTCTAATAGGTATTTTTATGATGAAATCATACGGATTACATGGTGAACGTCTTGAAGCTATGAGGAGAGAAATAGAGCAACACCCTGAATTGAAACCAACTTAAAAATTTATTTTTATTTTTGTTTTTTTTATTTTTACTTTTATTTTGGACTTATTTTTTACTTACATGGATTTTTAAGTGAACAAGGAATCCCACAAACACATTTTCCACAAACATCTGATACACCTAAATGTGAATAAAGTCTCTCATTTTTTTTGCAAATCTCGTAGCATTTTTGTCGATCAAATGAATCTATGTGTAATGCATCAAATACACATTTATTAATACATTTTTTACAGCTTTCATCTCGATAATAAAGACAATATTCCTCTTCACTTCTTTCTGTAGCATCTATTAATGCTGATGTTACTAAGCTTCCCAATCTTCCGCAACACCCTTTTTCAGTTATAAGCATATTGTGTAAACCAAACTTTCCCAATCCTGCAATATAAGCAATATGTCTGTGGGACCAATAGCTTATCAATTTTCTTTCGTCAAAATTATGAGTCGGGGCTACTTCAAAGCAATCATACTTCATCTCTTCTAAAGAATTGGCTAAGAAATGTGTTAATTCAGCTATTAGTCTATTTGTTTCAATGTAAGCTATTGCCCAACTTTTTGAAGCGTCTAAACCATTAGAATTAGTAAAAACAATCTCATCATTAAATGGAATAAAAAAGCTTATTATACTTTTAGCATTTTTAAGTAATTCATGTGGTTGTCTATGATCTTTATCCGCTACTTGTTTTAGCTGTCGAAAAATTGGATCCTTAGCATTAGCGAAAGCAATGAGTGGTTTTCTCCATTTAGAATGGATGGCGTTTTTTTCTTTATAATCTTCCACGAATTCAATTACTAATTCTTTAATCTTTTCTTGCAAGCTTTTCACTCCAAATAAATTTCAATGTATTAATTAATGTTAAAAAGTTTTTCTACTTTCTAAGTGATCACGTGCTTTTTCCCTAAGGAACTATAAAACTTTTAAATTCTCCAGATAATCTTCACAATAATCAAAACAATTTTATTGAGATGATTGTAAAAGTTGACACTATGCTTTGTGTTAATGAAAGTTAAAGCCGGTTTTGTAGAATCTATTGTAAAAGAATTAAATAATATTGCTGAAGTAAAAGAAACGTATTCTGTAACAGGAGGTATTGACATCATAACTAAAGTTGAAGGTAAAGATGTTGAAACTATTGCAAAAACGATATTAGCAAAAATTCATAAAATCGAGGGTGTTGACAGAACACAAACTCATATTGTCGTACCCCTATAAATAAAATTTAAGGAGATGATGAAAAAATTTGATAGAAAATAATCAAAATGTAGAATATTCAATGCCCCGGCAACATGGATTATATCCACCCCCTCCAATAATCTATAAAAAAGCTCGGGCTCTTGCATTAATGTTTCAATGTGCCGCAAATATCAAAAGAAGTTATTTACCTCCCGAATTAGATCCGATAGAAGGCGGTCTTGATACACTCATTGTGGTAGAATATCCTGAAACATCAATTGGGCCCTACAATGAATCACTACTTCTTTTAAGTAGTACCTATAAAAATAAATCTGGTAATTATGTTTTTAGTATATATGTTGATGATGATGTAGCATTGACAGCAGGTAGAGAGATATGGGGGATTCCTAAGAAATTGGCAGAAATTAAATTATCCAAAGTAAAAAAAAATCGAATTAACGGTACTGTTTCAAGAAAAGGGAAAATAATATTTGATATAAGCGCAGATATTACGGACAATGAACCGGGATTAAGTCCTCGAGATATGTTTAAAAGCCTCCCCTTTTATAACATGAAGTTAATACCAGACATCGCAGATAACACCAAACCAGCACTTCGGCAACTTACTGAGACATTTATAAAAATTGAAGACACTTATACTCAAAATGGGACGATAGCTAACTACATAAAGAGCCAGCCATCTAAATATGATATTTCAAATATTATTCTAAACGATGCAATTAAGGATTTGGGTGGTTTTTATGCTGAATTTGACATGGTATTACCAAATGGGAAAATCCTAGAGTAAGTAAATAAAAATAAAAAAAAGGGAAAATAATTCATCGAAATTTCTGATACATATTGAAAACTATTAATCCAACATAACCAAGGGCAGTAAAAACAGTAAACCATTCTAAAATTGGTGTGCCTAAGAAGAAAACGAAAAGTAAGTTAATTATAGCAACAACTATTCCATAAATAGAAATCCATTTTATAAAATCTTGATGATAATATAATGCTATTGAAGCTAGAATTAAAACCAAAAGGTTTACATTGAAGAAAACTTCAGACCAGAAGACATGTGGATCTGGAAAATCCTCTGAGAAAACACCAATCATAATCAAGGCAAATCCGGAAAAGCATCCTATAGCTTGAATTACTAAAATGAGGGTTTTATGCCATAACTCATCCTTGTACCACTTATTTAATCCTAGAAAAAAAGGGAATAGCATTATTCCTGTAAAGATGCAACCAAGATTATATGAAATTGCTCCATTTGGATTATAGCTGGAGTTTCCTAAATCACTTAGCCAATTATCTAAAGCACTAAATGGTGGAGGAAATAATGCAAGAGAGGAAAATGTAAAAATGCAATATAACAATATAACAAGTATTCCCGCATAACAGCTTATTGGCCATTTTAACTTTATATCAAGCTTCATATAATCACAATTTCATTTATACCTACAGACATAAATATTTATAGTTTTTTTCACATTTTCCTTATTTAAATTTCTACTATTTTTAACTCAAAGCTTATGTAAAGGTAATTATTATTTTGCTTTTTCTAATTGCTTTTTTAAAAATTCTATGTTTTCTTGAATAGTTCCGGTAATGGGCTCTTGACTCAAATTAAGGCGTTCTAAAATCTGCATTGCATCTTCAAACATTTTCAATGCTTCTGGAAACTGTGCTCGCTTATAATAGACACCTGGGATATTAAAAAATTTGAATGAAATCATTTGAATTGCTGTAATTAGGATCCACAAAATCATAAAAGTAGTTAAAATCCATTCAATCAAGCTTGTGAGTGGATGATTAAAAAAATAAAAGATTAAAAAAGCTGTTAATACAAAAGTAATACTAAACCCAAAATAGGATAAAAATTTTTTAAAGTTTGGCCCAGTATATAATTTAGACTTAGGACCTTTATACATTAAAACACTATAGAGATCGATATAAAAGCATGTGCCAACAAAACTTACCCATGCAACGAAACCATGAAAAGGTAGAAACCATGAATCCTTAGTAGTTTCATCTGGAATTATCCCTACTAAAGCTATACAAACTGAAGCAAATATTGATATTCCTGTTGCGAGCCTTCGAATACTTTCTTTTATATTCACTAATTCCCTTTCGAGAGAGATAAAAAATGGGATACTTAATGACCCAGCAACTACAAAGCTTATACTAAATAATGATTTAGCTTCTTCTCTTCCTAAAGAACTTACAGGTTTATGCAATGGACTATATCCTGGGCTGAAAAAAACAGCCATTATTAAAAGAATAGATGCAATTAGGACTCCAAACAAACCGAATAATACTTCCATTTTTTGTTCTATTTTTACTACCAAAATGATCCCATTATAATATTTTTAAAGTATCCTTCATAGATCTCAGATTATTATATTCTATAAAGAATATCAATATTTATAAGAATTTCACCTTTTGTTGGTTAAATCTGTGAGTAAGAGTCAAGATAAATATAAATACAAGATTACGGTTATAGGGGACGGTAGAGTAGGTAAAACAAGTTTAATTCAAAAGTTTACAAAAGGCAGTTTTCAAAAAGACTATATAAAAACAATAGGAGCACAGTTTTCCAATTATAAACAAAATATAGAAGAGGATCGAGTTGAACTAGTTTTTTGGGATATTGCGGGGCAAGATGAATTTCATTTTTTGCGACCCTCTTTTTATAAAAACAGTAGTGCAGGAATCATTGTATTTTCTCTTGAAGAAAATAATCTTGGTAAGGAAAGTTTTAAGAACATTACAATTTGGTATAGTGATTTAAAGCAATTTTGTGGTGATATTCCTGTTTTATTGTTTGCTAATAAGGTAGATCTTGTTAATAAAGAAGAATTAGACACCAAAAGAATTGCAAAACTAGTAGAAAAAAAAAAATTTCTTGGTTATTATTTGACCTCGGCAAAAACTGGAGAACGAGTGTATGATGGCTTTCAAGCAATTATTAAGGCACTATATAATAAATCTAAAGCGTTATATCAAGAATTAGCTGGTTCTAAATAGACTCCTTCTATCTTTATGATTATAGTTTTTTAATTAATTATAATGAGAATCAAAATTTCAAAAAGAAAAAAAAAGAGTATTTATTATTAAAGATCCCTTAATCCAAATTTAAATTTCTCAGGATGTAAAAGATAATAACTTATTGTCTGCTTCCACCTTTTTATATTTCTTTTCATTTGTATAGGATCTGAATCAGACTCCAAGGATATAAAAAAATACGCTTCTTTTTTGACTTTTTCTTCTATTTCATCTAAGATTTTATATTTAGGGAATTCCTTCAACATAGGGGTTATTTTTTTTTTACCTACAGCCATTTGTTTTACCTCCATACTGTTTTTTTTAGATTTCTCTTTTCTATATTTAAGAAAGTTTAAAGAACTAATTAATGTTTTGTATAATATATTAAAGGTAGATAAGAAAGTTTAATGAAATTAAACAAATTTAAATAATACATATTCAATTATTTATATATGACAAGTGTTTTTCGAAAGCTTCAAAAAATCAGTGGGTCATTTTTCATAAGTCTTCCCAAAAATTGGATTGAAAATTTTAATTTAGAAACCAAATCTCCCCTTCGAATTGATATTCGTGGTGATGGATCATTGTTAATCTCACCAAAAATAATTCAACACGAAGATTCTCATAAAGATGAAATAATACTTCATACTAGTCCTTATGTTCCGAGAGAAATTGTAAGGCATAGTTTATCAGGGCAAACAAATATTACGGTTATTTCAGATACAGAGATTGATAAGGATTTAAAGAGTGAGATAAAATGGTTTGTAAAGGGACTTCCTAATACTGAAATCATTGAAGATCAACGGCAGCGGATGGTAATCCAAAACTTTGGATATAAGACAATCCCAACAAAAAGGTTAATTCAACGACAATTATATTTAATAGTGGATATGTTTGAAGACTTAATAAAGGAAAACATTGAAGAATTGAATGATAGCTTCCAACAACTTAAAAGATTCTATTTTATTTTAGTTATTCATATTAGAACATATCTTAGGACGGGTATCTATGTTACAGAAGATACCGACTTTACTCCACTTGAAGCTATGGATTTACGTATGTTTTGTGAGAAAATTGAAGACATTGGGGTCATTTTAAGGGATTTACGACTCACCGAAAATGTCAGGGAATATTTTAAAGAGATTGAACAATATTTTAATGATGTCATGAATGCTTACCTTAAAAAAGACTTAGAATTAGCTCACAAATCCTGGTTAAAAAAGGAGTCACTAGTGAATAAAGCAAACACTATTATGAGTAATTTAGATTCCAATGCTGTTGAGAAGATTAAAGTAATGATACAAATTGCGAAACATTGCAAGGATATGGCAGCATTGATTTAATACTTCTTAAGAATTATATCATCTAGACTCCTTTTGGGAACATGCATTTTTCCATCAGAATCTTTCCAATAAGTATATGAATCCTTAAAAGGTTCCATAACCGATTCCTCATCGGGAAAACCTAAACTAATGACTTGTTTTATATCATAATGATCAGGAATTTCAAATAATTCTCTAATTTTCCTGAAGTTAATGGCACCCATCCAACAAGAACCAATTCCTAAACTTATAGCACCAAGTAAAATATTTTCAACAGCAGCTCCAACATCAAAATCAACATAAACATTTTTAATATCTTTATTCACTAAGACTACAATATATGCGGTAGGTTCTCGTCCCTGTTCAGGAGTTCTTTGATCTTCAGGAAGTGAAGCCGCCCAACTTACCAAAGGAAATAATTCCTTCCTCATTTCCGCATTTTCTACAATGATAAATTCAAGAGCTTGAACATTTCTAGCCATAGGTGCAACACGAGCAAAATCTACCAATTTTAGTAAAATTTCCATCGGAATTGGATTTTGCTTGAACCTTCTAATAGTGCGTCTTTTAAAAATACTTTCCTCTAAGTCCATTTTCTCTTCACTTCAAAATATTATATTTTACAACAAATAAATTATGTCTTGGTTCTAGTTAATTCTTTTGACTTTAATAAATTTTCAGCTACTTTATAAAAGGCTTGTTCTATGTTTTTCCCTGTTAACGCTGATGTTTCAACATATTCGAGATTTAGGGATTCAGCAATTTCTAATGCTTCTTCTAAAGGAATTATTCGCTCCTCTACTAAATCTTCCTTATTTCCAAATATAAGTCCAATTATATTGCTCTCATATCTTTCAATGTCCTTAAACCAATTAGAGACGCTTCCAAATGATTTTCGGTTAGTAAGATCAAATATAAGGATTACTGCATCTGTTCCTTTGTAGAAATGGCGACGCATAATTTCAAACTTACTTTGACCTGCTATATCCCAGAGAATTAGATTAATATGTTTTTCTCCTAATTTCATTAATCTTTCTGAAATACTTACACCTAATGTAGGTACATAAGTACGCATAAATGCATTATTTGTAAGGCGCAGAACAGTACTTGTTTTTCCTACACCAGGATCTCCACATACAATAATTTTAAAATTAGATTCTAATAATTCATTTTTAATCTCCTCTTCAGGAAAGGCTTCCAATTCTGAGTTTGATTTTTCTTTTTGGTATAGATCATCAAACATTTCTTTCAGTTTTAGACGGAAATTATCTAATTCAACAAAAACCTCATCACTTTCTGCTTTTCCATTTTCTAATACAGTAAGTTTCTTAGCAGTTTCCGAAAAAACAGGTTCAAAATAATCCATATATTTATAAAAAATAAGATCATCGGCTTCACTAAATAGTAGTGTAAGGGAAGATAATGCAACACCTCCTCGTCGAGAAAGATCTTCTCTCTCTATATATCTGATAATACCCTTTAATTTGAATGCAGGGAATGGCACAATTACTAAAGAGTTAGGGACAATTCCTTGGTCCGTAGTAAGCATAGTTATAGTCTTAATGCCTACACCCATTCGAATCTTTTCAGATAAATCAAGTGGAATCCATAAAAGAGGATTAGGACCAATAGACTCATCAAGCGAAGTATATACTATTGCGCGGATTATCTCTTCAGACATAAGTAAGTTGTGTGATTAAATTGCAAATAGTTTTATCGTAATTATTTGAGTTCTTTCATTAGATCATAATTATTAAAATATTAAAAACTATTTGCCCTTAAACGTCTAACTTAATAATAGGTAATGTTCGTGAAACAAGTCTTTCACGAACTCTTTAAAATATAATAGATATTTTGATAACAATTTTAATAATGAATTTAAAATAACTTACAATCGGGATTGATAAAGTAATTTAGCTAGAGTCGTAAAAGCATAATCTACGTTCTCCCCAGATAATGCAGATGTTTCAAAATACTTCAAATTAAACTGATCAGCTAATTTTTGAGCACCTTCACTAGTTATCTTTCGATTTTCTAAATCTTTTTTATTTCCAATAATAAAACCTGTAATTTCCTCCGCAGGCGTGGTAATATATTTTATAATATCTGCATACCAGATTGGAATATTACCAAAAGACTCAGGATTAGTTAAATCAAAAACTAAAAAAATCGCATCTGATCCCTGATAAAATTGTTGTCTCATAAGTTTAAATCTTTCTTGACCGCCCACATCCCATAAAACAAGTTGTATAATAGTAGAATCTTCAGTTTTAAAGATTTTATTCGATACATGAACGCCTAAGGTTGATACATATGATCTCCTAAAGGCATTATCAGTATATCTTAGAACTAAGCTTGTTTTTCCAACAGTTGGATCCCCCACGACAATTATCTTAAATTGATAATCAATCATACTTCGATCTTTAATTTGCTCTGTTAAGGCTTCAACTTTAGAAGCTTCTAATTCCTTTCGCCTAAATTCATCAATAAGTTCTGTTATTGCATTTTCAAGGTTTTTTAATTCGATGTAAAATTGATCTTCAGTTGCATCTGATTTCTCTAAAAAAGTTAAATTTTGGGCAATATCTTCGAAAGGGGCTGAAATCTCCTTTATAAACTTATAAAAAATTACATCATCCATTTCTTGAAATAATAATGTCAGATTTCCTTGCCCAATACCACCCCTTGCATCAGGATCTTCCCATTGGATATATTTAGTCAAACCCTTTAATTGTAAGGATGGAAATGGCAATATGACTAACGACTCTGGTATATATCCCTTTTCCCCAGTAAGCACAGCAAATGTTTTTACGCTAATATGGATTAGATCTAATTGGGAAAAATCTTCTGGAAAAAATGCTTTAGGATTAGGACCCATTGTTTCATCCAAATTACTATAGACAATAGCCTTGATTACTTTTCTTTCCATGGTTGTAAATATGAATAGTGAACTCTATTATTTAATATTTGGATTTAACTATTAATAACAGTTTTTAATATAAATAATAATCGGTAAAAAAAAAGAGGAATTAATCTTTCAATCCTAAATACATAAGCCAAAATGAGCTAAGGTAACCGATTCTTACTAAAATTACTAGAAATCCCGGCACAGTTAATCCTTCCAATAATCCAAATATACAGAAAGTTATAGAACCTGCTGACAAAAATAGGAAATTTTTCCGTATAACTCCCGATGTTTTTAATCCTTTAAAAAGAAATCCTAACCCGAGAAAGATTAACACTGGTAATAAAAGTCCCCCCATTAAAATCCCTGCTATTGTAAGTATATTAACATTATAATCAATTAAAACACCATCTGGGGGAGTAGGTGGTTCAGGAATGAAATTAAAAGAATTCAAAGGATCAATAAATATGATAATTTCAAATGCTATTGAAATGATCAGAAAAATAATTACTATGTGAAGTTTTATTTTTGGAGTTAGAAGCCAAGTACCGATATACATTGACGTAATTATCACAGGTGCAAACCAGATATAAGACAATATTGCAACTATTCCATTATTTTCTATATTCTGTTGAGAAATTAGTACTAATAAGAAATCCGTAAAAACACCTAAGAACATTAGACCAGCAAGCATATTTGCTAAGCCTAAATAGAGAAGAAGTTTTGCTCCAGTTTTTCTAGATTTGTAAATAAAGAAAAGGCCAAATATAATACCCAAAAGTACCACCCCTGAGGCGGTAATTCCATCAATCCAACCATTAAGTTCTAATGTCAAAAGTAGAATTCACCAACGTAATATAAATGATAACTAGGAATGAGGTACATTCTTATCTTAATATATGGTCTTTCAGTTTAATAAATGATTGGATCAGAGATAAATAAACAGCAACCATAACTCTGATAATGGATTAATCTTTGATATTTTCTAAGATTGAAATGATTCGGTAAATCGTTGTACGCGCATGAAACGGGATATTGGGGTCCTGACTTAAATCATCAACCATATACATAATATTACTAGAAATAACACCTTGAGTTTGTCCTTCTTTATGTAACTCATCAATACTTCTCTGAGCTATTCTTTTAATATTTCGAGGCACGCTTCGGTCTCCCAACATCCCATTTAAAAGATATTCAACATTTTCAAAAGCTTGTTTAACTTCTTCACTAAATTCCTCGGTCATAGACATAAATCACCAAAAATAGTGTTTTTTACTAGTGAGAAATGTAGATTATGGAATTTTTTTTAAAATATAATTTTTTGGATTTTAAGTCATTTTTAATAGATACCAAATTCACGGATTTTTTTTCTCAGTTCTGGTATTTTCTCTTTAAACCCTTGAATTTCATTGTTGTATTTTTCGTAATACTTATCGAATTTGTCAAGTTTGGCTTGATCTAATTCTTTAACAAATTCATTTGATAATTCTTGAATGTTTTCAAAAATATTATCAAAATTATTTGTAGAATCCATCAATTTTTGATTCTCTTGTTTGCCAAGTTTTCGAACCATATTCCGAAGCTTACCTCGCGGTATTCTAATCTTTTCTATTAAATTGTCACATTCGTTTAAGAAATCATAAGACTTCTTTTTATTTTCTTCACTGAGTTTAGCCTCAATAATTTCCGTTCTATTACAATTTATTCGCCCTCGAGCAAATGTATCAAAATTAAGAGAAATTGAATCAATCCCTTCTCTTACTAGAAAACGAAGGAAATCCGGGTCATCACTAGGAGCCTGACCACAAATGCCAACTTTTTTTCCATGCTCATGAGCTGTTTTGATGAGATGACTCAATGATCTCCTAAGTGCTTCACTGTTTGTAGTGTATTGAAATCTCTTTGCAATTGGGATTAATTTAGCTTCGTCTCTATCTACCCCATAAGTAAGCATCGTTAGATCATTTGATCCAATCGAAAAGCCGTCTATATACTTACAGAATAAATCTGCGCAAATAATGTTTGAGGGAATTTCTGCCATGACATAGACCTTTAATCCGTCTTGTCCTCTTATTAATCCTTCGCTTTCCATGATTTCAATTATCTGAGCTGCTTCTTCAGAACTACGACAGAAAGGTAACATGGGTATTATGTTTTTTAAACCCCAATCTCTAGCCTTTTTAATTGCTCTCAATTCCAGAAGAAAAGCTTCTTGAAACTCATCGTGGGTATATCGTGAGCAACCTCGAAAACCTAAAAGGGGATTATTTTCTTCTCCTTCATAAATCCAGCCGCCAATTAGATTTGCATATTCATTAGTTTTAAAATCTGAAAGTCTTACCACACATTCAGCAAAACTACCATCAGGTAATTTCTTCCATACACTTGCAGCAATAGTCGCAATTCCTTCCGCCAATTTTTCTACGTAAAAGTTCTCTTTATTCTCATAACCGACTGTAAGTTGTTTTATCTTATCTAAGGTTTGTTTAAGTTGAAAAATTTCCCGATTAAATGGATCTTTATGATATAAATCGCTTTTTTTAATATTTTCAATCTTATTTCTTTGATCAAGTAATATATCATATCTCATTATTAGAGCTTCGAAATCAATTAAAGCATTAGGATGAATCTGAATTTCATCATTAATTATAAATTCTAATCTTGCTAATCCCGTTCCATCAGGGTGTTTTCCAGAAGAGAGAGCTCCTTTTGGGATTCCTAAATTTACTAATACTTTAGTTTTCGTAATAGGAAGCTTAGAAAATTCAATTGTATCAAAATCATACTCAACATCTTTTAACCAAATTCTAGGTTGTCCCTCACTACAATCAATAGTAACATATTCAATACCTTTCCGTTGTTTTTCTTTCATAATCTGAACTATATCATCAGCACCCACTATTGATGCTATGTTTAACTCTCTAGAGACAATTGCAGCGTGACAGGTGGGTCCACCACGTTCTGTGATCACACCACCTAAGTTTTGCATGTAAGATGTCCAATCAGGATTAGTTTCTTCAGTAATAAGGATATCTCCTTCCTTTAGAAGGTGAGCATTGTTAAGCGATTCTATAATTTTTACTTTTCCGTATCCAATTCTTCTACCAATTGCAATACCTGAATTTTCAACTAATAATTTATTATTAATTAATTCTGCTGGGTCTTCTAGAAGATAAAAGATTTCTTCGACATCGCCTTTCATACTATGGACGGTTTCAGGTCGGGCTTGAACAATATAGACTTTTCCATTGTTTCCAACAGCCCATTCAATGTCCATTCTTCGACCATAATGCTCTCTAATCTTTTGGGCATATTCTGCTAATATTAAGACTTGTTCTTCCGTAAGACAATACTTTAATTGTTCTTGTTCCGGGATTAATACTACTTCAGTGCCAATTCTTTCAGCTCCTTTGGAAAAAATCATCATCTTTTCTTTTTTAACTAGTTCACGACGTATAATTCTGAGTCCTTCTGGATCATGTTTAAAAACAATGAACTCATCGCCTTTCTCTATGCCTTGTACGATAAGTTCACCTAAACCCCACGTTCCTCTAATAACTACAACATTTGGATTACCAGAATCAGGATCTTCTGTGAACATTACTCCTGATGCCTTAACTCCTTCTAATCCTCCAGCCATTTCCTGAACACCAACGGATAATTTCACAGCGAAATGATCAAAACCAGCTCGTTCACGGTACATAGTGGCACGTGTAGTAAAAACTGAAGCCATATCTTTTAAAATATATTCTAAAATCTCTTTTTCTCCCGATATATTTAAATGGGTATCTTGTTGTCCAGCAAATGAAGCATCAGGTAAATCTTCAGCAGTAGCCGAACTTCTCACCGCAAATGTAGACTCTACCCCGATTTTTTCAATTAATTTTTTGTAAGCTTCTAGGATCTCATCAGCGAGGGAATCAGCTATTTTGGACTGTTCTATGACATACCTAATATTAGCACATATTTTATCAACTTTCTCAACAGCTCTGATATCTTCTGATTTTAATTCATCAGATATTCTACTTATATCTCTTGCAATCAATTCTCGAAGTGAAACTTCTTTCTCTTTAATTGTATAGTAGTTAGTATCCAAGACATAATCGAAAGCATTGGAAGTCACGGCAAATCCTAAGGGGACTGAGATTCCAAAGCTCAATAATTCACCTAAAGACGCATTTTTTCCTCCAACAAGAGGTACATCATTAACCCTTAAATCTTCAAAGAATTTAATAAATCTATAATCACTCATTTTAAGGAAAAAACCCTTAGTTTTAATATTAATAAGAGTTTTTCTGCTTAATTATTATGATTCTTCTAAATATAAATTAAACGTTAATAAAAAAAGTAACGTCAAAAATTCATTACTTCAACTCTTTGAAAAAGATGTCAAAATCCGAAGTGGTGTAAAGGCAAAATACAACCTCTTCAATTTGAGTTTCACCGCTTAAATATTCTTTTACAGCAGAAATCATAATTTTTGCACATCTCTCAATTGGGTACCCGAAAATACCTGTAGAGATTGCAGGAAATGCAATCGTTTTTAATGCATGTTCATCCATTATCTTCAAACTATTAATTGTAGCATTTTTCAGCTTTTCATCTTCATGTCCCTCTCCCATCCTTGGTCCAACTGCATGAATTACATATTTAGTTTTTAGATTCCCTCCTGTTGTAATAACTGCTCCACCTACATAGGTTCCACCAATTTTATTACATTCTTCTTGAATTGTTGGACCGCCTTTATTTCTAATTGCTCCTGCAACGCCACCTCCCAGAATAAGTTGTGCATTTGCCGCGTTCACGATAACATCTGTTTCCAATTCTGTTATATCACCTTGAGCAAGTACAATTTTAGAATTTTTTATAGTTAATTCTTTCACATAACACACCTACATATTTCTTTTAAATATAATATAGGAAGATATAGGTATTAAAAATTTGATAAAAAGAAAATAATTTAGTGATCATGATTATGATCATGATCAAGGTCCTGTTCTTGTTTCTTAAAAATTTCATTTAGTTTTTCCTTATCCTCATCGGACATTTTACTCATAGCTTCCATCTGTTGTTTCATTAACATTTTCATGAAATTACTAGATACAATCTGGTTGAGGACTGGTAGTGCTATTCTCATTCGTGTTAGTTCATAATGCATATTTTTGGCCGTTTCCCTCATTTCAATTAGTTCTTCTTTTGTCATTCCCTCTTCACCAATACCAGGGCAATCAGCATCAACCACTATAAAATTCTTCCCATCAAATTCCAATGGATATGTTCTACAGCTCAATGGGCGATTATCATAGATTAGACATTTCTTATCATCTTTATTATATAAAGGACATTTAGCTTCAAGTAATTCATCAACAGGCACAGTTTCAAACGGATCTTGTGAATGATTCTCAGCTTCTGTTTCTTTAGATGGGGGTAAAGGTTTTAATATGAGATCGACGTTCCCATCTGGTCTTTGGTAGATATCTAAATATGGCATGAAATTAGCCACAACACCATTTCTTGCCCACAATTCTAAATCCCAAAACGTAATTGGGATGGGACCTCTGCCCAAACAACATGCGTCACATCGAGTACATTTAAAGGTAAATTTGGTTTTTACTTCTTTTTCAGTATCTAAAGTTTCTTTTACATCTGATTCTTCTTTTTCAAGATCCTCTTTTTTCACTTGTTCTTGATTTTCTGGGTTATTTTCTGACATTTTCTTCTTCCCAAAAAGTTAATTATCTTGATTTAACAAAATTTACTATATTCCTTTGAAAAAAAGTTTTGTTTTTAATAATTATTAACTAAGGTGAAATTTAATAATATTAAACCTTAAACAACTCCTCTTTTTTTAATAACTTCCCAAGATCCATTAAAATAGGTTCGATATGCTTCTCCTTTCTAATCCCTGTAAGAACGACCTTACCCGTACTAAATATTAGAAATACTGACTTTATAGGAGTAGAGACATTATATGTTAACCCCGGAAAAACCTCAGGTTCATATATTGAATTTTTTAATTTAGTAGATGCTTTGTCTAAATTAATATTCTTTCCAAAATCTGCAGTTATAACAATGTTTACAACTTGAGTTTCAATAAGCTCTTTTGCTATTTTGATTTGAATGATTTTATTAAGGCTTAAAATTAGCCTTTCAATTATTAGATCAATATGCGAAAAAGACTTTAATCCAGTTAAAATTAGATTTCCATTTCTAAAAATTATAACTGCGCATTTAGGGTGATTAAACTTAGCAAAAAGACCAGGAAAACGGTCTTTATTATAATTTGAGTTTCTCAATTTTTCAGATAACAATACTAGGTTAAAATCTTCTTTTATATCCAAAAATATTTTAACCACGATATTTTGAATAGTGTATGTTAGACTACTTGTATCTCCTCTTGGTTTGAGTTCAAGAACCATTATTGGACTCCAATGCTTCAACTAGCCTTAAAACCTTAATAACATATTAAGTTATCATTCTATTTAATTATACTATTTTACCCAATATTAGAAAAAAATATAATTTTCACTTAATTCTTAATAGACTCCGGAGTTTTAGAAGGTTTTTTATAAAATAAATCACAAGCTAGTAAATTTTAGCTCTATTGAGCAATTTGCTAAAATTATATAAGACATAAAAATAAATAGAAACGACATTTTCAGATTCTAATAAATGTTTTTTATACATGGTTAATTTGTATTTTTTATACTAACAGCGAAGTTTTGAATACTATGGAAGAAATCACTTTGAAGAAATTATTTATGTGGATTTTATTAACAATCAATTTACTCTTTTCCTATATTATTGGCTTAAGCATTCCCCAATTAGAAACAGAGAATAGTTATCTCTTTGGTGTAGTAATGATCCCCCTATTGATCATTTTAAATTATGTAATCTTAGATAGATTTCATTTTTATGCAAGAAAAGTTAATGAAAAAGAGGAAAATGTTGATGCTAAGAATTAAAGAAAGAGTATGGATTAAAAAGCCAGTGATAGAATATAATGATAATAAGTATATCTTTTCCATAAGATCATTGATTCTTTTTGCAATTGGTGCTCCTGTTTCAGCGTATCTTATATACTTATTTTTCGATCTGGAAATAAATTATTGGCTTCATGAGATTGTAGTAAAACAGACCGTATATTTCTTAAATATATTTTTCAATATGGATGCTCGTGCTTTATATAATCCGATAGGAAAATATCATTGGGATTATATAATCCCCGGAAAATCAAATATTTCTTTTGAGACTTTTTGTACTGGAATTCAGGCTATATGTATATTTGCAGGAGTGATTATATTCACACCTCATAGCCAAGATGCAAATACTAATAAGGATATCATCTGGAGAAAAACTAAGTCTCTGATAATTTCATCCGCAATCTTTTATGTTGTCAATATAATTAGAATGTTAATACAGATTGAGTTATACAGTATTGGTTATGCATGGGAAGATATACATTTCTCAATAAGCGCAGCAAGCTCGTTTATTGCAGCAATAATTGTGCTTTTAATGCATAAGTGGATACCCGAATTTATCATTTCAATAATATACATAGGAACACTGGTTAGTGAACCTGTTAAGCAAAATAGAAAGAAAAAAGTTAGAGACCACGTAAAAGAAATGAGTAAAGTCAAATTAGGACTTATGAGGAAAGTACTAAGATTGGATAAAAAATCGTTTTTAAAAGACATAATTTCATGGTCAGAAGAATATGGATACAAAATAGAAGGGGACTATGTAATTATTCCTAATGAAAAAGTCTCTGATTTTATTAAATTACTCATGCAAGACAAACCTTTTAAAAAAGAAAGAACTTAAAGATTGTCAAACTAGATAAATATAAAGTAAATCTTATGATTACCTATGTTGAATTTTGACTCTGATCAAATAAGTTCCCAAATTGGGAATGTTAAAATAGGCGGACAACCTGGAGAAAATCCTATTGTGATGATTGGAACTGTTTTTTACACTAAGCACGCTGCTTTGTTAAATGAAAAAACTGGTGAAATAGATAAATCTTTGGTTGAAAAGGAAATTAATGAATATACAGAAATCGTAGAAGAAACTAAAATGCAAGGGATAGTCGATGTGGTTGGTGCTTATCCAGAGGCATTATTAAAAGAATGTGAATTTGTAGCAGATTTAGTAGAATATCCTTTCTTAGTTGATGGATTAAATGATACTTCCCGTATTCCCGCAATGGAAGGCTTGAAAGAGATAGGATTGATTGATAGAGCTATATTGAATAGTATCGATGACGCTACTAGTGAAGAAAGTCTAGAAAAGCTGAAGGAAATTGGAGTAAAAAATGCTGTTCTGTTAACCTTCGGTAGTAAATATATCTTTCCCCATCAAAAGCTAAAATTACTAAAAGAAACATTGATCCCTAAGGCAGAAAAAGCAAATCTTGAAAATATATTAATTGATACTGCAGTATTAGATCTACCATCAATTTCAATAAATTTTGAGACTACTCATCTAATTAAAAATGAATTAGGATTACCTACTGGATTTGCTCCTGCAAATGCCATTTTTGGATGGGAATTTGTTAAAAAATATGGAGAAGTTCCAAGATGTGGAGCTATAGCTTCTATTATGACCTATTGTGCTAGTGCACCCAGTGATTTTATATTATTTGGGCCAGTCAAATTTGCCAAATGTGTCATACCTGCAGTTTCATTAATTTCTGGTGTAAATTCTTATTATCGAAAAAGAATATTACGTAAAAAAATTTCGGAGAAAACACCATTAGATGTAATATTTTAAGGATTTTAAACTAGATTTTTAAGCTATGTATCTTAATAACAGATCTTGCGTTTGATTTAGAAAATCCAGTAAATGTGCATTTATTTTTTCCTTTCTTTTTTCATTATCAATTAAGAATAATATGAACATGTCATTATCTGCTATTTGAATCTTTCTGAAAAGAATTACTGAATCGGCAACTTTAAAAATGGCTTCTTCTTCCTTTAATGCTTTAAACCTATAAAAGATTTTAAATAACATTGTAAATTGAGGAGCGGTCACCTCAAATATATTAACAATCTCTTCGGAGTTAGGTATTTTTGTAAGTTTCCTTGCTTTTGGTGAGTAAAAATCAGCAAGAACTAAGCCATCTACGCTTAATAATAATGTCAAGTATGTATTGGTCTTTAAAGAAAAATTTCTAAGATTGTGGTTAATTAAATTCCTATTTGGACTTAATTTTGAAATTCCGGAAGAAAAAGCTCTTAAGATGGTAAATATTTGGAAAATACTTGACACATAAAATTCAAAAGGTTCTTCGGGAGAAATTTCTGCGAGTCTAAGCTTAATAGTTTCAATATTTTCGAGAATTTCCCCAGTGTTAATAATGTCTGGATCTCCTTTCGATAAAACATAAATGATTGGGGTATTTTGGTTGAATTGTCGTAAAAGATTTTTTAAATTTAGAAGATATTCAATGCTTTCTTCAAACCGGACTTTATTTCTGATATCTATAAAGTAAAATAAGAGATCTGCTTCATATAAATAGATTTCAGCTTTGCTGATATATTTTTTCCGAAAAGCTAACTGACCACCTAAATCCCATAAAAAGATTGTAGCACCTAATGCTTCAATTGATTTAATACTTGCTCCTGTCGTAGGTTTTAGTCCAATTAACTTGCTAAATTTTCGATCAACTGAAAGTAAAAAACTTGTCTTTCCACTATCATCAAGACCAGCAAAGAGAATTTTCATTTTCCGGTGTGTGGTAATTGGTGTAGAGGGATTTTTTTCAATTTCAACCAATTTTTTTAGCAAATTATGAAAGAACAATTCAATACTCTCTTGAGGGGGGAAATTATCAACAAGTTCTTTATCAAAGGATTCAAAAAATTCGATAACAATCGGTTTAATCCTATTGATATTATTATATAAAAAGCTTCTACTATTCTCATCAACCAGTACAGAAAATGCAGTAGGTACTTGAGAGTTGGAAGAATCTGTGCTGATATAGTGAAAGAAAGTCAAAGAAGTTACATTAAAATCGGGATAAGGTAGTATAGCAAAATATTGTAGATTCTGAATATTAATATCTGGTGTGAATGCCTTATCACTTATAAATAAGCTAAGATTTTTAATAGAGATCTGGGTTACATCTCTAGTTGATAAAGTAAGAAGATTTTGTTTTTCTCTCTCCTCTCTAACATTTTCTAATTCCTTTTCCGTATAATATTGAGGCCATACATAAATAGGTTGCGGACCGAGATCTCCATAGCTACTAAATATTAATCCTCTAATAATTGAAGATCTAAATAATTCTTCCATAATCATAATTAAGCAACTTTAATTATTAATAACTTTATATTAAATTAATAGATGAGTCTTGAAAAAATAGCCAATAGCATAAAGAACAATCAATATATTCTTGAAAAGAGAGAAATAAATCCCATAGTCCAATTTATTGATAAAAAATCTTTCAAAAGCGTAAAAATATTCAAGGATATTGGAGAAGATTCTGCTGCGATAGAAAATGACGATAAATATATATTGGTTACCACAGATCGAATAAGGACATCATTTATCGAAAATTACCCTCATGGCGCGGGGTATTCATCCATTCTAGTTAGTGTGGATGATATTTATGCTTGTGGAGGTACACCTCTTGCGGCGAGTATTATAATTTCTCTTAAAGATCCTAATACTTATGAAGATATATTACAAGGAATATGCGATGGCTCTAAAAAATTCAAAGTACCGATTATAAGAGGTCATACAAATATTCATGGAAAATGTTACGAATTAAGTTCTACGATGATTGGAGAAATCAATAAACAGGATTATATCTCAGCTGGGAACGCCCAAGTAGAAGATGATATTATATTAGTAGTAGATTTTGATGGAAGAGTTGGTAAAGCAAGTAAACTTTATTATGATACCACAATGTATAAATCTTCTGAAGAAGTATTAAGGAAAAGAAAATCAATGAATATAATAGCCCAAAAACATATTGTCAATGCATCAAAAGATATATCTAATGGAGGAATTTTTGGTACATTGCTACAATTAATAAATTATTCTAAGATTGGGGCGGATGTGAATATAACAAAAATCAAAATACCCCCTAATTTGATTGATAAGGGATATGATTTAGAAACTTATATAAAAATGTATTTAACTACCTCCTTTTTACTCACAGCTCAAAAAAAAAATAGCAAAGAAATTATAGCAACATTTCAAGAATATGGATTAAATGTGGATATCATTGGTAATATTATTAAAGATCCAAATCTTTTGAGAATAAATAATGGAACAGAAAAGTCTATTGAAGTACTCAGATTTTAATACAACTGACAGAATTATATAAAACTCTCATAATGAGAGAGCGAGATCCTTAAATTCTCAGATCTACATTACTAAAGACCACCAAATAGATAATATAAAAGCACAAATTAAAAATATGATAAACTTAGAAGTAAAGCTTCCGGATTCACCTGGTAGTTTAATTGAATTGATAAAACCTATTTCAGAAAATGGGGGAAATATTTATGGCATACTCCATTTCCATGATAGAAAGACAAATAATATGATTCCCGTAAGTGTGTCTTTCGAATTAAATGAATCTGTTCGAGAAGTCAGTTTAAATAAAATTATAAACGAACTAAAAGAAAGAAATATTCGAATTGAAAATATAACTTACGATATTGAAAAAAAATTAATAACTGTTCTTCTAACTGGGCATGTTTTTGATACAGATGTTATGGATACTATAAAAAGATTAGCTTCGAAAAATATTAGTGTGTTAGAATTACATGCTAAATTTACTGAGTTAGAAGAAGTTAGTAATGTCAAATTAAAAATTGAATTCCCTGAAGAAATGAATAAAACTGAGCTTATTGAGGAGCTCAGAAAAATCTGTCAAGAAAAAAATCTTTTATTAATTACAAGTTAAAATAAAAAAATTATATATGTTTAAGAAATGGAATGCTATCCATCCGACAATATTCTGTTTAAGGCTTCATCAAAATTAAATCAAATCTAACTGAAAAAATGAATGTTAACATTTGTTTAATTGGAAAAGGAATAGTAGGAACTAGCTTAATACAATTAATATTCGAAAAGAAAGATATACTAAAGCGAAAATTTAATTTAAACTATGTAGTAAATTCAATTATAGAAAATGATGGTGCTCTTATTAAATCTTCTGGAATAGATTTAAAAGAAGTTGTTGAATCTAAACAAAATTTTAGAAATTTACCTTATTGGGAAAATAATATAAACTTTCTCCATGCAATATCAGAATTAGATATAGCAATTTGTATAGAAACTACACCTACAAATCCAAAAACGGGAGAACCAGGTTTATCACATATAATTCAAGCCTTAAACAATCATATAGATGTAGTTTCTTCTAATAAAGGACCGTTTTATCTTGAATATGAAAAATTAATGAATCTTGCTAAACAAAACAAGTGTTATATAAAATTTGAAGCAACTGTAGCAAGTTGTGTTCCCACATTAAGGATCAAGGAAGTGCTAGTTGGAAATGAGATTCTGAGCATTAAAGCAATATTAAATGGTACTTCTAATTTTATTTTGAGTAGAATGACCGCAGAAGGGATTAAATTTTCCTTAGCTTTAAAGGAAGCACAGGAATTAGGATATGCTGAAGCAGATCCTAGTTTAGATATTGAAGGTTATGATGCTGCTGGAAAATTGGTAATATTAGCAAATGAATTATTGGGATGGTCTAAACATATTAATGATGTAAGGGTGGAAGGAATTTCAAAAGTAACTTCACATGCAATAGAATTAGCTGATACAGACGGATTTGTTATTAAACATCTTGCAATTGCAGAAAATGATAAATTAATTGTCGAACCTCGGTTGATTGATAAACATTCTTCTCTTAATATCAGTGGCAATCTGAACGCTGTAGAATTAGAAACCAAATATGCGGGGCCAATATTATTAATGGGAAGAGGAGCTGGTGGATTTGAGGCAGCATCAGCTATTCTAAATGATTTAATTGATATTTCAATAAAGAGAGGATACAATATTTAAAACTATGGATATAGATTTTAAGAAGGACATAAAGGCAGTAGTCTCTGTTATTGGTGCTAGTGATATTGATAAAGATATAGAAGAGAAAACAATAGAAATTGGAAGATTGTTAGCAATGAATAACTACGCAGTAGCATGTGGAGGGCTTTCAGGTGTGATGGAGGCAATATGTAAAGGTGTTAAAGAGAAAGGAGGATTCACAATAGGTATAATTCCTTATTCAGAAAAAGACAGAGCCAATAAATATGTTGATATAGTAATTCCCTGTCCATTCTCTCAGGCTAGAAATATTGTAGTTGTCCTCACAGGAGACATATGTTTAGCAATAAGTGGTAAAGCAGGAACATTGTCTGAGATCTGCTTTGCATGGATTTATAATAAACCTATAGTTGCGTTATCGAGCGTCCCTGGTTGGTCTTCAAATATAGCAAATCAACAATTAGATGATAGACGAAATGATATGATATATGGAGTGAATACTCCACAAGAAGCTATTAATAAAATAAATGAATTAATGAAATAAGTGAAATCCAAAATGTTAAAATTTCACTCAACGAATTACAACACCCCGGATGTTGATTTTAGAACTGCTGTTCTACAAGGTCAAGCTTTGGATAAAGGTTTATATATGTTAAATAAGATCCCCAATTTAGATCCTCAAGAAATCTATAATTTTAGAAACCTGAATTTACAGGAAATCGCATTTCAAGTTTTATACAAAATAATCAAACAACAAATACCTAAAGAAGATTTAAAAAAAATTATTACTAAAGCTTTAAATTTCGAAATTGAACTAGAGAATATTGAACTAAACGATTATCTCTGTTATTTAAGTAAAGGTCCTACATGTAGTTTTAAAGATTTTGGAGCGAGGCTCTTAGCAAGGGTCATGGAATATTTCCTTTTATTAGAAGATAAGGAAATAATTATACTTACAGCAACTTCTGGTGACACTGGTGGAGCAGTGGCTCAGGCTATGTATTCCATGTCCAGAATTAAAGTTATTGTACTCTATCCTAAGGAAGAAATAAGTGATCTTCAGAGAAAGCAGATGACTACCTTAGGTAAAAATGTAATTGCGATAGGAATTAATGGAAAGTTTGATGACTGTCAAAGAATTATAAAAACTGCTTTTGCTGATAAAGAACTAAAGGATTTTAACTTGTCCTCAGCAAATTCGATTAATATAGGACGCCTACTTCCACAAGTTATCTACTATTTTTGGAGTTATTCGCGGATCGCAAAAGAACCTGGTGAAAAAGTAATTTATTCTGTACCTTCAGGAAATTTTGGTAATCTTACAGGGGGGATTATTGCATATAAAATGGGTTTACCAGTAGAAATTTTTATATCCGCCGTGAATGAAAATGATGAATTTCCAAAATTCTTGAGTTCTGGAATTTATGAACCAATTATCCCCTCAATAAATTGCTTATCATCTGCCATGAATGTTGGGAATCCAAGTAACTTGGCACGAATATTTGATTTATTTAAAGGCCATATTGATCAAAATGGATATATTCATAAAAAACCTAATATGAAAAAGTTAAGATCCATTATTGATTCATTTTCTATAAGTAATGAATTAACAAAAGATACAATAGTAGAGTTTTATAGCAAATTTGGAAAAATAATTGAACCACATGGTGCAGTAGGTTGGGCAGCTCTTCAGCTCTATCGTAAAATGAATCCTAATCATAATGGGTTTAAATCGATTACTTATGAGACGGCAGATCCGGCAAAATTTCCTGAAGAAATTATTTCATTAATAAAATTAAAGCCAAAATTGCCAAAACCACTGGAAACCATCCAAAATAAAGAAGAATACCCCAACCCCGTAGAAATTAATGAATATAAAGATTTTAAAATATTTGTCCAAAATAACATATAATGCGTAATTTAAATAAATGAAGGTATAATTTTTTATCTTACAAAAGAATATATTAATTAATTTCTTCCTATATGTATAAAGGTGAAATTTAACTTTGGAGAAAAATCTAAAACATTCTATATTATACCTGAAAAAAGAGGAGGAAGAACAAAAACCAGAACCTTCAAAGCTTTTGTTCACTGGACTTGATGATGCAGGCAAGACTAGCATTATCCTCTCACTTCAAAGAGAATTTTCAAAAATTGCAGTGCTTTCACCCACTAGAGGTGCTCAAAGAAGAGTTTTTGATTTTTTAGGAAAAGAGATCGCAGAATGGGATTTAGGTGGTCAAATTAGTTATAGAATTTCTTATTTAAAGAACCCAGGTAAATTTTTTGACGGAACTGAAATTGCAATCTATGTCATTGATATTCAGAATAAACCTCGAATCCCAGAAGCAATAAGTTATTTTAAAGATGTAATAAAACAATTTAAGGAATTAGAAATTGAACCACCGATATATGTATTCCTTCATAAACTTGATCCTGCTTTAAGAAGAGGCGCTCCAAATGAAATGCAAAATCTTATCATAGATTTAAAAGAACAAGTAAAAAAATCTACAGAATATAAAGACTTATATTTCTATGAAACATCAATTTACGATTTTAGTTCTATTATCAGAGCAATGTCAGAAATCCTGCTTAGCTTGTACCCAAAATCTGAATTGATAGAAAAAACCATAATAGAATTTGCTAAAAAGATTGACTCAGAAGGCGTTGTAGTTATTGACGATAATTCCCTTATTATTGGATCCTATTATAAAAATGATGAAACCAAACATCTACTTTCAGCTAGTACTCCATATTTCCTAACATTAAGTGATTCACTTCAGTATACAGGTGTACAGGAAAATAGATATGAAGACAGAATGATTCTTCAGAGATTTGGAAAGAATTTTATCTTCAAACAAATCACCTTAAAGAAAGATGCTACACCATATTACTTGTTACTATTAAAAGATGATCCTGTTTTCCAAAAAGAGGATCTCGAGACCTTCGCCAATATTATGAAAGAGATATTGTATATATAGGTTATTTTCTTCTGTTTGAATAATTTTAATTTGTAGGCGTTTTATATATTTGCATCTTAGTTTACTCATTATCTAAGGATTTATATCCATTCAACAAGAGATGAGCATCCAAGTCCTTCTTTGTCTTCAACTCTGCCTTGAACCATAAAAGTATCACCTTTATAATTACATTCAGGACACTTATTTTTTGATGTTAATTCTACAAGATCATCAACTAAAACCGCATGATTCACTGAGGCTGCTACTCCAAACGGGGTAAGAACTTGCAGAAAACCTTTATCACCTATATTTCTTAGAGGATCTAAAGTATCCATATCTCTAATTATAACTCTAGCTTGAGGCGGACAGTGAAATATAAAATTCTGATACTTATCTGACCAATGACTGCCAAAAACTATTGGTGTTTCTGTAAAACCGTACATATCAGTAACATTTTCAACCTTAGTTCCAAAGAATTCGATGCAATCTGAAACGAATTGTGTTTTTTCTATAGGAGGATACTTTAGTTGAGATTTATGTCCACTCCATCCACCACCACCAGTAGTTATAAAACTATTGGGTAAATCAAATTTTATATCAGCATCTATCAAGTACTGATTCATGAATGTGTTTAATAATTGGAGACTCCCCCCAATTGAAATATTTTTTTGTTTATCAGCGGGTTTACTTGAGTTCTTGTTGATTGTCTTTATTACATGTTTAGCATTAATTCCAAAAGCACCCACTAAACTACGTCTCTTGATTATCTCTTTAAATGCTTTAAGGATAAAGAATTTAATCAAATATTTTGGTTTTGTTATTTTAGTAGTGATTTCGTTTAATGTGCTAGTATATAATTGTATTGGCCTTAAATCAGTGTATCTCATAGCAATCCGATTTAAAAATGTAACATTAGGAGCAAAATTCATCGAAATAGTCCCGTACTGATTATGCTCCTCCATCGGTATAGGGATGAATTCATATATACATTTTATGGTCATGCTGGCTAAGAACTCTAGATCATCCAAGGATCTCCCTACTAAAGATGGATCTCCACTTGTACAAGAAGATACATTCCACGTTTTGAACTCAGGGGATTCTAAGGGAATTTTCAACAATTTTTTAAACATCCCCACTGATTCTTTGAAAGTAGATGAAGTTAAAAATGGTATTAGCGCTAAATCATCCATTTGATTTACATTATCCATATTAAATTCTTGTTTAATAGCAGATTCTTTATAAAAAGAATTAGATTCAATGGATTTTCTCGTAATGTTTTTCATTAAACGTATAAATTCTTTATCTTCATAATCTGAATTTACAATTGTGCGTATTTTCTCGTTTTGTACAACTTTATCTGATATTGTTATTAGAATACACTCTTTTAAAATGATGATTTTATGAACAATTATAATAATAAAATTTGGAACTATTTAAAAATATGAGGAAGGTTTATATTACTTAAATGGTAAATTCAGCGTCTGATTTCAATGAAAATTCCTTTGAAAATTTGCCCAGTCAATATTGAACTATGACCCACATTATATAATACTCTATTCTTAGTCACCACCTTATTGGTTACACAAGATATACGTTTTGCAATGAATGTTACAGATTTGATTCATGTAATAGAAGATGGAAAATTTAAAATAAAAGGTACAAAGGAAGAATTAGAAAGAGAGCCTCGAATAAGAAAAGTTTAATTAGGAATTTAATGTAAAAATACAACCTAAATTAGAGAAAATGAAAGAGCTTAATTCTTAGCAATAGGGTCGAGAAGTCTCCTACCAAAAGAAAAACAATAAATGTAGAAAGATATAAGACAAACTTATTATAACAGGAAATCAACAGGATTTGGTAATATTAATAAAATCAAATTATTATTAATAATTTATACAGCAAAAAACTAATAATCAAGAGATTCTTAATTTTTCATGAATAATATTAGCTATTATATTTTTTTGATATTATAATTTCAAGGAGGAGAGATAAAGCTATTATCATTTGTCAAAATTGTGGTACAACAAACAATGAAGCAATTAGTCGAACATGTAGAAAATGTGGTGCTTTGCTTCCAATTTCTTCAAAATCAAAAAAAACTAAGAAGTCAAAAAAAGAAATTCAAAAAGTTGAATTACAGGAAATTCCAAAAGAAAAAGAGCTAAGTCTCAACGAAATTCCCTCAGATACTGAAGTTATGGATAATTCAGAGCTAGTTTTAGAGAGGGATCAGAGTGAAGTTCTACAAGAAATCGCACCAAAACCATTTCAAAGTTCCATTTTACCTTCGAAACCTACAGCCTCGTTTACAAAAAATTCTATATCTGATGCGTTTTCAGAGCTTAAACAGTCGATTCTTGAAGATGAGGGGGATAAACCAAGACCCACATTAGTTCCAATTCCAACTAAACCTCCTGAAACCGTGGAAACGAGCTCTAAACAGAAAAGATTGGAAAAAGATATGACTGAAGTCTTAAGCTTTCTTTCAAAAAAAATATCGGTAAAAAAATTAGCCCCACACCCTCCTGAACCTTCTCCTAAGATAGAACCTGAAAGAAAAATACCCCCCTCAAGTATGAATGAAATTTTGAATGAATTAACTGCACTTGATTCTCGAATAGAAGCCTCAGCGATTATTAAGACAGATGGAACAATGTTAGCTTCTGCAATTTCAAGTAGAATATCAGACTCTCTATTTAACACTATTGGAATGAATCTTTCGATGATAGGTGAGGATATCATCCATGGGTTAAGCGCTGGAACATTAAAATCTATTAGTGTAAAAGGAAGTGAAGGAGTTTTAGATTTAGCTCCAATTGATACAGAATCTTCAACTTTAAAGGATATGATCTTAATTTTATTCTCTCATCCTAATGTTAAAAGTGGTATTATCTCTATTGCTATCAATGTTATAAAAAAGCAAATAAAATATTATATGGGTTTAGAACAGTAATTTCTAAATAGCAAATTCGTCTATTTTATTTTGCCTAACAATTCTTTCTATCTGAATTGATTTAAAATAATGCAAATTATTTGAAAACTCCTGTAAAAAAGCATTGAATTCGTATATCGAAACAAGCGGTATCTGGTTTTCATTAAATTTAATACCATTATCTTCGAGGGTAACCATTAAAGGAATAAGAGTGAATGGTAAATACTTTTTAGCATTAAATTTGTCACCTAAAATTAATGTTATGAGTTTCGAAAAGGATTCTGGGTTTCGTTTTAATGCTTTGATACGCTCAAATTGTAGGTTTGCTGCCTTGCTCATTGAATTATATGAATCTTTACGCTTCCACTGCTTTGCATCAATAATTAAGATAAATTTTGAAGATATACCAATAACATCAATTTCATATCTTTTCTGAGATTTTAGTGTTTTTAGTTTAGAACTCTCAGAAAATCTAAAATTAGTTGTAGTATGATAGTTATTTTTTGATAAGATTTCTTTGACTAATGCTTCAAAACCATTATAGTCTAGAATTTCTGATAATTGAGCAATGTCGTATCTCAGGTATTTAATACAATCTATGATAAATAATATTTTATCTATGACAATATAAGAAATATAATTGCCTTTCTTAATTGAGATAAATTCAAAGTGTTCGAGGAAATTATTTAGCTCTGCTCCTCTAAAATCTTTAAAAAAAGAAATTTTAGAAAATTCACACCATATTTCATTGATATTGGAATCGGTTTCTCTTAGGATATGGTAAATTTCAGTGAAAAAACGTTGTATTGAAGATTCTGTGTAAACTTTGAACATATATTTCAGAGTATAAAACTCATAAATTAACATATAGAGAGTATTGATGTACTAAAAAATCAAGTTTTAGCTAATCTATCTGTTAAAATAGACAAAATGATAATATTTAATCCATTAATAATTGAGTTTTTTATATTTCTTGAATATAATAATTCAAACTTCAAAAAAGTTAACAATTACTTTCTTTTAAACTAATCATGGACTTATTTCCAAAAGTGTTTAGGACTGAAGGAGATTTAGCAGAATTTGATTCTTCGCGAATTTTGGAAAGTATCATAAAAGAAACAGGAATGAGTGAATCTGATGCAAATAACATAACGGAACTTGTTGTAAGAAGAATCATTAGCTCAGGGATAAAATTTCTTTCAGGACCACATATTAGAGAAATTGTATGTTCAATACTTTCTGAACAACATTTTGAAAATGAACGTAAGCTATATACAAGAATTGGTATGCCATTAATGGATTATGAAAAAATTCTGGAGAATGGGTTGATAGAACATCCTGATCGAATAGTAAATCCTGAAAAAATTCATCATTGGGCTGCTAACCGAATATCTGAAGAATATGCTCACTTAAAAATTTTGACTAATGAAGAATCTAAAGCTCATTTATATGGAGATATTCACATTCATAAGTTAAGATATTTTGATTTAAGACCACTATCACAGATTTGGGATCCTCGTATAATTTTAGAAAATGGATTACCACCAATAGATAATTTCATATCTTGCTGCAAACTAAAACTTGCCCGTAATTTAAAAGAGGCAGTTCATCATTTAGTTAAATGGTTAGCAATAACTCAAAATGAGTTTTGTGGGAACCAAGGATTTCGCTACTTAACCATGTTTTTATCTCCTTACGCTAAAGAAGTTTCCCTTCCGAAATTAGTTCGAATTATGAGGATATTAATTTATGAGCTAAATCATTTATCAATTTTAACAGGACGCCCAATACCATCAAGTTCAATTCAAACAAGTCCGGCTTTTTTAAAACATTTTATAAAAGATATTGTTGTAGGAAATCAAGGAGAACCCACTGGAACCTATGGAGAATACGAAGAGGAATGTTTAAAATTATTTAATGCTCTCCTGGTCGCTTTTAAAGAAGGGGATGATAATAAATCCCCATTTAAATCTCCTCAACATGAAATTTTGTTGAAAAATGTTTGGTTGGATGATTTTAGTAAGGTATATCTAAATGTATGGAACGAAATTGAAAAAAATAAAACCCCTATTCTAATAAATTTAGATAATCCTATTTTAAATAAAAAAAATAAAAATGGAGTCTCTACTAATTATTTAAATTCAGGGATTCTTCAAGAAATTTGTTTAAATCTTCCAAGACTTGCTTATTCAGCTAAAGAAGAAACAAGATTTTTTGAATTATTAAATGAAAAATTACTAACTATCAATCAGGTTCTAATAAAAAAATATAAAATAATTGAAAAAAGGTTAAATTCTAACCATTTACCATTATGTAGCGGAAAGATAAATGGTAAAGACCTTTATCATTTAGAGGATCAATCTTTATCTATTAGTTTTATAGGTTTAAATGAAACAGTTAAATTTTTGACTGATTTTGAATTACATGAAAATGTTTTAGCTTTAGAATTTGGAATAAAAATCTTAGCAGAAATGAATTCCTTCTGCGAAAAGCTTTCACAAAATAATAATCTCTCATTTTTATTGAGTGAAACTAAATCAAAGAAAGCAGTAAATCGTTTTGCTAAATTGGATTTGAAACATTTTCCAAAAATTGCATTACCTCAAATTGAAGGAGGTTATTCATATTATACTGACTCATATCATTTCAAAAAGGATGCTGAAATTGATCTTATAGAAAGGATTAAAAAGCAAGAAAAGCTTCAAAATTTTATAAAAAATGGGGCAATATTGTATATCCCTTTAGATGATCTCCAATTGAATAACCTTAATTTAGTAGATTTTATTAAGAAAATAATTTTACCTTCTAAACTCACAAGATTGAAGTTTATTTAATTTTTTTCCAAAATTATTAGCCT
>JBHLNR010000016.1:0-34903 GCA_048941385.1 Promethearchaeota archaeon
CCTGTGAGACTTGAATTAATTGAGCTCTTAAAATTGCCCTTGTAAATGGCACTACTACGGTAAATTTAGTTCCTATATTTTCTTGTGATTCAATAAGAAAATCTCCTCCTAATTCTTTTATTTTCTCTGCAACTATGGCCAATCCCATGCCTCTTCCTGAAATTATACCCACGTCACTTAAGGTTGAAAAACCGGGCATTAGAATAAATTTATTCAGGGCATCATTAGTTAACTCTTTAGCTGCTTCAGGATCGAAGTAGCCCTTTTTAATAATTTTGTCTCTAACACTCTTATAGTCAATTCCTCCCCCATCATCTTCTACTTCAATATATATAGAACCTGCTTTTCTATAGGTTTTTAATCTTAAAATACCTAGCTCATTCTTACCTTTTTTCTTTCTCTCTTTCGGTAATTCAATTCCATGATATATAGCATTTCGTATTAAGTGAACTAGAGGAGAATTTAATTCTTCTAATATTTTTCTGTCAATCTCTACATTAGTTCCTTGCAGAATAAGTCTTAATTTTTTACCAGTCTCATTTGCTACATCTCGGACAAGTCTTTTATACTTTCTGAAAGTTGAATCAACTCTTACCAACTTTAAATTAAAAAGGATTTCTTGAATATCCAAAAAGGGTTTATCCATTTTATCAAAAAGTCTATTAATTTCTCTATCTTGTTTGTCTTTTAAAAGTTGGCTAATATGGTTCTTCATTATTACAAGTTCCCCAAAGTAATTCATTAATTCCTCTAATTTTTCAATATTAACTTTCACACTAGTAATCTTTACACTCTCATCAGAATAATCTTCTACTACATTGGGAACCTGCGTAATTTCGTCATCAATCACTTCCTCTTCATATGTACTTTCCTCACCAGATTCTTGACTTGTAACCTCTGCTTGTTCATGCTCCCATTTATCTTTTAGATCTGCAATTATTTTTTGAAATTCTTGAGGTTTTTGTGTAGAAATAACAACGCTCTCAATTTCTAAAATCTCATCTAAAGTATGAGAAATTTCAGGTTTATCTTTTTGAGAAATATAAAAAATTTCGAATTCATTTTTTAAAATTGCTTTTTCCAAAGATTCTGGAGCCGGATTGGTCCAACAAATTTGGCCATTTCCATTCAAAGCCCTAAAAATAATAAACAACCTTACTTTTTTAAATACACAAGTTTCTTCTAAGCGAATATAAATTTTATAGGGTTTCTTTTTGTTATCCTTCAATATCTTTGTTATTTCGTCTGTAGAAATTGGTTGGATAAATGTAATATCGTATTCTACTTCAAAAGTATCGAAACTCCCTTTTATATCCTCAACAAAATTACCATCAATGTCAGTTAAATCACCCTCTTTTACTTTTTTTAAGACATTACGTAGCACATCTAAACTCTCAAAAAGCATATCAATAAAATCTTTATGCTTTTTTGGTGGTACTTTTTTATCCTTGGTGTTGTGTAAAAAAGTCTCGAAGTGATGACAAAATTTTGAAAGATTTTCAAATCCTGCCATAGCTGTAAGTCCCTTTAGTGTGTGAAAAGTAAAAAAAAGCTCCTGAATTGGTTTAGGGTTTCCTGGATTTTGCTCTAGATTAAGGATCTCATCCTCAGTTTTTTGAATAAGATCTTCCGCTTCACTTATAAAAAGCTTAATATCGTCGTTAGATGCCACTTAATCACCCCACTTTTTAAATTCTATGTTATGTTTTAACAGCTTTCTTATTCTTTAGTATACGGTCCATTACCTCAAGAATTTGTTCAGACTTGAAGGGTTTTTGAATAAAATCCTTTGCACCCTTTTTAGCTGCTTCAAGGACTAAGGCTTCTTGTCCTAATGCAGATACAACGACGATTAATGCACTTGGATTAATTTTTAAGATCTCTTCTGTTGCTTCAATGCCGCCTTTTTCGGGCATTACTAAATCCATAGTAACCAAGTCAGGATTTAATTTTTTGTACAAAGATATTGCTTCAACCCCATTAGCGGCCTCACCAACAACTTCGATTTCTTCGATCTTGCTAATAATAGATTTTAACATATTTCTTGTGAAGGCTGCATCGTCTACAATCATAACCCTTTTTTTATCGTTTGTCATTTAATCAACTCCATTTTTATTTTAAATTTAATTTTTAGTCAATGATGATATATCCTGTTGGATTTTAAATTCTTCAATTTCAATAAGAATCTTACCTAAATCAAGCATAATCCTCGGTCTTTCTTTAAAATTAATTACTCCTTTAATATATTTCATAGCAACGCTAGTTTGAAAAATCGGACTTAATTCTGAAATTTCATTGACATTAATGTGATCTATGTTTATAATTCGATCAACATAAAATCCAATAAGGCTATTCTCCACTTTTAAAATAATTATGTATTTCTTTTTGTTACCATAATTTTCTTCTTCTATAGAGGAATTTTTTGAGCGATATAGCATATATTCGTTTAAGTTTAATTTTTTCTTTAAATTGACAATATGTATGATTTCTCCTCTGTAGTTGTAAATCCCATCTATGTATTCTAAGCTTTTTGGCAATTTTCTTATTTGTCCTGCTTGAATTATTTCCTTTACTTCAAGAAGGTCAATAACAAATTGCTCCCATCCAACCTGAAAAATAAGGATGGAAACCTGATTTTTATTTTTATATTCCTGGTCTTGTATCATTTTCCTTATACCTCTTTTTTATATTAAAAAATATTGATTAATTGTTTCTTCAAAACAGTTGAATGGGGTTATATCCCCGTTAAAATCTCTTAAAAGACTTCTAAATTGATAAAGAAACTCGTCAGCGAGTAAATACATGTATCTTTGAAGTAAAGGAGTCATATTTTCTACTAAAAAAGCAAAGATCACATCGTTCTTAGTAATAACGTAAAATTGTTGATTACCAAAGTTAATTTCTTTTAGCTTTGCTCCTGTTTCTTCCCCAATAATTGTATTTGAAAATGATAATAAGGCTGAAATAAAGCCCCCAATGTGGACTTCATGATCTGCAATTTCTGATCTATTCTTATTAATTTTAGATAGATATGGGCTTCCTGCTGTACCTATAATAAAAATTGCTATGATCCCATCTGTTTTAGGAATTTCCACAGCAGTATCAAAATCTTCTATGATTTTTAAGACAGGTTCATTTAACTGGAATTTCTTATTTATTTTCCTTGATAAGAAATATAATTTGGAAAAATTTACTGAACTATCTTTTTCTTCCATATATATTATGACCAATATATCATGATTAGGATTCTCAAAATAATGAATAAAAAGTGTGAATTTCTCTAAGGGAATAATTGAATTTCCTTGTTTTTTGTTTATTATCTCTTTTTTATATAATTCAATAATATTTTGAATAAGTGGTCCTCCTATACCTTTCTGAAATAACACGTTAAATTTAGCTTCTATATCAATTTGTGAAATTTTAACTAAACCGATGCCAAGTATTTCCATTTTAACTGTATTTTCCTTAGAATTTTGGTAGTTTTCCATGATTATCATTTCCTTCATGCCTTAGATTGTTAAAATTCTTAATTCTAAATTCAATTATTATTCCAAAAGCTTATTTTGTAAATCATCAGTTAATTTTCGTAATTTCATTGCTTTAGTTGTAATTTCTTCTATCAATGAGATTTGTTGTTTTGAATTTTTAAGATTGTTTAATCTATCCTCATTAAAGATAACAATTATAACAAAGAAGAAATATGAATTGAGAAAAAAGGTCAATCCTATAATAATTCCTTTCCCGATAATCATTTTCTTTAATCCTGAGGGAATGATAGATATACTTTTTTGTATATATTCAATATTTTGTGGTAAAATAATTATAATGTCTGTTTTTATTGTGCGTCTTTTTTTTGTTAAACTAAAGATTTTATATAAGAATCTGTATTTAAACATTTATTTTTATAAACTATTTTGTACTTTTGGTATATATAATTTGATTCAGATTGTTTGAATTTCATACTCTAAGATTCGGCACAATTCTTAGAGACAAAAATTTAAATAACACAAAAAAATTATATATTAAATATTTTTTGAACACAAAGATTATTTGGAATTAAATTTATCCAAATTTAAATCAAATTACAATTCGATTTTTATTATCTGTGGAGTGTTAGAAGATTGACATTACCCGATGCTGTAAATCATAAAACTGAAGATTATTTCAAAGAAGTATCAATAAGGTGCCCCAAATGTAAAGCTAACCAAAGTTTGAAAATACCTATAAAAGTTATTAATCAAAGTAAACAATTAACTACTGTATCAATACCTTCAGGATTAAACTGTGAACATAGTTTTCAGGCATTTATAGATAAAAATTTTATCGTACGAGGATATCAAACTGTTGATTTCGAATTCTCTCACTTAGAATTATATGAAAGTGGCACTGATATATTAGAAGGTGAAGAAGATAAAAATACAGAGAGAACTGACTTCATTTCAATGCCTATTTTTCAAAACATTATTCAAATATTAAGAGATTGTGTTGATGATAAAGAAATAATTGGGAGTGGTATATTTAGTGAAGAAGGGAAAGTTTTATATTCTTCACTTCCTCAAACTACATTATTTAATACGATGAAAGAATTTGAGGTTAGAAATGAAAAAAATTTAATTAGTGTAAAGAAAATGTACTTAGAACTGGAAAATAATGAGAAATTTATATCAAAGATTATGGAAATTAACGGTGTAAAGGTCAATTTAGTCCTAATGTTCAATTTTAGGATTAAATTCGGTATGGGCAACTTACACTTAAGAGATGTATTGAGAAAAGTGGAGCAAATACATTGATTATTATTTAACAAGTTTTTAATCTTGTTCTTCTCATAAATAATGACTTTATTTAAATAAAAAACAATAATTCTTTATGATACTAGTAACTAATTCATACCTAATCTACAACCTCAAAAATGTGATATGTTTGTAATTTTTCCCACAAATTTGATTTCAAAATAATACATAAGATCTTTTTGTATACAAACGTGTTGTCGGTAAAATAAAAGCGAAAACATTTAATAATTAAAATATAATTATTATTCAAATATCGAATTACCTAGTAAATTAGTTATGAATTATAATGTCGATTATGGATGATAAAATTAATAGAAAAATAAATCTTGTAAAGAATATTTTAAATAATGTCTACGAGATTTTGGAACTATTTAAACCTCTACTAGAAATAATGTTAAAAATGGAAGAATCTGAACAATATAAAAGAAATGGTGTTTTTCAGAAAGTTGCTTCTCTGTTTGGTGAAATATCTATATTATGTAAAGAAATAGAGGATGATGCGCCCTCACTAAACCTCTTCCTAGATAACTTAGGAAATTAAATAATTGAGTTTAATTCATTGTTAGCAAATGCGCCCACCGGGAATTGAACCCGGATCGCTAGGTTACTCGGGGATGGGAGCGCCTAATTCCTTTGGGAACCTAGCATACTAACCGTTATACTACGAGCGCTTAATTTATAATAAGAGATTATTCTATAATAATTAGGATTATTAATTAAATCTTTTTGAATTTTGGGTACATTCTAATTTTAAACTATCTGTTATATAGAAGTATTTCAGGAAATTTTATATCATATACTAAGATCCTACTCCCGCATGTTTCCCATTTGAAAAAATTTTAAAAAATTGTCAGCTAATCGAGTTTTTTATTTAATTACGTTTCAAATCATAGAACAAATATGATTTTCCTCAAAATTAAAACTAAGATCACGATTAGAATTATAGGAGTGTAAGAAGAAAACAATTGAAGTAAATATCTTTCGAAATCTAATATAATAGATTTTAAATACCTCCAACTAAAACAATCAAAAATCCAAATCTATTATCGTAAGTCAGCTAAATATAAACCTATATAACTCCATTATAAAAAAGTGATTTTTATGCCACGTGAAGCAAAAAGCAAATCAAAAGAGTTATTAGGTGACTTAGAAGATCAGAATCTAGTATCAGAAGAAAAATACCAAAGTTTGATTAATAATCTTACAGATATCATACTTGAAGGCAACTCAAAAACTATTGTATCCTATGCTAGTCCTCAATGTTATGACATAATTGGTTATGATCCTGCTGAAATAGTTGGTAAAAGTGCCCTTGATTTCATTCATCCTGAAGATGTATTAAAAATTGTTGAAGCTATAAAGACGGCAATTAACACAGGGGAAATAATTTCAGTCCCGAAATATAGATTATTACACAAGAATGGAAATAGTATTTTCGTATCAGCTAGAGGTAAATTCATTGGTAACATAGAAGATGGTAAATTTATTGTTGCCATAAGAGATATTAACATTAGGGTGGAGATAGAGCAAAAATTAAAGGAATCAGAAGAGAAGTATAAACATTTATTTCATAGTTCTCCATATGGGGTAATTTTAATTGATTTTGAAGATAGGATTATTGATGTTAATTCAACAATCGAAAATCTATTTGGATATCGTGAAAGAGAATGTATAGGAGAAGATTTTTTTAAATTAAAGGCTTTACCCTCTGATATAATACCTCTTTTGAAAAGGAGATTTGAGTTATATAAAAAAGGAGAGAGATTGGACCCTATTGAATTTCAAATATTCAAATATGATGGAATTAAGGTATGGATAAATCCTCAAGTATCCTTAATAAATTTGGGAAACAAAACGTTTATTCAGATAATAGTGCAAGATATTACAGAAAAAAAGCAAGCAGATTTAAAGTTGAATGAATCTGTGACTAAGTATAAATTAATTTCTGAAAATGCAAATGATTTAATTTTAATTGTAAGTGAAGATTTGAATATCGAATTTGCGAACAAAGAACCTTTATTAAAAATAAGTGGGTATTCGGTTGAGGAGGTTATAAACAAAAGGGCTTTGAATTTTATCCATTTCGATGATGCTAAGAATGCATTAGTACAATTTTATGAAGCTTTTAATAAAAAGGGTAGTGGCTCGATAGAAGCAAGAATTATACATAAAGATGGTCATTTTGTAAATGTAGAGATTAATGGGAGTCTATTTCAGAATGAAAAAGGTGAACGAAAAGCACTTTTAATCACTAGAGACATAACAGAACGGAAAAACGCTGAAAAGATTATTCTTGAAGACAACAAGAAACTATTAGAACTAAGTCAAATAAAGAGTGAATTAATAACAACAACTTCGCATGAGCTTAAGGTACCACTGAATTCTATATTTGCTGCTTCACAGTACCTTTTAAGTAATTTAAAGGATGAAATTGGAGAAGAATCTATAAAATTTGTAGAGATGATTCATAGAGGAAGTCAAAAATTAAAAATTTTAATTGAAAATCTCCTTGATACTTCTAAAATTGAATCAGAAAAATTTAGTTTACATTTACAGGAAAATAATATAGTAGAAGTCACAAATAACATTATAAATGATATAAAATATTGGGCTGATGAGCGAAATATTAATATTGTAGTTGATCATCCAAGTGAATTGAAGGTTTTAGTAGATCGAATTAAGATTGAACAGGTAATAATAAATCTTCTTTCTAATGCAATTAAATATACTCTTCCTGGAGGAGAGATTCATGTAAAAATCTATGAAGAAGATCAATGGGTTAGAATCTCCATAAAAGATAATGGTATTGGCTTAACAAAGAAGGAAATCAAGGGCTTGTTTAAAAAATTTGGAAAAATTGAACGATATGGAAAAGATTTTGAGGTAGAAAGTGAAGGAACAGGTCTTGGCTTATATATCTCAAAAGAAATTGTTGAACTTCATGAAGGGAAGATTTTAGTGGATTCAAAAGGACGAAATCAAGGATCGACTTTTATAATACTATTACCTAGAGTAATCCTATTACCTAAAGCTTAATACTCTCAAATTATTAAAATTATCTCTTTTTCAATAGAGTTTTTAGTATATAGAAGTATATAATGGTTTTTATATGATAGAAATTAAATTTATAATTATTACTCTAATAAATTGATTTAAAATCTTTACTACGGATTTCGCTTAGATGATTTTTGAAAAAATTAATTCATTCTCAAACAAGCTTAACCGTTTTATTCCAGGGGCATTATGTGGGCTTTTATCCATAACATTTGGTTTTTTAGGTGATTTAATAGCTTATTTAATGTATCCTGGTTATGATTTAACAAGGAGAGCTGTAAGTTCATTGTGTTTAGGGCCCGGTGGTGTTTTCTTTCAGATTGGAAATGTTATTTCAGGGGTATTTGCTCTTTTCTTTGTAATTTATTTGAGTAGTACTATAAATAGAGAAGATATTAGTGACAACTTAATAAGAACTACAATTATCTTTGCCATCATTTCATGTGTTTGCTTTATCTTTCTTGGAGCATTTTGTGGATCAAATCCCATTATTGCTCTGATTCATGGCGTTTTTGCAATGTTAAGTTGGCAAACAGGTTTATTTTACATCACACTTTTCAACATTCTACTTCTTTATGATTCTAAATACCCAAAATCACTAGCATTTTTTGGTTTTTTAGTTTCTTTCACCCTTATTCTATTAATGATTTTATTTTACCTCCATCTATTACCTTCTTTACGTTTTTTAATGAGAATCTTACCATCCCTAGAATGGATTAATACTATTGGGGTGATCCTTTGGTATTTAATTATTTCACTCTATATGATATGGAAGAAAATCTAAATTTTTAGTGTAGAGATCTGTCTTGAGTTAAATTTTTTATTAATTGGAAATTTTTATTAAGAATAAAAGTTTGACAGAATATTATGAAAAAGATAAATGAAATCTTCGATAATCTATTCAAGGTTATACCCGGTTATTATTTTGGATTTTTAGCTTTTTTGATATCATTTTTAGGTGCAATTATAGCACTCTTATTATCACCGGATTATGTGATGTGGGAGAAATCTATTAGCGTATTAGGTCATAAAGCAGGGGGAATCTATTTAAGAATTGGTTTGATAATTACTGGAATAATTTCAATTCCCTTTATTATCTATATGGGAAGAGCAGTAAGGGATGAAACCAATAAAAAATATGTAAGAGAAGTAGCAATTATTGCTGGAGTATTTTCTTCCTCATGTATGGCTCTTTCAGGTACCTTTTCTGGTGTTAATCCCTTTATTAGTTGGCTGCATGGTAATTTTGCATTGTGCTCATGGTTGGGTGGAGCTGTAGCATTTCTATCATTTAGTATTTTAATAATAAATAACCCAAAATTTTCAAGATATATTGCTTATGTTGGTTTTGTCATCGCAGGGATTTTTGTATTCTATCTAATACCATTCTTCATAACAAACTTCTGTAATTACTTCGCTGATCTTTGTTATGATTTTGGAAGGGCTGTATACACAATTAATCCAACATTTGAATGGGCTGTTTACTTCTCGACGGTTTTTTGGTACTTATCGGGATCAATATATATCATGTATAAAAAAATTTAATAAAAGCATAGAGATGAGGTAGGTGGTAGAATTAGAATTTGAAAAAAAAATCAAAATAGAAAAAACGGACGCACTAATAGTTGTTGATATGCAAAATGACTTTATACCTGGAGGATCATTACCCGTAGAAGAAGGTGATTTTATAATTGAGGATATAAATAATATCGCCAAAAAGTTTAAGAAAAATAAAGGGGTTGTCGTCTTTACTCAAGACTGGCATCCACAGAATCACAAATCTTTCGCTAGTAATCATCTAGATAAAAATCCTGGTGATGAATTTTCGACTGATGATGGGGCAATAGGTCCTGTGTTATGGCCAGATCATTGTGTACAGAATACTAAAGGTGCTGAATTTCACAAAGATTTAAAGATAGGTCTAGGAGATAAAATAATTAAAAAAGGAACGAATCCAAATGTAGATAGCTATTCTGGTTTTCAAGATAATGATAGAAAATCAGAAACAGGTCTTAGAGAATATTTAAACTCGCAAAATGTTAAGCGAATATATATTTGTGGATTAGCTTTAGATTACTGTTGCTATTTTACTGCTATGGATGGTGTGAATTTTGGGTATAAAGTTTATTTTTTAGTTGATATGTCTAAAGGGATTGATTTACCGGAAGGGAATATAAATAACGCTTTGGAAAACATGATAAAGAAGGATATCAAATTTGTAAATAAATCTAGTTTTAAGAAATAATAAAGATTATTTTACATCCTACTTTTAATCCTATTAATGGTACTTACATTTCCTTATAAGTCAATTCTGATTGTTTGTAGTGTAAATACAGCTCGCAGTCCCATGGCTGAGGGTTTTTTGAAAGATTTCTTTTCAAAAAAAAAAATTGACGTAGAAGTTAAATCTGGAGGGATTTCTCCCCACGCAAGAGATGGGATGCTCATTTCAATGGATTCAAAATTAGCAATGAATGAAATTGGGATTAAACTCTCTGATACGTCAGTATCCATTGATTTAAAGAAACATCCAGATTTAATTAAAAAGGCAGATTTAATTTTAACGCTAACAGAAAAACACAGAAAAGAAATTAATAAATATTTTGATACGAACAATAAGAATATATTTACTATAAAAGAATTCGGTGGAAAAAGCGGAGATATTGAAGATCCAAGTATGAAAGAAGAGTTATTTAGTAAAGTGAGAGATGAAATCGTTGAATGTCTCTCTAAAGGTTTAAAAAAATATTCTTTTTAGAGTATGATTGAATTTATTATAATTGCAGTAATCCAAGGAATATTTGAATGGCTTCCTATTTCTTCATCAGGTCAGGTTATGATTATATCAACCAATTTTTTTGGTATTTCCACGGAGGATGCCTTTAGTCTGGCAATATGGCTCCATTTAGGAACAACTTTAGCAGTTTTACTAAAATTTCGAGGAGACTTTTACAAGATCATGAAAACTTTTTTCCCTAAGAGAATTAATGTGGAAGATGTAGATATTAAAAAGAGGAATTGGATAATTTTTGCCACGATTGGAACTGGTATAACAGCAGTCCCACTTTATTTTATATTTAAAATAGTTTTTTTAGATGTTTTTAAGGCAATCCAAGGTGATATAATTACCCTTTTCATTTCAGGCTTATTAATCATTACAGGGATAATTATCCTTAAGACTAAGAAAATATATGGTAATTCTGAAATAAATGAAAGTTTTAAAAAGAAGATTCATAAAGATAGCACTTTATCAGGGCTCATCCAAGGATTTTCGATATTACCAGGTATTTCTCGCTCTGGAGTTACAATCTCAGCAATTTTACTTGAAAAATACAAACAAAATGATGCTCTAAGACTAAGTTTTTTAATGTCTGTTCCTGTTGTTATCGCTTCTATTATTGTTGATATTATATTTGGTGAAGGTTCAATATTTGGGAAATTGGACTTAATAACAATTTTAATAATAACGATAGTTAGTTTTTCAACAGGATACTTTACCATAGAATTGTTATTAAAATTAGCAAACAAAATTAACTTTGGCTATTTTTGCGTTTTATATGGCGTAGTTGCTTACATCGTTATTATTCCTTTTATAGTAAATATTTAAAGAGCTAATGCATAGTTTTTAATAAATTCTTTTAATATATTTTCTATTTTTGGAATCCCCCTAAAACTTGGAAAATCATTCAAATCAATAATGTACAACTTATCTTTATTTATAGGTTTCACTAGGTCAAAGCCAAATATTTTTAGATTTAATTCTTTTGATAAGATTTGTGATAATTTTATTATTTCTTCTGTAATTTTAAATTCATTTCGTTCAATCATATTTACATCAATAGTTTCAGGTTGTTCTCTTAAATATATATAAATTGGATTTTCTCTTTTAATACCAAAAACCTTATCCCCTATTACATATACTTTTCGCTCAATACCATCACAGGAAATGAATTTTTGAATATAAACATCATAGTACAAAAATTGTTTATACATTTTACAGAATTTTTCTACTTCTTCTATTTTCTGAACTAAAAAATTAAAACGGTTATACTTATCATGCTGATAATGACTTTTAATAACTATTGGTAATTTGGGCAATGCCCATTCTTTAAATCTTTTTAGATTCGACAAAGAGTGGTTCCATGAATTAGGAATTAAGAACTTTTGTAATTCTTTCTTATTTTTTGCCAATACATTTCTTAACGCGTAATCAAGAGCAATTTTATTTTTACATAACAAAATTGTATCTATATCATGGAGAGTTGGGATATTATTGAGCTTTGCAAAATGCAATAAATCAATTGAACATTCATTTCTCACTTTTACAATTAGTAAATCTGCTTTTTTGAATGTTTCAGGCATTTCTGATAGACAAAAAAAATCCTGTTGAGGATCATGCAGTATTAAATCAATCTGTTCTATTTGTTTTAATTGTTTAATAAGGTGTGAAATCACTTCATGATCTTGCCGTGCTGAGAATATTATTCGTCTTTTTAGCATGATATTCAATAAAGCTTTACTAATATACTTGATTTTGTAAAATTTATATCATATATATAGATTATAATAAATCTAAAAATCATATAATTACAATACTTTTTTTTAAAAATGAACTTTTTTTTTTCCCCCTTATTCCAAAATTCCTCAATCTCTTAAATTTAGAAATAGTATCTGATTAAATATTTAAAAATTTAATAAGTTATATCAAACTTATTAATAACTTAGTAAATCTGTGTTTTTTATGAATATCATTTAAATAGTATTATTTTATATAAACAATAATATGGTGGATAAAATTAATGTAGCATTGATTGGCGTCGGTGATGTAGCATGTGCACTAGTTCAGGGTGTCGAGAATTATAAAAAGAATAATGATAAAATTATCGGAATATTACCGGAAATTACACAATATAGTATTAATGATATAAATTTTGTCCTTGGTATTGATGTAAATGCTAATAAGGTTGGAAAGGATTTGAGTGAAGCAATTTTTGCTAGTCCAAATTGTAACATGAAACTTTTTGAACCTGAATTTTTAAACGCTCCTGTTATTAAAGGTCCTATTATGGATGGATTAGATAGTAATATTAAGAACATAATTCCGGTTGAGAATGACAAAAAACCAGCTAATATTGCTGAAGAATTAAAAAAGTATAAGGTTGATGTATCAGTTATTTTACTCCCAACCGGTGCGCATGAAGCGGTAAAATTTTACGCTATGAGTGCTCTTGAAGCAGGATCATGTATAGTAAATGGAATGCCTTCTCCTGTTGTTAATGATCCTGAAATAGTAAAAAAAGCAGAAGATTTAAATTTATCTTTAATTGGAGATGATGTTAAATCCCAAATAGGGGCAACAATTATTCATAGAGCTTTAACTAATCTTTTCCCAATGAGGGGGGCAATATTAGATAGAACTATCCAATTAGATTGGGGGGGCTGTAGTGATTTCTGTAATTTATTGACTCCAATGCCTAATGGAGAATTAAGATATGAACAAGGAAAGAGGCAATCTAAAACGGAGTCAGTAATAGCCAACCTTCAAAATAAAGATGAAGTTCAATGTCAAATCTCTGCTGTTGATTACATACCATTTTTAAAGAACCAAAAAGAAGCGTATATGAGATTAGAGGGTAGAATTTTCGGAGGAGCTCCTGTGAGAGTCGATGTGACAATGTTTGTGGAAGATGGCAATAATTCAGCGGGAATTATAGCTGATTGTGTTCGAATAAGCAAAATTGCTAAAGATAGAAAATTAGGTGGTGTTCTACATTCTGCTTGCTCTTTCTTTACAAAACATCCTCCTGAACAATTAGTGGATTATATTGCTAAGAAAAGGCTTATTGAATTTATTAGAGGCATAAATGATAATTAGTTCATATTTTTTTTATTTATATCCTTAACCCTGGGCTTTTACAGATGCTCTATATATTTGTCCTCTTGTAAAGAGTATGTTATATATATAATCCGAAATTAAACTAACTGCTTCTGGAATGCTTCTAAAACTGGGAAAATCGTTAACATCAACGATATATGGTATCCCATCTTTAAGAATATAATCTATTCCAAAAATAGCCATTCCTAATTTCCTACCTAGCCGTAGCACTCTTCTTTTGAGCTGTTTATCAATAGGAACTCTCATATGTATAAGATCTAGTGGAGTTAAATCCTTTCTTTCTTGTAATCGATTATAAGAGGTAATAGAAACAGCCCATCGATCGATGACATAGATTTTATAAACTAGATCAAATCCGTTTATGTATTCCTGGAAAAACAAATTATTATTCTTGAATTCTGAAGTTATTTTCTTAAACTGATGTAGATCTTCTGCAATTCCAAGAATTCTATCATTTTTTGGGAGAGAAGGAATATTATGTGTATTCAATTTAATAACAATATTTTTACCATTTCTACATGCGTTATAAGCATCATAAAAAGAGGAGTAAATCTGAGGAGTATTTAGTTTTTTACACTTCTGACTAATAAACTGAAATGTGTCATACCTACTCTCACAAATCTCTACAGAATTCAGGCTGTTTAGTAAAGGTATATTAGAAGCATATTTTTCAATAGCATCATAGATAACTTCATTTGATGGTTCTGAATGCAATTTCACAATAATTAAAGAAATTGGGAACCTCTTCAACTTTTTTTTGAAATATTTAACATTAAATAAATCTGAACCATTTTTATAAAGGTTTACAATAGAGATGTTATAGTTTTTACTACAGAATTTCTTGATCTCTTGAAAAATCTCAAGATCACGATTACAAATAGCACCAACATAAATTCTATTGAGCTTATTTGACAGAGTAAAAACCCCATTATTTTGTTAAATTATGAATAAATTATGGTATATAAATATATTGATTGATAAATTGGAAAAAGTCAATTCAATTTTCCTTATAGATTAGATTTTTATTTCAGTTCTATATTTAATAATTGTTAATTTAGTAAGAATCGGATTTATATAAAGAAATTTTTAATAGTTTAATAAAGAAAAGATTACTTTAGTAAAAAATAACCTCCTTAGGTAAAATTTTTGAAAAAAGTTGGAATAATTATTGATGAATATCATCTTGAATATAAAGTTTCAGAATTTCTTAGGTACCTGAAACAAAAAGCTGAAGTAAGATTATATGTTGAGGAAACCTTTTTTTTAGATAGTTCTAACTGTAAATTTGATGAAGATATATTTTTTGTTAAAGGAAAAGGAGATCTAATTTTAACTTTAACAAAATTAATAGAAGAGCAAACTAATATTCCAGTTATCAATTCTTATAAGGGAACTTGGTTAGCAATTAATAGATTTTTGAATAGTGTCCTCTTGAAAAAAGCAGGTATACCGATTCCAGATTTCTCATTAAATCCTAAAAGAATTATTCCAGACTTTAAAGATTATATCATCAAAAATATCATAGATCAAAAAAATTATAAGTTCATCCCAATTGTACATAAAGAAAAGGGGCAGTTAAAAGTAGCTGATGAAAGAGCTTTGAATGAAGTTGATAAAATTGACCCTAAATATAACTATCTTTATTACCAAAAATTCATAAAAAGTAAATGGGAGTATAAAATTTATGGAATTGGAGAACAAGTTTTTTTTAATAAACAACTACCAATTCTAGTTAATCCGAATAAGTTAGAAACAAGAAGTGAAATAGAGGAGATTCCAGAATTACGAGAATATTGTTATAAAGCTATGGAAACTTTAGATTTAAAAATAACATCACTCGATTTTCTAAAATCAAAAGGTCAATTCTATTTGACCGATATTAATTGTACACCTAATTTTAATTATCTTAAAGATGGTCCTAAAATTGTGGCAAATTATTTATTAGAACAAGCAAAAAGATAAAAGCGTGATAAAATATGAGTATTGGAATTCTCTCAAAAAGGAAAACTATGATGACGGGTAAATTGAGAGCATGTTTGGAGGATAAGGGGTTTGATGTTTCAATTTACACATTAGAAAATTTGGTTATAGATGAAAAACTTTTAATTCATGATTTTTTCATACTGAAATCGAAAAGTCTATTTTTCCTATATACAGGATATTTTCTAGAAGCTAATAATATTCAAGTAATTCCTAAACCTGACGTGTCTTTTATTCAAAAAAATCGAATACATTCGCATTTCTTGATGAAGAAAATTGGATTGTTGTGTCCAGAGATCCATTTAGGAACACCAGATACATTTAAAACAAATTTAAATGAATTTCCATATATTTTAAAACCAATCATGGGTTCAGGGAGTAAAGGAGTTAGAATAATAAAGTCAATAAAAGATATAAAAAGATATAACAAGGGTATTTTATACTTGGAAAAATATATCAAAGGTGTTCATTATAATGTATACTTCATTGGTAATGATATTTGTACATTAATTAAACCTCCATTATCAGATGAACATGTTGATATGAAAAAAATTGAAACTCCCGATGATATCAAAAATTTAATTGAAAAGTGGAAATATCATTTCAAGGGAAATCTTCTATTTGGACACTTAGACATGGTAAGAGAAGAATCGAGTAAAAAATTTTATGTAGTAGATCCGGGTTCATTCCCTGAATTTACAAATTGGAAGTGTGGAGGTACAGCACCTGAAAAAATCAGTAGTTTAATACTAGAATACGTTAAAAACACTAATTCCACGATAAATTAAAAGTCAATTAAAAAGGTATTAAGTAAAATGGGTTCTCAGAAAGATATTGAAAAATCAAAGATTTATGGAGAAAAACAAAAAGTTAGGTTATACAAAATAAAACACTTTATTTTTGATTTTGGTGGAGTATTAATTGAAAAGACATTTGTAATAAAAAATTTATTCGATATGTTGGATTCTGATCTAAATTTTAAATTCCCTCGATTAGAAAATTCATATGTTAGGAAAATTAAACGCAGTTTAAGTTCTGGAAGGATCTCCTCATATGAATTTTTAGAAAAGATATTTGAGAAATTTTATTATCCATTTCAAAAAAAAAATGGTGCTTTACCGCCTAAAAAAGTAAATATAGAATATTATGTAGAATTATGGTTTGATTTATACTCTCAAGTCACTAATCTCTCTTCAGATATGGCTGAAATAATTGAACGATTGCATCAAGCGGGATATATAGTTAGTTTGATGTCCAATACTCATGATATTCATGCTAAATCAAATATGCTGAAAGGATTTTATGATATTTTTGATAACGTATTTCTCTCGAATGAAATTGGAATCATTAAACCAGACATGGAGAAATATAAATATGTAATAAAAAAACTTGATACATCTCCAAAAAAATGTGTGTTTATTGATGATAAGATTAGAAATCTAGTTCCTGCAAGAGAATTAGGAATTATAGTTATTAGATTTGAGTCATTTAAAAAGTTCAAGGAAACATTAAATCAGCTAGGAATTGGTGATATTAATAAAGATCTACGACATCAAATAAAGGAAAAATACAAGAAATACAAGAAGACCAAAAAAAAATATAAAAAGGTAAAAAAAGAATATAAAAAAGCAAAGAAAGAGTACTTAAAAAAGAAAGGAAGCTCTCTAAAAAGGAGATTAGAATTTCAACGCAAAAGAGCACATTATCATAAAATAAAATCTGAGTATAAAAAAGAACGGGAAATTAAAAAAGAAGAACTTACGTCGAAAATTAAAATTACCTAAAGCATCTTGTGAATCTAATTTTCATCTTCTTGTTCTTTTTCTTTGTTAAAGTCTTCGATTTTTTGCATTACAGACTCTGAGGGTGTTGTAGGTAACGGAATTTTTTCATAGACCTCTATAAACTTCACATCATCAATATCATCTGCCATATAAGATTGCAAATCCATGGCTAGCCCAAATTTTACATAGGTTAAGTTTTGAAAAAGAAACATTTTAGGAATAGTGATTTCGAGAGTCTTACTCTTGGGAATATAACTAACTTGAAAATCTGAAACATTTTCAGAAGGAATTCCTTTGTTAATCATAAAGTATTCAATCTTTTCATTGAAATCTTCGATTTTATCTATAATCTCTAAATTGTAGTCTATGCTTTGCCCTGCTAAAGGATGATTATAATCAACAATGACTCTTCCTTGTACAACATTCGTCACTGTGCCTCTTTGCATTTGTCCTTGAGATTGTTTGATGAATTCCTTACCAATCTCAGGATTCTTTCCTTCATTTAATCTCCTAAACTTTGCTATACCAATTCTTTCAATTTTTTGGGGATCACGCTTCCCATAGGCTTTGGTGGGCGGTATTCTTACAGATTTTTTTTCAAAAAAATTCATATCTTTAATAACTTCAGTTAATCCTTCATTTAAAAATCCGGATTTGCCCACAATTACAAATTCAGGGGTATACATTCCTTGTTTGGCGTTATCTTCATTATAGATACCTGCTTTTTTAGCATCTTCTTCAGAAGAAACCCTAAAAATTGTTCCTTTTTGAGTGCGTGCAGTGATTTTGACTAGAATGAAATCTCCTTCTTCCACCTTTTTACCCTGTAATTTTTTCTTCTTCTCTTCAATTTTTTTAAGTTCTTCCTGTGCTTTTTCTAATTCCTCCTTTTGTTTCACTTGTTCTTCAGTAAGCTCTGATGATTCTTCTATAACAGTATCGCTTAGTAAAATTTTCGCACTTTCGATAATTTTCTCTGCAGTTGTTTTCCCAATACCTTTAAGAGATATTAACTCATCTACGTTTGCGTTTGCTAATTTTTCAACAGAATCTATGCCAGCTTCCTTAAGTGTTTCTTCTTTCTTGCCCAGACCTTTTACATCACTTAAATTATAACTCATAATCGACCCCTTATGTTAAAAGATTTAGAATAAAGAGTTAGGATATCAAATATTCTATTATTTTTAGATTTTTCTAATTATCAAGTACTGCTATGATACTGGTTCATATAGTATTCCTAAATTATCAGCATATCTTTTTACTTCATTCATTTCTTTTGATGTAGGATGACGATTTATTTCTGAAAATTGATAAGCTTTATATTCTGGCCTATATTGCCCCATTATGTTTACTACAGCTTTAGGGAGTTCTTTGGCAACATAATCTAGGATTGGTTTTGAACAACATTCCACATGATTGGGCATAACTAAGTGCCGTATGCAAATCTCTCCACTACCATCATCATGGATTCTTTTTAGATTCCTGGTTAAAATATTATAATAGTTGTCTATACCAGAATATTTCTTAGCGCATTCATTATTACCATATTTAAAATCAGGTAGCCAAAAATCCATAAGATCTATTATAAGCGATAGGGATTTCTCAGTTAGGTAAAAATTAGAATTCCATAATTGACAAATGTTAGATTGTTGAATATCTAAACTACCAATTATAGTGTGGATATTGGGAATAGGATCTCCTCCAACATAGTTTATATTTATTGCACCTCTATTAACAAGCTTTTCAGCAATAGTAGCTAATTTTTTTGGATCTACTTTTTGAGCAATGTCATCTAGAGATCTTTTTCCTTTCCATGCTTGTGAAATATCATAATTTTGACAGAAGACGCAACCAAAGTTGCAACCCTGGAAGAAAATTGTGCCACTTGGAATAAGAGGTGCTTCTTCTCCCATATGAAGGAAAGCTGAAGTAACATAGGAATCTTTCGAAATCAAACAAAATCCTTTCTCTCCTTCAATTCGATTTACTTCACATTTCCTTTCACAGAAAATACATTTCTCCAAATATTTTTTTGCTATCGCTTCTGTTAAGGTAATATAGTTACTTTTGTGAACGTGACGGTTTTCCAAATCAATTGTTTCATTCTTAAGAATGTTATTAAATAAAATTGATTTCTCTTCGAGTATAACTTCTAATTTTTCAACATTATCATTAAGATCAAATTCACATTCTATAGTTTGTGCAATTAAATATCTTGCTATATGAGTTCCCTCAATAATTCCTCTATATCTTGAATACCGTTTGAGAATTTCCTTGTTACGCCAGACAGTTTCTGAATCGGGTCTAAGGACTCTAAAAACCATAATATATGATAAGAAAATATTATTGATTAACTAAACCTCAAAAGATAACCATTCAATGATATTCGTTAAGAATTTTAAGTTATCTCCTGCATCTAAGCCAAAATCACCATCTTCTGTAAGCCAATCTGAAGATCCTATTGTTACACACCTTCCTTCATAAAACTCAGAAACAGCACAAACAGGAACTGGTCCAAGTGCCCCTAAATCGTCATCAACATAATATTTGAATTCTGCCTTTTCAGAAGTTACAATTATATCATCCACATCCTCTTCTGAGATTGTAAAGAATGTACAATTAGGTAAAACTAATTCGGTAATTCCTTCCGTAATTGGATGATTAAATAATTCAGTAACTAATAAATTTTTTTTCTTGACTAAAAAGTTTGATGGGGCTTCTTGTATAATCCCATTCCAAAACCTTCGAACTCCAGTTATCTTATATAGGACTCTGATTGAGCCTTGCTTCATGGGTATATCTCGATCTCCCCCATCTCCACTAGTTAAAAAAAGACTTCCTCCTTCTCCTATGAACTTTTTAATAGTCTTTAATTCTTCTTGAGTAAATTTGTCATCTTTTCCATTTTTGGAATGCTGAATATTTCCTATAAAAAGTATATCAAAATCTTCAAGCATATCAAAATCTATAGGACCTTCATTCTTATCAATATATTCGACTTCATAATCTTCCTCTGTTAAAGAAAATTCAGGAAATTCTTCAATTTTTTCCTTATGAGATAAGTCTACTACAATTCTATAGCTCAATATAAGGTCACTAGTTACAATCGTTATTTCTTAGATCCTAAAAGAGGTTTTGCTATCTAAAGATAGAATAATTTATTTTTATAAACGGTAAAAAGTTTTATAAACTTTTTCTATTTAAATTCTAATTCTTAATTCTCTCTTATAAATTTTATTAAATAAGTAATACAAAGGATAAAACTTAAATAATAAGAGAGCAAATTAATAAGGATTGAATTAGTAAAAAATAAATTTATATAGGTATAAATTCACGCTCAGCTTTGCCTTCTTTTCTAACAACTGCGATATCAATCCCATTTCCACTAGCCATATCTCGAATAATACTACTGGTCACAGCTTTTTTGACAATTTCCTTTCCCTCATCAACAGTTAAATTATCCTTGTATTTTGCTTCTAAAACACCATAAGAGAAATTTTGTCCACTACCTACTGCACAGTATTTCTCAGGAAGTACAGAACCATAAGCTCCTATATCTAAAAGTACAGATCCTTCTTCTGCAGTGACTCCACCTAATATAAGTCCAACCTCAAATGGAAACATTTTATTGGCATAAAGTATATTTGATAATAATTTTCCGGCAGATTTTACCATTATATGTGAATTATCATGTGCAAGTTGATAAATCGTAGTTTCTGCTCTTAATATATCCACAAGGTATTGATTGTCAGCTACGCCTCCTGCTGTTGTCATCCAGAGATGATCCTGAATTTCATATAATTTTTCCGAAGTTTTACTAGCTACAAAATAAGCCATCGACGCTCTTTTATCCGTTCCTAATATAACAGCATCTTTACAAGTTAAACCAACTGTAGTTGTACCAGTTTTAAAGATTTTAGTACCAGAACTCTCTTCAGTTTGAGATGACTTCTTAATATCGAATCCAAACTTCTTCAGAACATCAGAATTATGGGAATTTAGTAATTCTTCTTTTCTCATAATTTCATTAAAGAACTTATAATTTAATAAATTTCCTCTAATTTAATATAAATAATAGGAGAGTATATCAATTATAAAAATGTGAATTCTTAAAATGTATGATGTTTTAGTTTCAGGTGCAGGACCAGCAGGTTCTAAATGTGCGGAAGTTATTGCTAAAAGTGGATATAAAGTTGCATTAATAGAACGAAATAGTAAGTGGAGAAAACCGTGTGGAGGCGCTGTAAGCTCAAAAGTCTTAAAATATTACCCTCAATTACGTAATTTAAATTTACTACCTATTACCGGAATTAATATGTATTCGGGAGATTATTATCAATTAAAATACTCATGGAAGGATATAAGAGAACCATCTTTTACAGTAGATAGATTAGAATTTGACAATATTATAAGAAATATAGCTATAGATACCGGAGCTGAGCTATTTGATAAAAATTTATCTTTTGATTTTATTTATAAACAAAATCAAAAAATTGGTATCAAAACTAAGCATAATAATGAAGTTAAAGAATTTTTGGGTAAAGTTATAGTAATAGCTGATGGAATGGGCTCAAAGTTAGCCATCAAATCGGGAATGAGAGAAAAATGGAAGATTGATGAAATAGGGTTATGTAGATGTGCTATAATGGAAGGAATAAATTCTCTAGATAAAACATCAATATCGCTTTTCTTTCAAAAATATAAGGGATATGGTTGGATATTCCCTTTAGACGAAATACGTTTTAACATTGGATGCGGTACCTGGTTAGAGGCGAATCGTATTTATAATATCAATCAAGTTTATAGCGATTTTCTAAATGATCCTTATCTAAAAAAATTTTTTCCAAATAGGGAATTTAATAAAATTTGGGAAGGTTCTTACCCATTACCTGCCTTAGGTGTAAAAGAAAAAAGCCTTATTAAAGACAACATCATGATGATAGGGGATGCTGCGGGTTTTGTATCACCTATTAGCGGTGAGGGGATACGTGCAAGTATAGTTTCTGGTCACATTGCTGGAGAAACAGCTGTTCTTGCTTTGGAAAATGATGATATTTCTGAAAAAAGTCTAAAAAAATACAAATTTCATCCAAATATTAAGAAAATAAGAAGGAATTTTAAAATGACTGCTTCAATAGTCGATTTTTTATATGAGAAGGATGGTACAAATTTATCTAATATGTTTTCATTAGCTAAATCAAATAGCAAAATCCAAGAAATTGTTATAAATATGTTTTTATTTGGGCAAGCCCCATCTAAAGAATTTCTTCTCAAGCTGGAATCGCTACAGCAAAAAGAATAGTTTTAAAATTATTTTAAATAATATTTTTTAAATGGTTGATTTAATTGGATTAATTTTTACATTTTACGCTGTTTTTACATGGGCGTTAGCTTCACTTGTGTATAAAGCCGGATTAGAGAAAACAGAACCCAAAGCAAATCTGTTTTTTAGGCTATGCTGTGTTTCTCTTGGAACTTTTATTTTTTCGTTAATTTTTGGAAGTTATCATATTTTTAATATCTTGAATAAACCAGAATTAATTTTTTATTTAATAGCATCTCTCATTTCAGGATTAAGTGTCACTGTTGGAGATTTACTATATTACATGTCATTAAAAAAAATAGATGCTTCACGTGCCTATCCCTTAGTACAATTGTCGCTTATTTTTATTTTTCCATTTAGTGTATTTTTATTTGGTGAAAAATTAAAAATTTCAATTTTATTAGGTGGAATATTGTTTTTACTAAGTGTATTTATCTTAAGTTCAAAAGATAAAATAGAAAGGAATGAATCTAAAGAAAGCATAACTGACAAGAAATCTGAAGATGTTATTCTTGGTGTTGTTTTGGCTCTAAGTGCTGCATTTTTATGGGCTGTTGCAATTCTTTCATTTAACCAAGCAAGAATTTTATCTGATGATGTGTTCATTACCAATTTTTTAAGAGTTTTTATGGCTTGCATAATATTTTCACCTCTAGGATTATTTTACCCCGTTTATTATTCCGGCTTTAAAAAGGAAAATCGAAAATATTTAAAATCTTTTATATATATTGGAATCGCAGGAATACTTTCATTGGGATTTGCTGATACATTGTATTATAAAGCAGCAGAAATTAATGGATTAATTTTAACATCTGTTATATCTATAAACACCCCGATACTAAACCAAATCTTTTCAGTTATATTTCTAAAAGAAAAATTTCGAAAACGATTTTTTATCGCGGTATGCTTGATTATTTTAGGAAATTACATAGTTCTTTTCTTTTAATTAAACGACTAAACCCTCTAAAACTTAATTCCTCAATATATTGATGATTTGGAATATAAAGAGTAATAAATAAAAAGGAAATAAATCATTTAATAATTTAAGAATTATGTTTTATACATTTTTAAATGGAAACCATTATGATAGACTTAATCCATAAGAATAAAATACGTGCTGATAACTATATTACTGGGTTTATAGTGTTGTTTTTTTTAGCTTTTGCATTGTTTTTTAGATTAGAATGGATTATGTCGGTTATCGTATATCCTTTTGTGGCATTATTCTTCTACGGTTTAATTAAAATTATTAATGGAGTTAATAAAAGAAATCGTGGAAATGATAAAAACTTAAATAGAATCCTTTTTGGCACAATCTCAATGATTTTTTCTTTGTTTTTCCTCTATTTTATTATAACTCAACCTAATATGGAAGTTAAAAATATAATTGTATTAATTGCTTATCCTATGATAATTGTAGGGATAGCAGGTATTGTTAAAGGATCACTTATTGATATCTATTCCAATAAATATCGAGCCATTAATATTATGATAGGTTTAGCAACAGTGATTGTTTGTATCATAGCTTTTGCTTCTCCTCTCTTAACACCCTCAAATTTGATCTGGGTTCATTTTATTTCACTTTCAATTTCCCTTTTATTCAATGTGTTAGGAAGAGCTGCTTTATATTTAAGTGAATTTGACTTATCACTAAGCCATCTCAGAAATTTTGTCATCTTCTTATATATAATATCAGATTATTTGATTTTCGTTGATCACGAAGGGAACGTGATACTCGAAAAAATTAAGTAAATTAACCTTATACTAGCGTTAATCTTCATAAAATAAAATTTTACTAGTAGAAATACTAGAAAACTTAATTAATATTTCAAGGTTAAAAATCTCAATTATAATTAAAATTGCTTCAAATATGACTGATATTCATTTTAATAAAAAAAAAGGTTCTCAATTAACATTATTTACCCCAGGTCCTGTTCATGTCCCAGAAAGGGTTCTTAAAGAATTAGCTAAACCAAATGACACTCACAGATCAACAGCATATTCCGAAATGCACCAGATTGCTACTGAAGGCCTTCAAAAGTTATTATATACATCTAATGAATGTCTGATATTTACATCAAGTGCTACAGGTATCATGGAGGCCTGTGTTAGGAATTTAGTTAAGGATGATGAAAAGGCGTTATTTTTCTCAATTGGGGCTTTTGGTGATAGGTGGTATGATATTGGGGTATCCAATGGGAAAAATTCAATTAAAGAAGGAGTCGAATGGGGACATGCTATTACTGGTGAATTTGTTAAAGAGATCATGAAAAAAGAAGATTATTCTGTTGTTTTTATTCAAGCAAATGAAACTTCAACAGGGGTTTATAACCCAATTGATGAAGTAGTTCCTATAATTAAAGATTTCGGTGCCCTTGTTTGTGTAGATGCTACATCATCTATGGCAGGTGTTAAAATTGAGGTTGACAAATTAGGAATAGATGTTTGTTTAGCATCAGTTCAGAAATGTTTTGCTTTACCTCCTGGACTCGCTGTCTGTTCTGTTTCAAATGCAGCGTTCGAAAAAGCAGAAAATGTGAAAAACCGAGGTTTATATTTCGACCTTATAGATTTAAAAAGTAGAAATGCTAAGCATCAGACACCAACAACACCACCTATACCACAAATACGAGGTTTGACTGCTCAATTAGATTTTATATTAAATGATGAAGGATTAGAAAATAGATTTAAAAGACATGAACAACTTGGTACACAAGCACGTGAATGGGCTCATAGAATGGATCTTGAAATGTTTCCTGAGAAAGGATACGAATCAAATACGGTCTCAACTATTAGAAATTCATTAAATATAGATATTTCAGAAATGGTTTCTATGCTTTTAGAAAAAGGTTATCGAATTGTTAATGGATACGGAAGCCTTGTAAATAAAACTTTTCGAATTGGTCATATGGGAGAGATTCAAATCTCTGACCTTGAAAAGATGTTAAATGTACTTTCGGACATTATAACTAAAATAAAATAATTAGATTTAACAACTTAAGAAACCTTTCAAATTTTCTCTTTTTTTTTCAAAAACTCTTTAAAGATTTGTAACCTAAAACACATTATAATAGTCCAAATGATACTGATGAAAATATTAATTAGCGATAAACTTCAAGATGAGGGTATAAAAATATTTGAAGATAATGGATTTGAAGTAATCAAGGATTTTACTATAACACATGATAAATTAAAAGAAGAAATAGAAAACTACGATGGTATTGTAATTCGCTCAAGAACTAATTTAACTTCTGATATACTAGAAAACGCTAAAAACTTAAAAGTCATTGGTAGAGCAGGAGTTGGATTAGATAATGTAGATCGCCAAAAAGCCAAAGAACTGAACATAGAAGTACTAAATACTCCTGAAGCTCCTGCAATTTCAGTCGCTGAATTTGCATTAGGATTAATGTTATCATTAACACGAAAAATTTCTTATGCAGATCGTACAACTCATGAAGGAAAATGGAATAAAGGTGATTGTTTAGGATATACTCTAAATGGTAAGAAACTGGGATTAATAGGATTCGGAAATATCGCGAAACACTTAGCCAAAATTGGGATTGCATTAGGGATGAAGGTCGGAGTTTATTCTAGGTTTAGTAAAGGTCAGTCTGCAATTGATGAAGCTAAGAAGATTGGATGTTCAATTTACTCATCTGTTCAAGATTTATTAAAGGATGCTCAAATTATATCGTTACATCTTCCCGCAACACCTCAAACTGAAAATCTTATCAATGAAGAACATATTAATCTTATGAGAAGTGATGCGATCCTTATCAATACCGCACGAGGTAAATTAATTGATGAAAAAGCTTTACTAAATGCTCTAAAAAGCAAAACTATAGCAGGTGCTGCTCTTGATGTCTATCGTGAAGAACCTTTAAAAAATCAGGATTTTATTTCCTGGAATGAAAATTTAATTCTTACTCCTCATATAGCAAGTCAAAGTATTGAAAATCAGATTGATGCTGCAATTATGATTGCAGAAAAAATATCTGAATATCTCAAAAATTATAAATAGTTATTACTTTTCTTTTAAATCGTGTAAGACTATCCCAGAAAGTACTTTTGGGTCAAACCAGGTAGATTTTGGAGGCATAACTTCTCCCTCATCTGCAATAATTTCTAAATCTCTTATGTTTACGGGATATAAATTAAGAAATAAATCATTTCCTCCAGCAATTACATATTTTTCCATTTCTTTAGGATCATTCACACCTCCTACAAAAAGAAGATTATCATCTGATCGAGGATCGATTATACCTAAAATTGGTTTTAATACTCTATCTTGAAGAATTGCAACATCTAAAGATTCTTGTTTAGATTTGAACGTTTTATTTTTCACCACCAATTTATACCAAGTACCTTTTAGACACATTGCAATTTCATTCTTTTCATTTGGATTAAATGCACTATCCATTGATTCTATGTGAAATACTTGTTCTAGCTTCTTAAGAAATTCACTTTCTAATAATGGAAGTTTTTTAACCACACGATTATATGGTAATATTCGAATTTGATCATCGGAGGCTAAGTATGTTAAAAGAAATTGCCATGGATCTTCAGAGATGTCATCAATTTTAGACTGCTTCAACTGCATTTTACGATATTCCGCGGCACTTGCCGCTCTGTGATGTCCGTCAGCAATATAAACTTTCTCCCCCCTAAATAAATCCTTAAATTTCTCTATTACTGTAGAATCAGTTTCTTGCCATAAAATATGATTATATCCATATTTTTTGAATTTCATTTTTGGCGATCTTTCTTTTATTTTCTCAATGAGTTTATTTATCTTCTTATTAGATTTAAATACTGTCCAAACTAAACCAGCAGCAACATTAGTTTTAACAATATGATTAATTCTATCTTTTAATGGTTTTTCCCGTGTATGTTCATGCTTCACAATATTACCATCTTCATAATCTTTAAGAGCAATTCCAATTATTAGTCCCTGATGGCTAAAGTTATCAGATTCTTGTCTGTATAAGAAGATTGATGGTTTCTCCTCTTGCTTAATTATTTCTTTATCTTTAAAATTCTGATAAGCTTTCGCACCATTTTCATATATTTCATCTCCTTCTCCATCTGGTAAAATAAGATGTATTAATGAATTAGAGATTTTCTTTAATTCTTTTTCTTCCTCCTTGCTAATTATATCGTAAGGATTAGTACAGAACTCTTCTGGATTTAAAGGAATAAAAGGTCTAATCGGAGATATATTCACCATAATATTAATTAGAAGATATAAGCTTTTATATTAATTTCGATTGTAACAGGATGGAGTTCTTCCCTCGATAACCTTCTATATTCAACAATTTCTTTTTAAGATTTGTTTGCCATGTATTACCTGATTTACCCATAAAACCACCAATTTCTCCATTTTTTCTTAGTACGCGATGACAAGGAACAATTAAAGGTAATGGATTTGATTTACAGACATTTCCTATCGCCCTATATGCTTTTGAACCAATATTATCTCCAATCTGTGAATATGTTGTTGTTTCACCCAATTCCAGATTAAGAAGGTATTTTACAACATTTTGAGAAAAAGTAGTAGGGAATATCTCTTGAATATTTAAATCGATGCCTAGCCTATTTATTCTGCTAAATAATTCGATTTTCTCCCCAGATAAGTATTTATTTAATAAATCCATTAAATCCTGAATTTTATTTTTTAAGATAAACTCTTTATTATCTATAATATCAAGCTTCTCATGCTCCACATAATTGTTAATTTCTATTATATCCTTAAAAAAGCGAATTCCTTTTAATTTTATGCTATTACGCCCCTTTAAATCTTGAAAAATTATAAGTATAATGATCTTCAGATATGTTGGTCTAAAGTAGACGCCTAAAATTTTTTAACACCTTATAGAATATAATAGTGAAATAAGAGGACTACTTAATATTTCGAAAATTATATAATACTATTCTAGCTTAATAGTTATAAGTTCTTATCAAAAAAATAATAAGTTTTACAATATACCAATTTATTACTATTCTATTCTGTTTAAAGAAATGAGAGTAAACTAATTATGTCAAAGGATTTAAGAGATGTTTTAGATGGTATTGAATCTAGTGAAAAACAAACTGCAATTTTACAATCTAAGGTGGATAAGTTAACTGCGTTAGTAGAACGCCAAAAACGAGTTATCAGTGAACAAGAAGCTATAATTGAAGAACAAAAAACTAAAATCTCTAAAATGAGTGACATCCCTGAAGATATACTCGAATTAAAAGAATTGATTGGTGCTCAAAGACAGCAACTTAATGAAAAAGAGCTTGAACTAGAATATGCAAAGGGAGAGGTGGCTCAATCACAAAAGGAAATGGAACTAGTAAAAAAACAAATTGTCCCCAGTCAGAAAAAGTTAGAAGAATCTTATGAAACTATTGGAAATTTAAGAGCAGAAATCGCCGAAAAAACTTCAGAATTGCTCCTCCATAAAGAAGCTAGGAAAGGATTAGAAAATAAAGTTCAAGAACTTCAAGCATTTACAGATAAGTTTAAAGAAGAACAAGTTAAAATAATATCTGAAATGGAAGCAAAACGCTTACAAGAAACACAAGAGTTGAAAAATAAACTTAATCAACTTGATCAAATATTATTAGATAGTAAATTAATTTCTACAGAGAGAGACTCTGAAGCGAAAGATGCTGTTTCTAGATTCGAACAAATGAGAAATAAACATGAAGAATTAATTAATAAAGTAGGGGAATTAAGTGATCAGAATAGAGAAGCAAATGCTGAAATTGAACACCTTAATAAAAAGATTAAAGAAATTCAAGATTTTCAAAAGGAAAATGTGAACAAAATCAATTATTTTGACAAACTCAAGCCTTTGATGGAAAAAGAAGTACTTTTCAAAACATTTCTTATAGTAGAAGAAGTGGGTGCAATAACTATTGATGATCTCCGAGCAGCAATTGGTTCTCCAATAGTTCTTGTTAGACGACATGTTCAAGATTTAGAAAATGCTGGACTACTTGAAACTAATGAGCAAGGAAAAATAACTATTAAACACACAGAAGAAAGTTAGAAAAGAAAAATTGGAATTCTCTATACTTTAGCTAATTGATTATAAAGCCCAGGTAATACATCTTTAAATGTATTATCAGGTATCTTTTCTAAAATTTCAGCAGCAATTGTCTTTAAAACTTCTCGATATTTTCCAGGTTTTTCATCCCGACGAAGTAATAAAGCTACAACATAATTTTCAACAGATATAAAATCTTGTCCTACTCCTGAAAAGAAGGATACAACTTTATTGTTCTTAAGAGCAATACTAGCGAATCCAGGTTTAAGAGATTGATAACGATGTGAACTATAAACCTGTGTGAGCAAATTGTTTGTGATTTTTAAAGTCTCTGGATAAAATCCCTCATTTATAGGTCCGATCTCGTTATCCCAACGAATTACAAGAATACCAACAGGCATGATATTTTACCATTTTATGGATCTTTTTTAAAATAATAAACTAAATCTACAAGTATAAGTTGATATATTGTGAGTATGATATTATTCTTATATTTTACAATTATTTATTTCTTTTTGTTTTTCAGTAAAGCTTATCTAACTATTAATACCAGCAGGTTAAGAAAAATTTAAATTAAAATTAAAATTTTGAATTATTGTCACCCTTAAATGCTTAGAATTTGATATTTTCAAATTTGATGTAATGGAGGGGTTACCGAGTTTGGTCAATTTGACCATATTAAATAAGGCCTTAATAATTGCCTTAATTGGGTCAAGACTAAAGGTGCTGGACTTAAGATCCAGTGGCAAAGGCCTTCGTGAGTTCGAATCTCACCCCCTCCACATTTTTTTCAACATCCTGAAAAGCTTATAATTCGATTACAGAAATCATATATCTTTATTAGCTATTAAGCAAAATTATAAATTAATTGGGTGCTATACAATATACAGAAGAAATCACGGTGGAAAGGCTAGATACCAATTTCAGAATATTTATCATTAGCAATATCAGTTGAATATATCATTATAATTCATAGAGAATCTCGCGATATTATCTATTATAAAACAGGAGGAAATTTTGATCCTAATTTCCTTGACACGTTCAGAAGTTCTATTCATTATGAAATATTGGATTTACCGTTTGAACAGGGAGAAATTGAGCAGGCAACTTTAGAAGGGAAATATCTAATTTCTGAAGCAGGTAGAATGATATGGATTACGCTAATTCTTAATAAGATTCCTACCCTATTTACAAGAGAGGTTTTAAAATTTTTTTGTGAAATTTTTGAGGGTCAATATGAAAAAGAAATATTAAATCTCTACACTAGGTTCCAAGGAGATGTTTCAATATTCCGAAAACAATCCAAATCAAAGCAAAGCATCGAAGATATTATTGGAGATGTCTTCCACCTACACTTAACTTTACCTTTTAAAACAGGTTCGACAAAAGGAATAAAAATGTCAGCAAAATCTAAGAAAGTATACCAAATTGCTAAATCTCTTTCGCATTCTATTAAAGGAAATTTTACATTAGAAAAATTATTTATTGATGTAAATGATTCACTGAAAATCGATAATGAAGAAATAGGAGATTTGATTTTTGAATTAGTGCAAAATAATGTTCTTTTAGCGGTTTCATCCGAGAAATGAAAAAGGTAATTTATTATTCATTTTTAAGGTAAGTCTTTTTATAAAAAGTTAATAAAAACTTTATAAATTTAATCAGATAAGTTGTATTAGAATAAAATTTTAGAGTGTTAAGCATGAAAGTAATTGAGATTATTGGTATTAATGAGAAACAAGCGAATCTTCTTAAAAAGGAGGGTTTTGAGAATATTGAGGATTTACTACCTCTGACACGAAATCAAATTAAGAAATTAGCTAAGAAGATTGGTGTTTCTGCTGAACTTCTTGATTCATGGCAGGAGCATGCAGATTTAATGAGGATTGATGGCATCACTCCAAAAATCGCAAATGCTCTAAATCTAATTGGGATTGATTCAGTAAAAGAATTTGCCCGAAGAAATGCTAAGAGTGTTGTAACAAAATTAAAGGAGTTGAAAAAAGAAGAATCAAAAATTCTTACTAAAATTCCTACTGAGAGTGAAGTAAATGGATGGATAAACAGTGCTAAAACACTTTCAGGCGTACCCGAGAAGAAAGAAAAAAAGGAGAAAAAAGGGGATGAAATTGTTACGCCACCCGAATTAATTGAAATTACACCATTTGTAGGCGATTATGGAAATTATGGTCAGGAGTACTGGGATAATAAATGGGAGAAAGCACCAATAATTTACACGGCTCGAGCATTAAGAGGGGAATCATACCAAAAACAAATCGATGCAGATGTGAAATCTTTTATCAAAGATAATGATGCAATTCTTTGGCATGTTATTAGCCAGGTGAGTTTAAGACGAGACACTGCAAATGAAACTGCATGGATAATTCAGAAATTTGTATGTGATTTCCTTAAGTATATTGGAGATGATGAATCAGTTGATTGTCCTGAGTTTTGGCAATTCCCTTTTGAGTCTATACAATCAGAAATAGGAGATTGTGAAGATGGAGCGATTTTAATAGCTAGTCTTTTGATAAATGCAGGAATCCCTTCTTGGAGAGTAAAAGTAGTAGCAGCTCAAGTAATGACAAATCCTTTATTTCCTTCGTCAGAAGAAGGAGGGCATGCTTACTGCATTTATTTAGCAGATAGACCAGATTCTTCAAGGAAGCTTGAATGGGTAATATTAGACTGGTGTTATTTACAAGATCCTGAAGTTCCTATAGAGAAGAAACCCCTAGCGAGAGATGGGGGTCAGGATGGTGCTTATAAACAGGTTTGGTTCACGTTTAATGATAAACATAGTTGGTCGCAATCTAGTTTTGAAGTTAAAGAAGGAAGAATTAGCCAAAATAGAAAGACTAAACAGGAAGAAGTTCTTGCACCATTAGAAGATATTTTAAGAAATCTGGCTAGCGATGAACTCGAGAAAATATTTAAAAAATTTAACATAGAAATTGAATAGTGCTCTCTTACTACTTCTTTTTATTCATTTTTAATAGTATCAAATGAAGAAGTTCCACAAGTAGGACAGTATACTACTTCTCGGCCAATTTCAGTCCCGCAATTATTACAGATCGTTTTAGATTCAAGCGTGGCTGGTATGTTTTCCATAACGCTGTTTAAGGAGGTCTTCAATAGATCTCGTATCTCATCTATTCTTTTTTCTTTTTGTCCCTGGGGAAAAGAATGAATATATATTGAAGAAAGTTCTATTAAAAAGTTTTCTATGAATTTAAGTTGCTCAAGGTAATTTTTATTTACCTTGTATTTCAATAACTCTTCACCTGCTTCGGTTAAGGAATATACTTTTCTTAAAGGTCCTATAGGGCTTTTAACTTTTTGAGCACTTAGAAAACCATCTTTTTCTAATTTCGATAAAATTGGGTAAATCGTTCCAGAATGAGCTTCCCAAGTTCCAGCAAAATGTCTGTTTAAATTTCTTATTAAATCATAGCCAGAAAGTTGCTTACTATTAAAGATGCTTTCTATTATTGTAAATTCAAGAGGTGTTAACCTACTTTTATGGAGACTGCTTAGAAGTTCTTCTTTTATCTTAGATTTTAATTCATTAATATCATCTTCAATATCTAAGAATTTTCCTAGCCACATTTAATTGATACCTATATTCTTTGAATGTTGTTTTTTTCTCATTTTGTTCATTTCTTTTTCGATAGCTCGTTCTTTTCTCGATTCAAATTTACCTAATTTTTTGTTATTTCCGCTGTAAAAAAGTATATAGATTATTATATGTAAAACAACTCCCGCACCCCAAAATAGTGCTGGAAAAAGCACCCAATAAAAATCTGACAGCGTGATTAGATTAATGATAAATAAGAAAAGCATGACAAATATATATGAGTCTAAGTGATAAATCATGCCTCGCTTAGCCATTGGATATACTCCCCTTGCATATAATATATAGGATAAAGTATGCATATTTATACCTATTAACCAAGAGAAGAAGGGAAATGCAACCCAATATAATTCTGGTGTATAGAAATAATTAACGATAAAGAGCAATATGTTTACAACAATAAAAATAGCTAAGTGCATTTTTACTGAAAACCTAAAACTGACTTTCTGAGCAGCAATTTTTCTTAAACTCTCTTCTGAAAATCCTGAATTTCCACTCATAATTTTCACATCAATATCAATTTAGTACTTTCAGAAAATGAAATCTAGCTTTTAATGTATAATAATTTAGGGGTATTTATAATTATTTGTTAATTCTACATAGTGGCGAAATCGCTTTATTATCTTAAATTCTTAAAGATAATACTAATTATATTCTTATCAGTAGAATCAATCAAGATGATTATAAGTAGGAAAAATTATATATACTTATTCTTCCACATTTACTCAAATCCATAAGTTGCTCACTTCATGTCGTTGTTGTCGGAATATCTTGAAAAAATAGAAGAATGGGATCATAAGGCGTTCCTCAATATATATAGAAGTGATTTTAGTAAGCGAGCGAAGAAATTTTCCATAATGATTAGTTTTCTCGGTTCTTTATATTTTTGGGGGCTAGTTTGGATAATTTGGTTTATTTATGGGTATATCACAAAAGACTATTATCTTTTAGTTTTATTTACAAGCGGATTTGAACAATCAATTATAATTCACAGTCTAATTAGATATAAACTCATTAGGAGAAATCGTCCTTACATTAAGTTAAAGAAAGATGGTGTAAGAAAACATGATGATTTTTTAAAGATTCCATATCTTATGCGAGAATCTGAAAAGCAATCTTTTCCAAGTGGACATGTTGCCTTTTTTCTGCTTTTTGGAATTATTTTTGCCTTCTACTTTAAAAGTTGGATTATTTTGACAATTTTTATTACTATAGATATTATTATTGCCGTTTCAAGGTTAATATTAGGTGTGCATTTCCCAATTGATGTAATTTTTGGATTTGTTTTCGGTATTCTATACTCCTTATTATTTCTCGGAGTTACATATATCTACTGGACTCGGTTCTATTACTGGATCGGACCCATTTTTTCAGATATTTTTCATTTTTGGCTTTAATTGAA
>JBHLNR010000162.1:0-8002 GCA_048941385.1 Promethearchaeota archaeon
GTAGTTCCATCACCAAAACCTTTAAAAATCTATCAATGGCGAGAAATAAAACGACTAATGGAACAAGGTAATTGGATTTTAATTGCTTGTGGTGGTGGGGGAATTCCTGTAATTAAAGAGAAGAAAAGACTTTATGGAGTAGAGGCAGTAATCGATAAAGATTTAGCTAGTGCAAAATTAGCAGAACAAATAGAAGCAGACATTTTATTGATAGCTACTGATGTTGAAAAGGTTTCTCTTAACTATGGAACTCCATCCCAAAAAGAATTAGACAAATTATCGATTTCTGAAGCCAAGAAATATTTAAATGAAGGCCAATTCCCTGCAGGAAGCATGGGACCAAAAATTCAGGCAGTTATAAACTTCTTAGAATCAGGTGGAGAAAGAGCAATAATAACCTCTATTGATAAAATTATTGAAGCTTTAGAAGGAAGAGCAGGAACACAGATATACATAGATCATTAACATCTATGAATTTATCAAAGAAACAATTATTTACTATAGATTTTAAATACAAATTATGAATGAAATAAAAGATATTATTGACGATTTAGCAATTGCTGCCTTAGAAGCTAATACAAAAATTGCCAGTGTAGCTGTTGTCTCAGATTCAGGAGAATTAATTTATCAAACAGAGAACTGGGATTTGTCCTCAAGTACAGATAGTATCCTAAAAATTCTTAAAGGAGATCGCTCAATTCTCTTAAATGGTATAAAATTTCTAGTGAGTGATGCCAATGCAGAAGGAATTATTGGTACTAACGAAGGTGGTATGGGACATATAATATTTGCTCCTTTTCAAGGGGGTGTTCTTGTATCATATGTTATGCCTGGAGCAGATCCCCATAGAGCATTATCAATTCTCAAAAAATTTGCATTAAGGCTGAATGGAAAGGTTCAATAAGAATTAAGTGCTAGAAATAAGCCCTAGAAAGCCATAAATCACTTTATGAATACCTTTTCAATAATATCAATAGCCCAATCAATTTCTTCCCGAGTTATTATAAGTGGTGGAGCAAATCTAATCGTAGTTGAATGAGTATCTTTTGCTAAAATTCCATTATTTTTTAATTCCTCAACAATTTGTCTCGCATCTTCAGTAAACTCAACAGCTATTAGTAGTCCCTTTCCTCTTACTTCTTTAATTGGTATCTTTGTTCGCTTTTCAGCTACTTCCCTTAGTCTTTTGAGAAAATAAGCACCCATTTCTTGGGCTCGCTCAGCAAGATTTTCACGTAAATGAATCTCTATCGATTTCATAGCAACTGCTGATGCCAGTGGGTTACCACCGAAAGTACTACCGTGAGTACCAGGTTTAATCACGTCAGGTCCTATAATATCCTTAGTTGTTACAACTGCAGATACTGGATAAATTCCACCTCCAAGAGCTTTACCCAATAATAGCATGTCAGGTTTTACATCTTCATGATCACATGCAAAGAATTTACCAGTTCTACACAAACCAGTTTGTATTTCATCTAATACCATCAAAATGTTATATTTAGTACAAATTTCTCTTACTTTTTTTAGATACCCTTCTGGAGGGATATTTACACCTGCTTCTCCTTGAATAGGTTCAAGTAAAAATGCTGCGATTTTTTCAGGCCTAGTCTCTAAAATAACATTTTCTAGTTCTTCTGTATCCCCGTAAGGGATTATTGTAAATCCTGGAGTGAATGGTCCGAAATTTCCATAATAGCGAACTGCTGAAATATCCGAGCTAAAACCTGTGATGGTTATAGTTCTTCCATGGAAATTATTACGACACACCAATATTATTGCTTCATTTTGAGGGATTTTCTTTTTAATATATCCCCATGCTCTCGCTACTTTTAGCCCTGTAGATACTGCCTCAGTTCCAGTATTCATGGGAATGCTCATTATCCCTGAATTATTTGGATCGTAGATATGTGGTCCTACGACTTCAGCCAACATTTTCAGAAATGGACCCATTTTATCATTGTGAAACGCTCGAGACGTAAGAGTTACTATATCTGCTTGCTCTTTTAAAGCTGCTATAATTTCGGGATGACAGTGACCCGTATTTTGACTAGAATAGGCAGATAAACAATCTAAATATTTATTACCTTCTGGATCATACATCCAAATCCCTTCTGCTCTTGAAATAACAGCCGGGATAGGGTGATAATTATGAGCGCAATATTCATTATCCATATCAATAAAATCCTTTGAAGTAGGCATGTTAGATTAGGTTAGTGTATGTTAATAGATTAATAAATTTTGAAATGAACAGCCTCATTAAACTTTTTTTATTATTTTTTGAATAACTTGTGTAGATTCATATCTTTTTTCAGAAAAGTTGTAAAACAATAATTTGTACATACAAAAATTCGAAATTTATTAAAATTTCCCTCTAAATTTATGAAAAAACAAAATTTAAATAGAAATGAGGAAAGAGTAACATTACAAAAATTTTTAAAAAAAAAGTTAATCCTAAGAAGTGATTGAAAAAATGAGAAAAAAACTATGGATTTTACTAATATCCATATTGATGTTTACATTTATGATCCCTTCTGTAATGGGGTGTGGATTTGGTTATCATAAAAAACAAATTACAATAATTAGGGACAACTATGGTGTTCCACATGTATTTGCTAAAACAAAAGAAGCGTTAGCTTTTGGTGCTGGATATGCTATGGCTCAGGATAGACTTTGGCAAGCGGATCTTTACAGACGATCTGCTTTCGGAAATCTTGCAGAATTTGGTTTAGCAACTATTGATCAAGACTATGAAATTAGGAAATTGGGATACAGTAGAGAAGAGTTAAAAGAGATTTTCGACAAATGGGAACCTGTTAATCCTAAGGCAAAGCTAAAAGAAATGATGTTGGCATATATTGATGGAATTAACCATTATATTGCAGAGGCTTCAACTGATCCTTCCCTTATTCCTTTTGAATATTTAGCATATAGTCTTCCTCTTGTGCCATTCTCGATAGAAGATAGTGTGGCGATTACAGTAATGATGGCGTGGAGATTTGGAGGAACAGGAGGAGATGAACTTAGATACGCTTCAGCTTTACAAGCATTACAAGCAAAGCATGGGGAAGAGTTAGGATGGTTAATGTTTAATGATCTATATCCTCAACAAGATCCAGGTGCGGAGGTTACAATTCCTGGAACTGGTTGTAAATTTTCTAATTGTAAGTCATCTAATCCAATGATGGAATTACCTGGAAATTTGGGAACGTTATATCAGCAATATGAACAAATTCAAATGGGACAAACTCAATTGTTCGAATCTCTTGGGATTCCCACTAAATTTGGAAGTAATGCATGGGTAGTTCATCCTAAAAAAACAACAACTAGAAATGCAATGGAACTGGGAGGTCCTCAAATGGGTCATTCAATTCCTCAGATCGTCCTAGAAATAGGATTACATGGTGCGGGTATTGATGCCGTAGGTATGATGATGCCCCAAGCTCCTACTATTTTAATTGGTGTTAGCAGAGATGGTGCTTGGACATCTACAACAGGAGGATCAGATGTAATGGATACCTATATTGAAGAGCTGAATCATTTGGATCATACTCAATATTTATATAATGGTATTTATGTTGATATGGAATCCAGAAATGAAACATTTTATTCCCCATTCGAACCTACTAGAAAAATAGAAATCTTTCGTACTATACATGGCCCTGTACTATTCATTGATGAGTTGAACCATCTAGCCTATACAATAAAATCTCCTTACTATAAAAATGAGATGGCTGCAGAAGAAGGTTGGTCGCTCTTTCAACAAGCAAGTAATATTTGGGATATGGAAAAGGCTGTTAAAACAATACAACCCTCTCACAACTTCTTGTGGGCTGATCGACATGGAAGAGTAGGATATTGGCATGCTGGTACATTTCCAATTAAACCTGAAACAGGTAGATATGGTCAACCAATTGATGATAGGTTACCTTTATGGGGTACCGGTGAGGAGGAATGGGTTGGACTTACTGGTTTTAATGAAATGCCTAAATGTATTGATCCAAAGCAAGGTTTTCTTGCTAATTGGAATAACAAACCTATAGCAAATTGGCCTTACGGAGAAGCAGATTGGGGTGAAGGACACCGTGTTAAAAGAATACAAGATTTGCTGGCATCTGATAATAAAATCTCTTTTGAAGATATGAATAGAATTAATATTGATGCAGGTTATAATCACATACCTGCAATGAATTTCCTTGATGATTTAATTGAAGCAGCAAGTACATCTGTGGATCCTATCATTCAAGCCGCATTACCATACTTAAAAGGATGGAATCTTCATTATAATGATGTATTAGATCCAAGCTGGCCAGATCCAGCTGCTACATATGATGATCCAGGACTTACTATCTTCGATAAATGGTATGGAAACATAGGTAATGAAGTTTTTGATGATGATCTTCCTTCTCATGTGAGTGCAGGTTCGAGCACATTGATACATGTGTTTGATGGTGCACAATCCAAATTACCTTTATCCTATGATTATTTAAATGGTGAGAGTAAATATGATGTTATTAATCGGATACTCAGAGAAGCAATTATAGAATTAGAATCAATTTTTGGACCTGATATGTCAACTTGGCTTACTGATGTTATTGTGGTTGAGTTTGACCAACAAGGTGCCTTACCAGCTCCTAAAATGCATGGTATGAATCGTGGTACATATAACCAGATAGCAGAAATGATTAAAAGAAGAGGTTGGAATCGATGGTGGAAACCTGCACCTCATGCTGTAAACGTTATTCCCCCAGGGCAAAGCGGTTTTGTTGACAACATGATGATGCCAAGTCCTCATGCGTATGATCAATTGCCTTTATATGAAACTTGGACTTATAAACCAATGCGATATTATTTCTGGGATATTTGGAGCGTTCAAGAATCAGTTCTATATCTTCAATATTAAGCAGAGAACAAATAAAATCAAATAATTTTAAATAAGCTTTTTTTTATTTTCAATATCATGAAATTTTTTTTTGTCTTTCCACCCTTTCGAACAACTCTTTAATTACGTAGGTAGCTACTCTATCAGCATAAGTCCCAGGACCAAATCCTGCATCATATCCTAATTCTTTTGCCAATTCATTACTGATTCGTGCTCCTCCACATATCAAGATCACTTTATCTCGAATTCCTTCAGCTTCCAATAAATCAACTAAATTTGTGAGTGTTTTTATGTGGATATTTTTTTGGGTTACTGTTTGGGAGATCAACAGAATATCCGCATTCAATTCAATTGCTTTTTTAACAAATTCTTCATTGGTAACTTGACTTCCTAAATTATAAGCTTCAATCATTTCATATCTTTCAAGTCCATAATGACCAGCAAAACCTTTCATATTCATAATAGCGTCAATACCAACCGTATGGGCGTCAGATCCTGTTGTAGCGCCAATTACAATAATTTTACGTTCAAAATTTACTTTAATAAAGCTATTGATTTCTTCCATAGTCATTGCTTCACCATTAACTGATTCAACTTTAATTTTAGTGAAATCAACTGTATGTTTTAGAGTTCCATATAAAATAATATAAGTGAATCCTTCATCTAGCTTAGTATGATATACAATATTAGGGTCTTTCAACCCCATTTTCTCAGCTAGCTTTTTGGCAGCTTCAATTACCTTTTCTCCATCTTCAACTGGAAGAGTAAAACTAACTTGAATTTTTCCATCATTCATTGTATCTCCATAGGGCTTGACTCTTTTAAGATCGAGAGTCTGTTTGAGATCTTTTTTATCTGTTGTATATAATCCACCTCCCATTTTAAAGACCTCCTTTCTCTAGTTCAGTCTGCATCAAATCTATAAAGGGATTAAAATAATCCTTTTCCTTCTTAACTACACCTTCCAATCCTTTTCCACCATCTATAGCTCGTTTAATATTTGCAAACTTTCCCTTTTCAATGGTTTTAAATAGCCCCTCTTGTTCTATTTCTTTCAATAAATTAAATGCTTTTTTTAATACCTCATTTGCTCTAGTTTCCATGATTCCACCTTTTTTAAACATGATTTCATCACTTATGGATTCCATATTGTTGAAGATATATTTAGCATTTTCAATAGAGAGTGCTCTATCCGACATAAAAGGAGTGTGAATTGCTTCCGTTAACATACCTAGTAAATGTATTCTTTGATTTGTCATGATTGTTATCATATTAAATAATGCATCCTGTACATGGCCTTTAAAGATATTACCTGTCATATATTTTGTTGGGGGCATATATTTTAAAGGTGCATTGGGAAAAATTTCACGTGCCATTTGAGCTTGTGCCAATTCATATAGAAATCCATTCTTTATTTCAGGATTCATTTCGAATGCATGTCCTAATCCCATCTGTTCTTCTCTCAGACCAGCAAGTAATGCAAATTGTTCATTAATGAATTCAGAAGCGAGAACTGTATGAGCAGATTCAAAAGCATCGGCTGTGGTAAGATAATTATCCTCACCTGTATTTATTATTACTCCAGCATAAGCATTTATCATTCGTGAAAAATATTGGTCGATAATTGTTCTTTTCATATTAATATCTCTAAAGAGGATCCCATAAAGAGCGTCATTAAGCATCATATCAAGTCTTTCGAACGCGCCCATCACAGCAATTTCGGGCATACAGAGCCCTGAACAATAGTTTGTGAGACGGATATATCGTCCTAATTCTTCACCAAGATCATCTAAAGCTTTTCTCATCAATCTAAAGTTTTCTTGGGTTGCATAAGTTCCTCCAAAACCCTCAGTTGTAGCACCATAAGGAACATAATCAAGCAAACTCTGAACAGTCGATCTTATTACCGCTATCACATCTGCACCCTGTCTAGCTGCTGCTTGTGCTTGTATAATATCCTCATAAATATTACCTGTTGCTACAATAACGTAAATAAGAGGTCCTTCTTTATCACCATATTTTTCTAATAGTTTATTTCTTATTTTCCTGTTTTGAGAAATCTTAGCTAATTGGTCCTGAGCTATTATATTGATATTCTCCTTAATTTCTGTAAAATCTTTTATTGGAAGTTCATTTAATTCTAATTCTCCCCTTGCAACCCTCTCAGCAATTTCTTGTGTTGAAAGATTCGTATGTAATATAGCATTTCCAATATAGAGTGCTACTCCTTTTTCTAATCCTTTTTCTCTTTCTATGTAGTCAACTAAGACATTTGGCAAGGGTACTTCAAATTCGTCAACTCCATCAATCCCTAAAAACCGACATACTGTCCTTTCGATTGTATTAGTTGTATGCTGGTCTATGAATTCTTGAGTGTTTATTGCAATTGCTTTTGCAGATTCTCTTGCTTTATTTACTATTGAAAAATCCAAGTTAAGTTTACTCTCTTTTTCTTTCATATTCATCACTTATTTTTCATAAATTTATAGTAGTTAAGCAAAATCAATCATTAACTCCGAGGTTGTAAACAGGGATATCAAGTTCCTCTGTTAATGATCGTAAAAATTTGTCTTTATCAAATTCATATCCATTGGGAGAAGTCGGATTAATAGTTACAGCAATTATGTTAATTGGATTTAATACCTTTAAAATCCCTCCGTTCTTTTGGAACTTTTTAACAATATTTTTACTCAAAAACATCTTAGTACCATCTTCCACCAAAAAAGTTATTCCTTTATATTTTTGAGTGTATTTCATCAAATCCTCTAATAACTTATCTGTAACTGCTCCATTTATTACTATATACTTAGCATCTTCATCCAGGTTTTTAATAATATCTTGAGCAGAATCAAGGGCAGTGTTTATATCTAAATTTATTATTGAGTGTGATTTTGTAATAATGCCAACTTTTGATTTTTTTATTATATCATTAGAGAGTTTTAAGATTTCTTCATCTTTTTCTTCGTCTAATCCCAACATCTTAATAGTGTGAATCGTTGAATCAATAACTTCCTTCATACTTCTTGATACTGACGCTCCTGTTGATACTATTGTAGCATCTGAGATTTGCGGTGTAGCATAAGACATCCTATCAAATGCACCATCAATTAATATTAGATC
>JBHLNR010000017.1:0-34356 GCA_048941385.1 Promethearchaeota archaeon
GAAGAGGATAGTGTTGAAAAATATAAAGAAAGTGCATTGAGTTATCGAGATGCAGGAATTGAACAAGGAGATATACAGGCTAAGTATCTTCCTATACTTCTTCTTTCAGTTACAGTAACTATGGGTTTGACTATCGGTGTAATCTTTGATAAAGCGGAATTATTGACAATTGGTCAGATAATTGGCTTAGTAGGACTACTATTACGATTGCGCTTTCCTGTTAATGCTTCAATAAGGTCCTTCTTAATGGCACAAGAAGCGATGGTAGGAGCTAAGAGACTGTTAGAAATTATGAATGAGAAATCAGAAATTTATGATTCTGATGACGCTATCTCTAAAGAAATTGAGGGTGTAATTAAGTTTGAAGACGTTTCATTTTCTTATCCTGGTACTCAAAACAAAGTATTGAAAAAGATTAATTTTGAAGTCTCAGAGGGACAGACAGTGGCAATAGTAGGGACAACTGGATCTGGTAAAACAACCCTTACAAAATTAATTTCACGCCTTTATGATGTTGACCAAGGTCGAATTTTAATTGATGGAATTGATGTAAGGAACTATTCTTTGCAATCTCTTCGCGATCAAATCGCTTATATAGAACAGGATATTTTTATCTTTTCAGATTCACTATTTGACAATATTTCGTTTGGACGAGAGACATCTGAACAACAAGTAATAGAGGTGGCTCGAGAAGCACAAGCTCATCAATTTATAAAAGATTTACCAGATATGTATCAGACAGAAGTAGGAGAACGAGGTGTCCAGTTGAGTGGAGGAGAACGTCAACGAGTAGCGATTGCTCGTGCATTCCTCGCAGAGCCAAAAATATTAATTTTAGATGATTCAAGCTCTGCTATAGATTCAGAAACGGAAGAAAGAATCCAAAAAGCAATTTTCAAGATTTTAAAGGGAAGAACAACCTTTATCATAACTCATAGGCTTTCTCAGATCAGATGGGCTGATTTAATACTAGTTTTGAACCGAGGAGAAATTGTCAATCAGGGATCACATGAGTTTCTGTTAAAACATTCAGAAGAATATCAAAAAATCTTTATTAAACGTTTTGATAAAACGTTAAATGAACTCTTGGGAGGGGATTAATTAGATGGCAAGAAGGATGGGGTATTTTGGATTAGATGAAGAAGGCTATGATCGAATCTACTCAGACAGAGAATTAGTTTCAAGAGTTGTAAAATTGTTTAAACCTTATAGACGTTCAATGATCATTGTAATTATCTTCCTTATTCTTTCATCATTTACTTATGGATTGACTCCTTTTTTCATGACTTTAATCATCAATCACCTGGAATTGAATTCAGATCCATTTATTTTAATCTTTTTTATCATTATCACTTTTATTATTAATTCTTTAGGTTACGCTTTTAACTATGTAAACAGTCGTACAAGGAATCGTATGGTATATGGTGTATGCTACAATTTACGTAGACAAACCAATCTAAGGGTTCTTGAACAAGATCTCTCCTTCTTTGATAAATATCCAACAGGCAGAATAGTAAGTAGAATAAATTCAGATGGACAAAAGTTTGGAAGTTCTATTACTATGGTTACGGAATTAGTTGCTTCATTTTTAATGTTCATAATTGTAATTATACCTATGATCTTTATTAGTCCCCTGTTAACAGGAGTATTTATGATAATGGTTCCAATTGTTTTTGCTTTTACACTTTCTTTTCGTAAGGTCTCAAGAAAGAAATCTATGTATGGACAACGTTCTCTGGCACAAGTGAACGCTTTTGTGCAGGAATCAATGGCAGGAATTCAAATAATTAAAAGTTTTCGTCAAGAAACTAGTCAGTTTGAAAATTTTGAAGAAATTAATAATCAGTCATATAGAGTAAATATGAGCAGAGCGTTATATCTTTCCATACTTTTTCCAAGCTTAGATTTTCTTATAGCTATACTATATGCTTTGCTCATCTTTTTTGGAGGTAACTTTATCATCCAAGGAGTATTAAGTGGTTCAGACATTTTTCTGTTCCTTCAAAGCTCGTTAATATTATTTACACCCTTGCTTCAAATTGCGAGTTTTTGGCCTCAATTTCAAGAAGGATTAGCCGCAGCAGAAAGGATATTTGCCCTTCAGGATTCTCAATCTTATATTAAGCAGGGGGATCATGTTTTAGATTCAATAAAAGGTAAAATAGAGTTTGAAGATCTAAAGTTTGAATATGTACCAGAACACCCTGTTTTTGAGGATTTCAATTTAGTAATTCAACCAGGGGAAACTTTAGCTATTGTAGGCCATACTGGCGCAGGAAAGTCTAGTTTAACTAAGATTTTATTGCGTTTATATGAGTTCCAGTCAGGAGATGTTCGCATAGATGGCTATAGCATACGAGATATTTCACTTTCAGAATTTAGAAGATCTGTTGGATTTATACCCCAAGTGCCATTCCTATGGGCAGACACGATTGAAAATAATGTCAAGTATGGTTCTCCAGATGCAACAAGAGAAGATGTAATATGGGCTTTGGAACAGTCTGGTGGTATGGATTGGATTCAGCATCTTGATAATGGGATAGAAACCTTTATTCTTGAAAGAGGTAAAGTATTATCAATGGGTCAACGACAATTGATTGTATTCGCAAGAGTTTTATTACAGAATCCATCGATCCTTATATTGGATGAAGCAACTGCATCTGTTGACCCGTTTACAGAACTACAAATTCAAGAAGCAATGGAAAGAGTTATGCAGGGTCGAACTACTATTGTTGTTGCTCATAGGCTTACTACTGTCAGACATGTAGATAGGATAATTGTCCTTGATCATGGAAAGATTGTAGAGGAAGGTAATCATCAAACTCTTTTACAAAAAGACGGGTACTATGCGAGGTTATATAACACGTATTTCAGGCATCAATCTTACGAATTTATAGAAGAAATCAAATCGAAACAAACAGAAGGGACTTTTTAAGTTGTACCAAAATATTTAATTATCATATAATAATTCTTGATTTTGAAGTAAGATATTGTTTAGAACTAATTATAACTTAGAAATGCATGAAAGAGAATTTGGAAAATTTCATTCTCAATTAGATTTGCCATTCCAAGAAACGAAAAAAGTCTTTCTCAAGAGTATTTTTGAAACTCTTGAGAGGAATTTTAACCTAAAGGAAAATTCTAAGCAAACATTCGTCGATTTAGGATCTGGAAATGGTCAAGTTATTATTTATTGTGCTGTCAACTATGGAATAAAATCAATTGGCATTGAAATTGACCAATCCTTAATAAAAGAAACTAAACACTCTATTTCCTTATTAAGAAGAGATGCAATCGTCAAAGAAAAAGCCTTGAATAAAATAAAAATTATATCCGGGGATTTTTATAACCATAATTTAAAGAAATATGATTATGTCTATATTTATTCATTACCTACTATGCATAAATACCTTAACCATGTCTTTCAGACTGTTAAACGCGAAGCGATTCTTATTTCTCATAAGTATCCTTTAGATTCTTCAATTAAGTTTATAGAATTCAAATTCAGGTTGGAACATAATTCTCAGGATCAAGAAATATTTACTTTTTTTTATAGAAGAATTTGATTTAGAGGAAGACCCTTAAATATTAATAATCAGAAGACTATTAGACTTACAGCTTCACATATCAGATTATTATATAACTTCAAAAAATATATTTATAAATAGAAGCAATATAAATAAATATATAATTTTAAATTTGGAATGATTTTTTCATAAAAAATGGTGTAATAAACAAATGACTATTGCATTTGAAGGTTGGTTGGATGGAATAACTGCTTCGGGTATAATTATATCATCTGCGATTTTCGGCTTGTTGTCTCTTTATAAATCAATTAAATTAAAGGCAAAATTATTATCAATTGCAGGTATAATGATATTTTTTACTGGCTTCTTATGGCTCGGCCCCACTACTGATTTTATGTTCAAATTAATAGGAGATAGAAATATTGATCCTGTAAAGGTTTATGTTCTACTTAGTTATACATCGGTAGCACCTGCACTCTTCTTTTCTATTTATTTGGGGAGTGAGCTCCTAGTACCGAAATATAGGTGGCTACTTGTGGGAATATTTTTAATATTAGGTATAATATTTGAAATGTTTTTATGGTTTAGCCCAAATCAGTCATTTGATCATATTGCAATTCAAGTAACAGATGGTTTGATTGACGCCAGTTTTAACAGAACTCACCCCACTTTTATCTTAGTTGCACTATTCTTGATATCTGCCTTAATATTCCTAGGAATAGGATTTACGATAAAAGCCAAACAGGCTACAGGTCAATTGAGAAAAAAGCTTACATATTTAGCAATAGGATTCTATATCTTCGTCGTTTGCGGAGCCTTGGATTCAATTCTTACTCTACCCTTAGCCATCGGATTTGTTAGAGTTGTAATGATGACCTTTGCACTCTGGATGTATCTCGGCTTGAAAACATGAATTTCTTAGACGCCATATTATTAAAATCAACTTATTTTTTTTAATATTTTTATTTTAAGGCAATAAAGACTGTCGATTTATTTTAAAACACTATAATCCTTAATTGAATCAAAAAAAAATTAGAGTTTCTTTAATTTAACTACAATTTCTTTTAAATACATTTTCATAAAATATCTTTGACTATTACAATAATCTAGCTTTTGATCGCTAGATAAATCAGGACAATTAGCCAAAATTGAATGAATATCATTTGAAATGGAAAGATATTCTGTTTCCGCATTAGAAAAATTCTGCTGGAAGCTACTATTACTTATTTCGCTATCCAAGTATCCTGTTTTTTCAGGAATTATTAAATTATTTTCAACAGAAAACTTCTTTTTATAAATACTTAAAGAAGTAATCAATAGATCAGAAATAATATTGAAAGAATCTTTTGAATCAATATGATCAAATAGTTCTGAGACGAGATCGGAGATAAAGTTATCTTTTTTAGTTAAGGATTCAATTTGATTCAAGTCAACTGATTTTATTAAATCATGGTTATTCTGAGCCGAAATTTCAGAAAATTCTTTGTTAGTAAAGCCTTTTGAAATAATAACTCATCTCGGAGAAAATTTCAATTTGATATATATTGCAGCAATTACATATTTAAAATGAAAGCCCCTAGTAGTTTAGTGGCAATTCGACAAATTTACATCTTAAAGGCAGAATCTTTACTTATATTAAAAGAGTCAAAATTTACACAAGTTTGACAAAAAGTATATTTTATTAATACCAATAGCAAATTTATATACAAAATTATTACCAACAAAATTACAATTTTAATTTTATGTGAAATAAGATGACTGAAGAAACAGAATCAGAATATACATTGAAGAAAGCAGTATTTTATAGCTTTGGGGGTTTTACTGATGTTATATTCCTACAGTTTTTTACATTTTTAATTTTTACATTTTACTTTGCTGTAGTTGAATTACATACCGGATTAATCTCTCTAGGTTTCATTATTTGGTCTATATGGAATGCGTTTAATGATCCTATGCTTGGAGCTGTGTCTGATCGCTCAAATCTAAAAATGGGGCGTAGAAAACCATTTATTATAATCGGTCTTATACCTCTTCTAGTTGTGAATGTCCTTCTCTTCACTGCACCGAGAAATCCTAAACCATTAGCCTTTATTTACTTTATAACCATTATAATAGTCTGGGAATTTTTCTATACGATGTATTCATTGAATCAAACAAGCTTGTTTCCAGAAATGTTTCGTGATCTCGATCAAAGAGCTAGAGCTAACACATCAATTCAATTTTTCCAGGTGATATCGTTATTAATTGCGTTTTTATTACCTGGTATGTTTATTGATCAGGTTGACGATCCTGGTTCATATGGTCAATTTGCTATAGCGGCAATAGTGATTTCAATTATTTGCGCAATTGGGGGATTTATTTTCATAATGTTCGGATTAAAAGAGAGAGTTGAATTTTCTAGGGATCATGAAAAGGTCCCGGGCTTTATTCAATCTTTAAAATATACTTTTGGGTATAAATCATTTAAGCTATATGCTTTTGGAAATTTTGCGATATGGTATGCATTCAATATGATTCCTGTAATAATGCCGCTTTACGGTTTAGTGTGTTTAGGAGAATCAGACCTTTTTATCATTTCATTGATGCTAGGGGTTGGATTCGTTGCTGCTGCAATCTTCATCTTTCCTTGGAGACTAATTGTAAAAAAATTAGGTGCTAAGGGATCATATATTCTCGCAATGGTTGTTTTTATTATAACATTAATGCCTCTTATGTTTATTGATAGCGTTCTCTTAGGATTCGTCTTCTTTTTCATATTGGGCTTTGGTTTAGCGGGTGTATTAATTGTAAGGGATATAACGATTGCTGCGATTATAGATGAAGATGAATTAAACACGAGCGTAAGAAGAGAAGGAAATTTTTATGGAATAAACGGATTTATTGTCAAATTCTCGAACGTTGTGGTTTTTCTCTCTATAGCTTTGGTGTTTATTGGATCAGATTGGGCAATTTTTGACGTGACAACAATAACTTCGGCGACTGATTTTGGATTGCGTAGTTTAATGGTTATTTTTCCAACAATCTTACTTATTATTGGTATAGTCGCAATGCGCTTTTTTCCAATCAATAAAGAGAAATATGACAAATTAACCGAAGATGCTCGGAAATTACATTCAGAGAAAATGGTAAAAGCAATTTCTAGCTAACTCTGATAAAATAAAACTTTTTTTTTTATTTTTATAGATATTTTAAGGAAATTAATAATTAACTTTAAAACCTCGATTTTTCAGATAATTTCCATAACTCCACAAACGATAGATACTTTTAGCTGCTGCCATTGCAGAATTATAAACCATTATTCCATTTTCTCTTGTTTTTAAATAAAAATTATTTATAAAATCTATTGTCTCTTTCTGAGGCCTAGAAGAATCATGAATCCCAATCAGATTTTTATTGGAGTCAGGGGATATTGTACTAGCGAGACTTTTTACTAATTCATCCATATTAAAGTTCATTGATGCAAACCTTTCAGGATTAAATGCAACCAATATTGAGGATATATGAGGTTCCTTATCAAGGATTTTCATAACTTTAACCATAATTGGAGGACTACCACTAGCTCCAAATTCTAAAGGATTTGAAAGATTTGAATTTACTTGAGGTATAAATTCGTTTATCATCTTCTGAGCGTTTTCTGTTATCCTTGGTACCTTAAGGCCATAAGCTTCACACTCATCTGTTAATTCTACTGCAGGTCCTCCACCCCCCGTGATGATTGCAGTCCCCAGATTGTTAGGAATCCTCAACATTAAACAAGTTTGGATCATATCAATTAGTTCTGTAAAGTTATCTACGAGAATGACACCAGTTTGACGTGCCATTGATTTCCATAAATTAATATTTCCTGCTAAACCACCAGTATGACTCCGAACTGCGCTATGTCCTGCTTCCAATTTACCACCTTTCCATATTATCACGGGTTTTTCTTTAGTAGTTTCTTTGAGTAACTTAACAAATTCATTTCCACCTCTCTTTATGTTTTCCACATACATAGATATGACTTTAGTATCTGGATCAGTTCTAAAATAATTCAAGAAATCGATGAGATCAAGATCTATTTGATTCCCTAAGGAAATCATTTTTGAGAAAAAATAGCCTTTCAAGATACCTTCATAAGCATGCCTATGAGCATTTCCACCAGATTGACTTATAAAAGCTACAGGTCCACTCTCTAATGGGAGCCTATGGGTAAAAGCGATGCGGTTTTTAGGATTATAGATCCCCATACAATTTGGACCGAGAATCCGTATATGGTTTTTTTTAGCCTTTTCTAAGAGTAGTTGTTCAAGTCGTTTTCCTTCTTCTCCAAGTTCTGAATATCCACTGGAAAATACATGCGCGAAAAGGACGCCCTTTTGTCCTAGTTCTTCAATAACTTGTGGTGTGATTTTGGCTTGAACAGCCACTATTCCAAGATCGATTGGTGGATCATCTGGTAAAGAAGAAATTGACCCATACACCTTGAATCCATGAATTTCTTCTCCCTTATACTTAGGATTAACCGGATAAACTGGTCCCTTATACCCATATTCTTCAAAAGTTTCTAAATAATGAGTTCCTCCCCAATCTCTTCCTTTGCTAACGCCAACAACAACTACTGCTCGAGGATTGAACATTAAGTCGAAAGGGATATTATCTCGCTGAAAGGGAATATTATCATTTCTAATTTCTTCCCTAGTTCTGAAATCAGTCTTTTTGCTTTCACAAGTTGTAATATTAAATCACCGATAAAAAGAACCTAAATTCTTATTGATCTAATTAATGTTCAGTAAAAAATTTTATTAAAAAGAAAAAAAGGTTAAAAATAAAACATTTTTTAAAGTTTAGATCCACAATTTGGACAAAAACTACCTTTTGCTTCAATTTTATGACCACAATATACGCAGAAATTCTTTTCTTCTGCAGTTAATGGAGAATCTAGTTTCTTTTGTGGGGCTACATATTCATTTGCTTGGTTATATGTTATTCCTTGTCCTAAGATAATTTGTCCTGTTTCTGAATTAAAGCTATACTTAACGATTCCTTTAGTTCTTAAATCTATCAAGACGCGTAGTATATCCTTAGGTCTCATCCCTATTTCTAATGCAATATGTTCAAGTTTGTGGGTTCCCTCAAAGTTTCTTTGAGCTAGAGCGCTTTTCACTAATTTTTTGTATTTTATATTCCGATAAAGTTGTTCAAATCCTCCTATGAAAATAAAAAATGCAGGAATAAAAAGCCAATAACCCCAATCTTTAAGTCCTATAAAATCTATGTCAAATGCTTTAAAAAATAGAGACAATATAGCAACAAAGAGAAAAACCATAGCTGTAGCAAAAGTTCCAATCGCAGCCTCATAAGACTCCTTATAATAATAACGATTCTTATATTTATCTTTATCATCCGTCAATTCTAATCGCCTTAAGTTAATATTACTTATTTATATATTCTAAATTAAAATTATAGTTTAAATTCTTTCAATAGTCCAATTATTATCCATTCATTATTAATTTAATTCACTTTCTTAGAAAGATAAAAATTGATGTTTCTGAAAAAAATGGAGAAAAATTTATTTATATAACACATCTAACCACTCTTTGACTTTACTTAGTCGTTTATACTCTTTGATATTACCGAAATCTCCTCTAAATTCACTTTTTGTCATTTCGATCATCCTAATCTTCCACTTTTTTTCTTGAATTCCTATGTTAATCGCCTCCGTTAATTCAATTTCCCCCCTTCTCGATGGTTTTATATTTTTTAATATCTGAAAAATTTCTTTTGAAAAAATAAAAACTCCGCTATTATTTAGATTTGATTTTGATTTACCTATAGGAGGTTTTTCAATAATTCCAGTACAATAATCATTTTCATGATAAACAGCCGCTCCTATGAATGGATCAACTGTATAATTAGCAACCAATATATAATTTTGATTCTCATTTTGAAATATCTCAATGGCTTTTTTATAAACCTTATATGATACAATAATATCTCCCCAAGTTAAGAAAAAGTGGTTATCTTTTATTAAATCTTCACAAATTAATACAGCTCCCCCGGTACCATTTATATCTTTTTGTTCCATATATTCAATATTAATATTCCATTCTTCCCCATCTCGAAAATAATCTATTATTTGATTCTTACGATACCCTACAACAATAATCATATCTTTAAATCCTGCAAAAATTAGACCGTTTATTATATACTCTAATAAAGGCTTTCCGTGAACAGGGATCATAGATTTCTGATATTTTTCTGTATAAGGTTTCATTCGTTTGCCAAAACCAGCACATAAAATTATAGCTTTCAATTTTCAACAGCACCCTTTATATTTTACAACCTAAAAACTCTTAGTAGAATCATATTTTGAAGAATAATTATATTACTCTGATATTACTTCAGTATTATAATTCTTTTTTTTTACCACTATCGTAGACAATATTATTTTATTTAAAGCGCTTTATAATTTTTAATTGTATATGATCTATTTTACTGAGACTAATGATTTGGGATGTTCTAATTATTAAAGATGGATTACCACTATTATCTAAGAGTTTCTCTAATTCTTCTAATGTAAAAAACATGTTCTCAGAAATAGATAATCTAATAATGGTGTCTGGATTTTTTTCTGCTTTGAATTCTTTCTCTGATTCATTTGAAGATTTAGGGACGATTAGTGAGTTGAAACTTTCAAATAATAATTTAAAGTTATCATTTTTAAAAGATGCAAACATCCCTGATTTAATTTTTCTTGCTACATATGATAGTAATTCGGAGCTCATTAACGTGCAGAAATTTTTACAGATAATTTCTAACCTTTTTCTAAAAAATTATAGCTACAATCAAATAATAAATTGGAATGGAAGATTAAACAGTTTTAAGGAATTTGAAAGCGTAGTAGAAGAATTCATCGAGAAAGAAGAAAAGTTAACACAAGCTAAACATGACGATAACGTTGTGAGTTGGTTAAGAAGCTTTGAAGAGAATATGGATGTAAAAGTAAAATTAGAAAGTGACTTAGAAACTGTTGATCCAAACCCTGATTACTATAATTTTATCCCGATATTCACAACTGCTAAGAAGATTAACCCTAAACATTATTTAACAGGAGAAGTATCGTGTAAGATATATGAAAATATTGATGGAAAAAAAACAATAAATCAAATCACTAAAGAACTTAATGTAGAGCATAATAGAGTATATAATATATGTAAAAACCTTATCAAAATGGGATTTATCTCCTTTACATGAAAATGTTATGGTTTTTTCCAAAAATGCATTTGGAGTTTTAATTATATTATGTTACATTGACGATAACAAATTTTTCTTCCCAAAATTTTATTATGCATTAATTTATAATACAATAGAAAAAATTTTAACTATCTGGCGGTTTGGTGTACAAAATAGTGCTCCCAGCTCTTAATCCTGATTCAATTGAATTCTTAATTAGTGAGTTAAAAAAAATTACAGGAATGGAATTTAATCATTATCAAAAAAGCTTTTTGGAAAAAAGAATCTATTATAGAATGAAGCACTTAAACATAGAACAATATCAGCAATATATAAATTATATTCACTCGAATCCAGATGAAATTGATTTATTTTTAGACAAATTTACCATTAATTATACTTACTTTTTTAGAAATTTTAATGTTTTCGAGAGCTTTGAGAAGTTCTTAAGAATTTACGTAAAAGATTTAAAAAGACCTATTAAGATATGGTCAGCACCATGTGCCACGGGGGATGAGCCTTATACAATTGCGATGATGTTAGATCAATTTAAAAATACTACTAATAACTTTCCTGATTTTAAAATAGTGGCTTCTGATATTGACAAAAATGCTTTGGAAATAGCAAAAAAAGGGATTTATGGTGAATATGCTATACATGAGACACCTAATATGTTAATTGATGCCTACTTTTCAAAACAGGATACCAATTTTGGTCCAAAATATATTTTGGATAAAAAGATTAGAGATAAAGTAATTTTTCTTCAAGAGGATATAATTAAAGGGCATCAAAGTAATGAGAAATACGATGTAATTTTTTGTCGAAATTTCATTATTTACATTAATAAGTATGCTCGAGAAAAATTAATGAGAGTGTTAGAATCACGATTACATAATGGAGGTCTATTAGTATTAGGAGGATCTGAAAGTTTTTTGCCCCAAAACACATGTTTTGAAACAATAAATATTAGGGATCGATTCTACATTAAAAACTTATCATCTCAGGATGAAAAATTCAAACAAAAAATTTATAGCTCTTTCCAAAGTACAAAAGTTAGAGAGAAAAGGAAGAATATCGATAATGATGAAAGTAGGATTAGGAATAAAGAATTAAATACCTCTGAATTAGGGGAAAAGAGGAGATTAAGAAGAGAGAATACAATCGTTAATGAAATAGAAATTAATAATTCAAACAACAAAGGAATTCCAAATACATTAACGGACAGCAAAAGGGTAAACTTAAATACGAAAAAGCAGACAGAGAATCCAGTTGCGTTAGCTGCTAGAACCCCAAATGGGCTAAAAATTAAAAATACGGAACCAGCTGAATTAAGAATTACAGATATTGTTGTGAATAACACATATAATAGTTTTGTTCCCGAAAACAAAAAGAAACCAAGCACTTCTTTCAATCCAAAACCTTTTGATAAAATAATTCCCTCTAAAATTGAAAGACTTGAAACCAAATTAAAAAAGAAAGAAGAAGAATTAAATTCAAGAGAAGTTGTTCTGAAGAGGCAAGAAGTTACTCTTGAACAGAAATATGTGTATATACAAAAAGAGAGAGAAAAACTTGAAAAACAACGAAAAAAGATACAAACATTGGTTAAAAATATTAAAGAAAGGGAACAAGAAGTTGATAATAAGATAGAATCTTTAGAACAATTCAAAAAACGATTAGAAAAGCGAGAACAAGTGATAGAACAAAAAGAGAGACAGTTGCAGGATCGCTTAAATAAGATTGGGAACTATTCTAGGCAAATAATTCAAAGAGATATCCAGATAAATATTAAATCGAAAGAAATTGAATTAAGAGAAGAAGAAACGGATATTATCTCCCCATTTGATGAAAAGAGATACGATCGAGTTGAAAAAGTGAATGATAAAAAAGAGTATATTATCCCAACTGGATATTATGGATTAATTAATTCGTTTGATAGAGACATTGATGGTACGAAATTTGCTATTCATGGATTAGGTGCAGGAATATGTCTCATATTAAAGGATCCTATAAATAATATCTTTGGAATGTCACATATATCACTTCCTGATTCATCAGCATCAAAACAAGGCTATCATTTATTATTCCCTCATACATTTGCCGACACATCCGCAAAGGATCTATTCAATAATTTAATATATAATGGTGCGAACGACTTAAACATCAGAGCTTTAATAGTTGGTGGTGCTAAATTATTCTTAGATTATGATATGACTTATCAAGAAAACTTAGATGCTGTGAAGAAAGAACTAAAATCGTTAGGAATAGAAATTGAAGCAGAGGACACGGGGGGATTAAGTGAAAGATCTGTAGTTTATGATACTATTAATGATGCTTTATATGTTCGAAAGTCTTGGGAGTTCCAATATAGGAAAATACAAACTAATATCTAAAAATGTCAAAAATCCAAGCCTTACCTCCTATGTCATTGATTGCTTGAGCAACTTGTTTCTGTTTTCCAGGGGCTATAGCAACCATACAGCCACCTCCTCCGGCACCCATTTGCTTTGCTCCTAACGCTCCTGCGTTTTTTGCTGCAGAACATAATTGAAGTATTTTGGGTGTGTCAGCTTTCAAAATTGTCTCCTGCTTCTGCTGTAAATCCATTAATTCTCCAAGTTTTGCATAGTCTTCTACCGCTATAGCATCTCTTGCTTGATACACGCAATTTTCAATTATTGCAAAAGCTTTTAATGTTAGTGGATCTCTCTCTTTAATTTGATCTTTCACCCTATTTAAAATTGAAGACGCTTTTCTTTCTTCCATAGAATCTCCAACGACAACAGGCATTTTATGCACATCCAAACGCTCAACATGTGGATCTTCACCAGTATGAATAAAAACAATTCCACCATGAGCAATGGTATATTGATCTAATCTACCACACATTATTCCCAAATCATGATTCTCCCCTATATAAGCAAGTTCAGCAATATCATCTGGTGTGAGATTCAATTTGTATGCTTGGTCTAGCACCTTTATGAAGCCAATTGACAGAGCTGCTGAAGTGGATAAGCCTGCGCCTATAGGAATTTCTGAATTTACATCAATATAAAAACCTTTTTTAAGATGGTGTTTTAATCTCTCATATAAAACACTCCAATAAGACAAATCGATATTTTTTGGGGGAGACTCACCAATTCTGAATTCAATTCTCTCTTTTGTATTGTGACTGTAGAATTCAATGTTATTATTTTTCCTTTCTTCATAGGTTACTGTCATCATTAAATTAATTGCCATTCCGATAACTGGTTTCCCTAATAAGTCAACCTTATCTCCCATAAGACAAATTCTTCCAGGAATCTTTACTGATACTCTTGTTTTCATAGTAAATTAACTTTAATGATGAAAATTATTGTAATCAAAATGAACAAAATTAGAAAGAAGCATCAAAAAATTATTATTTTTGTTTTCTTTTTTGTTGGAGTTTCTTTCTTTTACGCTCTGCATCTTGAATTTCTTCTTCTAGTTCATAAATTTTTGAATCAGCTTTACCTTGCAGTTTAAATTGTCCACAAATTTTGCTTTCTTCTCGTTCACCTGTTTTTGAAATTTTTTCAAATGATAATTCTATGGGTATATCTTGATTTAGGGCTAAATTTATGAAATTAATAAAACCAATATGCTTACTTGGTCCAATAGGGAATTTAATACATAATTCTTTGTTTTTTTTAGTTTTGGTTTTCAAAATCAAGCGTAATTTCAAACTTCTCCACTCTCTTTATTATATCGGTGAATAGTTATATAGTTAAAATAATCAAAATAAAAAAACTATGTTATTTTATAAGGTGAAATATATTTTAATTTATCTTATAAAGCAATAAAAAACATGCCTTCCAAATTACGAGTAAGATATATATTTAGACCATTGGTCAATTTGATTGCTAAAGGTTTAATCAAATTAGGTGTTAGTCCAAACTTAGCAACTATCATAATGTTTTGTTTTTCACTTCTTTGTTTCGTTTCACTAGTTTTTTTTCAAAACCTCTTTTATTTTTCTCTATTTGTGTTTGCTACAGGGATTATGGATGGTTGCGATGGAGCTATTGCTCGAATAACAAATAAATCCACAAAATTTGGGGGATTTTTTGACTCTTTCATGGATAGATTTTCAGAGTTTTTTATATTCTTTGGACTCCTCATTTATAGCGAAAAAAAAGTATTATTGATAGGTATTGATGTGAAATTAATAGTCTTTATATCATTTGTAGCATCAATAATGATAAGTTATGCTAGGGCGAGAGCAGAAGTCATGTTCAAAGGAGATTACGATATTGGGCTGATGGCAAGATCTGAGAGACTTTTTTATCTATTTATTACGATGATTATCTCTTTTTTTTACGGTTTCATGAATGAATTCATATTTATTTTCATGTGTCTAGTTATAGTTACCTTAATATTTAGAATAGTAAACATCCATAAACAAATTAAAAAGAGTGAGGAAGAAAAACTTATTTGATATAGTATTCTAATTTTTTTTAATAAATTCTATTCTGACTCGATCACCATCATTTAAATTTAACAAATCTCTTAAGTAAGGTTCTGCGATAACCTCAACAATATTTTTCTTGTGATGAGTTCTTTTGATCCTCAAGATAGCCGCATCTATTTTTTGATCCTGATTATCTAAACGAGAGATTAAGCAATTATAACAATCCACTGATCCATAAGTACGCTTTCCATGGTCCTCATTTTCTTTTTCAAAACCATCAATTCTAATGGGTATTTGATATTTTATGTTTTCTTCCAAAAGTTCTTTATTCAGATCATTGAATTGTAGATTGAGTGTTCCATACCAAGGTTTAAAACCTAATTTCTTTGTAAATTGTTCATAATATTCTTGAATTCTAATATAATAACCACCTTCACCCATGCCCTCAGTAACTTCACCAACAATTAAGATTTCTTCAAGGATTTGTTTTAAGTCCTTAAACATTGTAAGCATTACATCAGCTCCTTTTTTGGTAATTCTGATTGTTTGATCCTTTCCAGCTATTTTTCGTTCAATCCATCCAATTTCTTCTAATTGATTTAATCTCCTGGAAGCGGTTTGTTGGGATAAGTTAAGAATCTTACCGAATTCAACACTACTTATATGGATGGCTTTTTGACTACCTATATTTTGACATAGATGAAAGAGCGCAAACCAATTTGCATAATTATCTGGAGGTATATCTTCCTTATCTTCCATTTTTATGATTTTTCTTATATCTTTTTATGATTTTTTGCTTTATCAAGCTAGAACTATGTAGTTTATATCGATCATCGTATTTCTCTAGCCTTCTAACTTCAATCTTATCAAGTCCTTTTTCTTCAAGTCCTTTTTTCAATATTTTTATACTATATTTTTGATCTGGTCCTAATAGAATTATATTTGGTTGTATTTCTTCTACAGTTTTAAGAGTATCGTTATCATTTCTTCCTAATCTTGCTTCTTTCACGTTTTTGATGTTTCGAATGACTTCTAATCTTTGTTCTTGGGGAATAATTGGGCGTTCACCGGAAAATAATTCACGATTTCTATCAGTTGCTACTATAACATAAACATCCCCTAATTTTGCTGCTTCATTTATGAGATATATATGTCCAGCATGGATAAGATCAAAAGTCCCTGCAATAAGTATCTTTTTCCTTGTTTCATTCATTTTCAAAACATCTTTTTAAATCATTCATTTGAATCGCTAGTGATACATCTCCCCTAGTTTTTTCGATAATGCTTCTTGCTACATCGACTTTACGTCTTAAATCTTGGGTAACTCCAATGGGATAGTCTATAGAAAAGAGAGATGTATAGATCTCATCCATGATTTCTAGGATATAATTCAAACCTTCAGTATTATCATTTCTTATGTTGTCTAAAGCATATCTTCTTAACTCTCCTATAACATCTGCTAAACCTAATGCAAAATTCAGAGGATCTATATTCATTTCTGAGGGGGTGGGAATGTCTTTATTATTTATAATGGCATGAAAAGCCAATAGTTCAGTAAATTCTTGTTCTGGAGTTTTTAGATATTTTGAAAAAACACCGGGATTCTTATTGACGAGTTTTATTAAATTCCCATGATTAACTTTTATGATATTCACTTTTTCGTGAAATTCAGTAATTTCATGCCGATGAATGTTTTTTATCCCAACACTACAATCTCGCACAATATCACGAGATAGATGCAGAATTTTTTCTCTATCACTATATAATATGTCTAATAAATTCGAAACTTCACTAAACGCTTTTTTAAGGTTCATAATTATAGAGATAAATTCTAGTAAAAATTAATTTGAATTCAGTATATAATTAAATATCAAAAGGAAGAAAAGTATTTAGAATTTATTATAAAGTGTTAGTTAACAATCAACTGAAATGATCTATCATGAAAATCTTATTAATCCATTCAAAGGATGTTGAAGTCACTAAAAATAAAGAAGCAACTAGCAATCCCCAAGAGTTTGCAGAAGATATAATAAAGATGGAAGGCTTAATCCTAGTTTGTTATGTATCAGTTGAAGACCAAGATACATATGACACAGACTTAATAGCAAAACAAGGCGCTGAAGAGATTGAATCTGCAATATTACAGATTACAGGATTTCCAGAGCAAGTGAGACAAAAAAATGAAGAAATTAGAAATTTAAACAGGCAGATCGAAAGAGGAGAGGTTAAAGGAAAACAGAGAAAGCTAATAGAACTTATTTTAGATAGAGATAGCTATCGTGTAGATAAGGTTTTAGTCTATCCATGGGCTCATTTAAGCAAGTTCCTTAGTAATGAAGCAAATGCTATGGAAGTTTGTCCTAAAATCGCTAAAAATTTAGGGGAAAAGGGAATTGAAGCAAAATTTTCTCCTTTTGGCTGGTATAAATCCTTTAGAATTAATTGTCTAGGTCATGAGTTAGCTGAAATGTATCGAGATGTTAAATTAGCAATTAAACCCGAAGAGGAACTCAAAAATTCAGTGTTTAAAATAATTGAAACTTCAGGGAAGGAAATAAATCTTAATTTTGATGAAGATGCCAAATTAATACCACCAAAAGAAATTGAAGATGAGAAATATATTGCATTCTTGAATTCTGAATTAGGTTCCAGAATCGTTGATAAAGCAATTGAACCTGCTCACATAAAAGTTATGAAAGAGTTAGAATTAGTGGATTTTGATCCAAATACTGATGCGGGTAATTTTAGATGGTATACTAAAGGAGTCATCATGAAAAATTTAATAAAAAATTATATAGAAGACAGATTAATAGACTATGGAGCAATATTAGTAGATACTCCCGTTATGTACACTGTAAAAAATAAGAAACTAACAGCACAAACTGCTCGATTTCCCGCAAGAAGTTATTGGGTCGAATCTGGAAAAGATAGATACCTTTTAAGATATGCGAGTGATTTTCTTCTTTTCGATTTATTTTCTCAGATGAATTTAAAACCACATTATTTTCCATTAAGAGCATATGAGTATGAACAGTATGCTTTTAGACGAGAACAAGAAGGAGAATTATCAGGGTTAAGAAGACTTCGTGGATTTATAATGCCAGATATGCATACAATGTGTAAAGATTTGGAATCTTCTATTGTTGAGTTTAAAAAACAATATGAATTAATCAAGAATCTTGAAAACGATTTAGGGATAAGAAGCTTTGTTATTTTTAGAACAACACAAGATTTTTATAAAGAAAATAAAGATTGGATCATTGATTTAATAAAATCAGAAAAGCATCCTACTTTATTAGAGTTATGGGATGATAGATATTACTATTATATTTTGAAGTTTGAAAGAAATGTAGTTTCAGCTCAAGGTAAAAGTGCTACATTGGCTACCAATCAGATAGATGTAGAGAGTTCATTGGAATTTATGAGAGATACCGATGGTGTAGAAAGGCAAAAATACAATATTTCTTTTACAGATACAGATGGTCAGATAAAACATCCAATAATTCTTCATAACTCTCCAACAGGAGCTATAGAGAGAGTTTTGTGGGGTTTGATTGAATCAGCTATTCGGAATAAAAACGAATTAGTTCCGGGATTTAAAACATGGTTAGCTCCTATCCAAGTACGTATTATTACTGTATCCGATGATCAAAATGAATATGCTGAATCTATTTTGGAAATTATCAATGGAGAGGAATTTAGAGCAGATTTCGATAATCGAGAAGAAACCGTTGGTAAAAAGATACGACAATCTGAAATTGATTGGATACCGTATAGTGTAATTCTTGGTAAAAAAGAACAAGAAAATCAAACAATTTCGATAAGAAAGAGATTAATCGGTGAACCTTATGATTCAAAAAAACAGACTTCTAAACAAATTAATAACGTAAAAATAAATGAGCTATTTGAAATGCTCGAAGAAGATACAAGGAATTTTCCCAGATATAAATTACCTAAGCCCTTTAGAAGATTTTCTACGAGAATTTTCTTTCGAAAATAATAAAAATCAAATAAATTTTTAAAAAAAAATGGCAGTTAAAGCAGTAATCTTTGATCTAGGTGGGGTTATTGTTGAATTAGACTTTTCTAATTTTTATAATAGCATCATTACCCAGTCCCCACTAAATAAACCTCAAACACCAATATTATTAGAATTTTTCCGTCAATCTGATATTTACCATCAAGGTTTGATGAGTGATGAGGAATTTTACCACTTAGCATGCGACTTACTTCAGGTTTGTGAAGTAGAACAACAAGGATTTTTTGATGCATTCAATAGTATAATTTCTAGCTGTAATCCTGATATTGTAGAAGTAATTAAAGAGATAAAACAATACAATAGAGTTAAGTTACTTTGTCTATCAAATGTAAACTCTAGCCATTGGGATTTTCTCAAAAGTAAAAAATGGGATTTCCTCGATTACTTTGATGAATTAATCTTATCTCATGAAGTACACATGACAAAACCGGATAAAAAAATCTTTGAATTTACCATTGAAAAGGCGGGATGTAAACCAGAGGAAATTGTATTTATTGATGACGGAATAAATAATATCCGCGCAGCAAGAGAACTAGGAATAATTGGAATAAAATTTACAAATAAAGAAGATCTCGTTAAAGAACTAGAAAAATTAAAAATTTTATAATATTAGGGATTTTATAATTCCCCTACATCTTGCAAACAGGCTCTTGCGATTTTTTCAAATGCTTGTTCTACATTTTCACCTGTTTTAGCAGATGTTTCTAAGTATTCACAGCTTAATCTTTTTGCTGTGTCCAAAGCCTCCTCTTTTTCAATTTCTCGCTCTAAATCAACTTTATTTCCCAAAAGTATCATAGGGATAGTTTTTTTAACCGTTTTCTTAATAGAACTAATCCATCCTGGTATTTTTAATAGAGTCTGGCTTGATGATAAATCAAAAACACCAAGGGCTCCATTACTTCCTTTAAAATAAATTGTTCGGAGTTTATGAAACTGAGGTTGTCCGCCAATTTTGAGGCAATCTAAGATGCTTAGATTAAGCTATCCCATAAAAGCAAGCGGACAGATTTCCCATCGAGTTCAACATCTTTAATCAGGAAATTACTCCCAATCGTCTTTTTAAGGTCATCACTAAAATAATCCTTAATATATCTTAACAATAAAGAAGTTTTCCCCACCCCACCTGGTCCAAAAAGGGTTATCTTAAACTTGTATTGTTCTTTCCCCGACATTTTTAAGCTCCTTATCAAAAATTAATGTAATGTTTATTTTGTTTTATTTTGTAATTTAAATTTATTTATTTCAATATGAAAATAATGAATTATACTAATAAAAAATTGACTTATTAATATTTCATATTATTTTTCAAAGATATTAATGCATCTACATTATGAATAATAAAGTGAGATTTTAGAAATAATTTATTTAGATTTTTGTCCCATTGTTCCAAGTTTAGTCATTAGCCATTCAGGACTACCTACTCCATCGAAAAACTTGTACCATACATACATTAAAAGCCCCAAAAATCCACAATATGCAACCCATACAATAGGGTAAAAAACTATTGAAAATTGGCCAATGTATAGAGGGAGAAACATATACTGAATTAAGAATAATGATAAACTAGTTTTCCCATAGAAGATTACCATCTTAATTACATCATTATCTTCTCTTTTAATATCAATAAAGTAAAAACACACAGCTATAATAAGTAAAGCCGCACCAAGGTTATAAAACATATTTGCCATAGTGCTTCTAATCATGAAATCTGGCATACCATCAAAATGATAATAATCTTGTTGATTTGCAATTCTAAGTAAATCCAAGTGGAGGTATTCTGATACTTCTAATGTAGCAGGTGTATGTCTGCCCCATCCGAGTATAAGTCCTGTTATTACAAGTACAATCCCACTGTATAAGAATATCCGAAATAAGTAAAAGTATGATTCCTTTGTACCTTTGACCATCGCGTTATATAAATATTCACCAAAAATTGTAGAAATAAAACAAACAGCAGCCCAAGGGAGGAATGGGACTTGAGGGAGTGGAGAGGTTATGAGAAAATGCAAAACCCAGATTCCAGGATTAAGATCCTTATTAATAAAAAGAAAATCTCTAATAAAAGGTGATATTACAATTATAATTACACCAATTATCAATCTTGGTATCTTTTTAATTTTTAAGACGTAATAGGAGAAAATCTGTGAGAAACCGATAAATACAAGAAAATTCCAACCCCATAAATTTAAAGGAAATCCAACACTTACTCCTGAAGTATATAATGACATTGGATTAAAAAGAATACCAATAATGATTATTACGATCCCTCTAGTAATAATTCGATTCCGTATCAATTTATCTGATACTGTCTTTTTCTTTCGCTTAATACTGAAAATTACACTAAGTGCTGAAAGGAATACAAATAAAGAGGGACCTAAAATATCTAGGAAAGAAAAAACAAGTCCATAAATATAACGCCAATCATCATCAAACCAAGCTAATGCGGCATGGGCTAAAACAATAAATGCCATTGCTAGTCCTTTTACAAAATCTATAGAATCAATTCTTCTTGTTGATGAACTGTCATTATACTCCATATCATGAATTTCGATAACTTCTGAATCCTTTATAATTTGGTCGGGATTAGACATATCAATTCTTCCAAGAGTTTAATTTATCTACTTTGAAATTAAAAAAAGAAATTTAATCTCGTAATTAAATATTTATATATTTTTATTTAGGACATAAATCATAATAAACATTAATATTTCAACTAGTTTTCTATATAATGAAAGGAGATTGTTAGAATGTTTGTAGTCTTAGTAATATTGAGTGAGTCTAGTTTTGAAATAAAGAAATACATTATAATATAAGAGAATTAGCAACACTAATCCCCCTATATTCAGTGGGAATATTTGATACGTTAAATAAAATATAATCCAGAAAGCTAATATAACTGTGGCAAGTAAGTAATAGATATATTTAATAAACTTAAGATTCTCAAAATCTTTATTAAAAATGAGGAAAAGAATAAAGAAAGGTGCTAGCACTAAAAGATGATGAGGCCAGGTATCGAAATATACCAATAAAGTAAGAACTATTCCTGCAAAATAACCATAAATCAATTTAATCGAAGGGTTTAATGAAGAAACAAAGAAGTAATACAAAGGGAGTATAAATAGAAGTAATAATGTAACGAAAACAATAAAACCACTGACATTCAGACCAAACAAATCGAGAACGACTAATAGAATTCTTGTTAAACTGAAAGAAGGATTAATCGCTAATTCACCGCCTAAATCATAAGTATATCTCCCAATAAGATTTACTTCAATAAAATCAGTTAACATCTCAGGATAAAGGAGAAAATAAATTCCGGAAAGTAGTGTTAAAACAACTGTACCACTCAACCTTAATATTGTTTGTTTTAATCCGAAAGACCATTTCTTACTCTTTCGGTCATAGGTCAAAGGAATTATAAATAATATAAGAATAATTAAAGTAGGTTTAAATAAAATACCACAACCCAGCAATAATCCTCCCAGTAAATCATTTTTGGTCCCACCCTTTAAAAAATAAAAGACTGAGGCAAGAATGAAAGAGATTACTAATATATTTACCTGTCCTAAGAAAAAGTTCAAAAATTGCGGTGCCATTATTAATAATACGGCACCATGATGAAGTATTGGCTCATTTTCAGGATGATTGAAAACGTCTTTTATGTTATTCAATTTATAGGCTACAGATAACTCTGGATTTAAGTCTTGATAAACCTGAATTATTCTAAAAATCAAAAAGATGTTTAAAAAATTCAAGAAATAGTTGAAAATTTGAAAGGTGATATAACCGAATTTTAGTCCTAATAATGAAAATGGAGTAAAGAAGTAAGCAGAAAGAGGAGAATATCTAAATGGAAATAAATATAGTGAAGGATCATATAAATTAGGTAAATCTTCTAACACTATTAAACCAGCATTATAGAAAGAGATGTAATCATTATTATCAATACTCATAATATTACTATCTAAGAAGTAGAAGAAAACAAATGTTACAATTAAATAGATGGCATTTATTCCAATTGCAAATAAAAAAAAGATTTGAGTTCTATTCATAAACGATTTTAACTTTAATAATTAGATAAAAATTAATTAATGAATCTTAAAAAATATTGAGCAAATTTATTATAAGTTATTTTTCTTCGTCTTTAGACAGTTTTTTCATGAAGTCTTCCATTTTCTTTACACGTTCCTTTTTGATCTTGTTGTATACTTTTTTTGTTGTTTTTACCACTGCTTCTCCAGATTTTTGACCAATTCTCCCCATCTGTACCATTAACCACTCAGGAGAACCTACTCCACGACCGTATTCATTCCAAATATACATTAGTAACCCCATAACTCCTATGTATGTTATTCCTACTAAAAGGAAAAAAGCAATGCTAAACTGACTGAAAAATAAAGGAATAAATAAAAAATGAAGCAGGAATAAGCTTAATGATACTTTTCCATAATAGATTAATATATTGATGAAATCATTCGAGTTCTTTTTAATATCAATATAATAAAAGAAAACAGCAATAATAATCAATGCACAACCTTGGTTATAAAACATATTAGCAGAGGTACACCTTATTAAGAAAAGGGGGATCCCAGGGATTACAAAGTAGTCCTGACTATTAGCACTATCTAATAATCTAAGATGTGGATATTCCAATAATCCGCCTACCATAGTTTCAGGAGTTTGTAGTGCCCAACCAGGTTCCCAGTCAGTTAAACTAAGTCCTTTTGGAAAATAGAAAAAAATCCCTATTACCACAAAAAATATCCCCCAGACCAAGAAAATACGGAACAATCCTATGTAGGCATCTTTAGTTCCCTTATTCATAGCCTCATAAATATATTCCCCAAAAATAGTTGAGATAAAAATATAGGAAATGTAAGGGAAAAAGGTCAAATGAGGTGTAGGAGATGTTATAAAATAGTGAAAGATGGTTAGAATAATATTTCCAGACTCTTTCCCCTCAAAGAGGAAAGCTCTAATCGTAGGGGATAGAAGAATGATTACTAATCCTATAATTATTCTATTTCTCTTACTTAATTTTAAAATGTAGAATGAAAATATTTGAGAAAATCCAAGAAAAGTGATAATGTTCCATCCCCATATAGCAATTTTAACCTGTTCTCCTTCAAGAACAGCAATATTTGTGAGCATCCCAATGACAATCATCACAGTTCCGCGCGTAAAAATTCGATTTCTGATTATTTTTTGAGGTAAGACTCCTTCCTTTCTTTTAATACTAAATATTACACTTAGCGCAGAAAGGAAGACAAATAAAGATGGCCCCAGTATATCAAGTAGTGTAAAGAGAAGCCCATATAAGTACCGGGATTCAGGATCTAACCAACCTGCCGAAGTGTGGGCAAGCATTATAAAAAGAATTGCAAAACCTTTGACAAAATCAATTGACTGGATTCGCTTAGGTGAAGCATAATCTTTTAAATCCTCAAGAGGGATTTCTTGCTTCAGATAGTTGAAAAGTGGAGGTGAAACTGTTTCAATATCTGCTTTAGTTTGTGAGCACATTTGGTTTAAGTTAATATTTTGATTTTATATGAGATTTCCAAGAAAAATTAATATTTTCAGAATTTATTTTAATATTATTCTTTTTGAATTTTTATAGTTTTTTAATTTTGAATATATCATTATTATAGAAAAGATAAAAATGGTTACTAATGAAGCTTAAAAAGATAATTATTATCTTATTTCTTAGCTTGAGTGGTCCTATTCTCTTGATATTATCTGAATTTTTCACCTGGTTTTCTCCAGGTTATAATTTAATTGAATTATATGTTCTATTTACTGATTATGAAATTGAAAATTCATTTTTATATCTATTTCCATTAATAAGTGGAACTGTTTGTTTAATAGCAAATATTTTAGTAATATACAAAGCGGAATATAAAAATAAATCAATAATTTTATCTTTTATGGGATTAGGATTTCAAATTATCTTTTTTATTGACCATATTGCGCAAGAGATTGAATATGTCTCTAATGCTGGTGTAGGACTTTATTTAGGGGTAATTGGATTTCTTTTAATTCTCCTTAATATAGTCAATATTTTAACAACAGTCGAAAATACAGGAGGAGGTTAATTAGCTATCAGTGAAAAAAATAATGAAAATTCAGGAAATGACACCGAATTAGATAGAGAGTCAAGTTTTTATTATGCTTTGGGGCATGAATTAAGAAGAAGAATAATTACAATTATCGGTGATAATACTTATACTTCCTTTACTCATCTTAAAAAAGAGTTGAAGGTAAGTACAGGGACCATATATCACCATTTAGAAACTTTATCTGAGTTAATTGAGCAAAAAGAAGATAAAAAGTATTATTTGAAAGAATTAGGAATTTATGCTTATAATTCTTTAAAAAACAATATTGAAACGATAAGAACTCCGCAAAAAGGTTTTGGGGTTTCAAGTTTAAAAAAATTAATGGTTTTATCCACAAAAAGATTTATAGAATTTAATAAAGAAGATAGGATCTACACGATATTAATTTCTATTTCCCTAATTACCCTAGGTACAGTATTTTGTAATTTAAATGGATTTAGCTCTTTCTTATTATTTTATATTGACGCTAATCATGAAAATCTAATTTTACTATATCAAGTACTAATTAATCTAAGTTTTGTCTTAAATTTCTTTGCATTTTTTATTATAGTGGAAGCTATAATTCGGATTTTATATAAGAGAGATAAGAATGTGCTTGACTTTTTCATATCCTTTGCGTTAATACAATTTCCTATGGTTATTTATCTCATAATACACTTTATTTTTGAATATACAACACTCATTTCTATTAATATATTCAATTTTACAGATAACATTTTAATGATTGTGTTCCAAGTATGGTCGTTGTGGTTACTGTCATATAGTTTGAATGTGAAGAAAGGATTAAAATTTGAGAATAGCTTTATCATTGCTTTATTATTACACATGCTCCCTTTTACATTGATAATGTTAACTTTTATTTAACAATTCGAAAATTTAAACTTTGTAATAAATGTTTTATTTCTTGTATCCTTTTTTTTGAAGAGTTTATATCTTCTGTTTTAGTTGCAATAAAGCATGTGAATTGGTTAGACCCATTCAATGAAATGGGAGGAGTTACAAATTCGGGAATTAATTCAATTAATTTATTCATCAATTCCTCTTTAGATCGATTATTATGTTTAGATTTTAAATAAGAGAATTCAATCTTTGTAAATATTGAAAAATATTGGATTCTTATATCTTCTGGTTTTAACAAGTTCAATTTTGAATCTAAAATCAACTTTGCAGGATTTTGCCTTAGTATATTTCTAATTCCTATATACGAGGTCGTAAGCCGAGGATTAATTTCAATAAAATAGAAGTTCAAATCCTCACTTTTTATCAAATCAATTCCAAAATATCCGGAAAATGATGAAAAATCAACATTTTTTAAAATCTTGGTTAATTCAACGAAATTTCGTTGATATTCTTTTACAGGAGTATATCCACCGAAGTATTCAGAATTATAATTTGAATTCTTAATGTTTACATACTGTGAATTAATACTTAAAAGGAGAGGATTTTTGGATTTTCTATTCAAAGATCCTGCCTTATTTATTAATGAGATGCTTAGATCTTTTCCACTAATATATTCTTGAAGAATATAGTTTCTATTTATTTCAATTTTTGAATGAAATCTATGGAAAAAATTTTTAATTTGTTTGGATGTTTCAAATAGATAAATAGATTCCGCGCCAACACCATCTTCAGGTTTAATTATGATTGGTTTTTTCAAATCATCGAATTTTTGAACAATAAATTCAAGATCTAATTTTCTTTGTTTAAAAGGTATTAGATACGTTTTAGGTGTTAATAATTTATTCTTCTGAAAAAAACTATGAGTTTTCATCTTAGATGATCCGATTTTAATCCCTTCTATGTTAGTACTTAATAAAATTTTATGATGCTTCTTTACAATTTTGGATAAATTAAAAAGAATATTATCGGATTCTGGAGCAATGATAAAACTATAATCTGTGTTTTTAACACAGTTTTCAAACTGGTTTAAAAAATCATCGTCTTTTTTAATAATGACACTCTTATTAACTATTAAGTTTGCTGATAATCGCTGAATTCTATAATCTAATAAAGTGTAAATTTCAAAGTTTAAAGATTTAAAATCTTTAATAATGGAGAATAACATCCCGAAACCTTCACAAAAAAGTGAAACTGGAATATCATCTTTATTAAATCCTCCACCTGAAACAAATTCAAAAATAAAAACTCTTCTTCCTATCATGGGATTCGATGATACCACTTTCATTATTAGTTTAAGGACATTTCAGTATAAGTTCCTTAGTCATTATGAATATAAATATTTTATAAAATAAACTAATCATTTATTCTCTGTAGGTAGAGAGGTTTTTCTAACACATGAGTGAATTTGGAGTGACTTACTGAGTTATTCAAAAGGTTTTAAAGGCAACTTTGAATATAGTTATTTAACTTAACTCTAATAAAAAAAGCTGGTTCTGATGTATTTTGATGAAGAAGCCATGAGAAGGATAAGGTATCTTCACTTCAAGATTAAAAAAATTGAAGATGCTATAGAAAAAGATGATGAATATTTCAATCTTGACGATTTAAATCTAATTTTAGAATATACAAAAGCCTTGAATAGAAATTATTCGACTCAAAATCATAAAGAAATTTTAAAAGAATTAGATATTACTAATAGTTTCCAAGATCCTTTAACTAATGAGGATATAGAAATTCAAGATTTAATGTTTGAATGCGCTCGTGTTCTCTGGGTTATGGCAAGAGCGTATTCACAACTTTCTGAAAATTATGAAGAGGAGGGAGAATGGGAAAACGCAATAATTTCAATGACAGAGTGCAGCAAAATGTTTAAAACTGCAGCATATTTTAGTGCTGCTGTAGTAAACCAGCAAAAATTAGGTAGTACCCTTAATGCTGAAAATTTGGAATTAAATTCAGAAGAATCAAGGATTCTTGCTCAAAGCATTGCAGCATTACGAGAAGAAACTAACAATAATATATATTTTGCCTCTAAATTATATGCAGGGCTTAGCCTGTTATCAAAAAGAATATTTTATTTGAAACAACATGAAGAAAAGAAGAAACAGCAAATAAGAGCTCAATTCCATTATGATATGGGAAAAGCTTGCCACCTCAAAGCCCAAGCCTCTTTTGAATCGTCAATTACAAATATCAATAAGGAAAAAGTTAGAAAATTAAAACAAAAATCATTATGGTATTATATAAAAGCAAAAGATATATGGGAGGAAATGTTAAGAGGTCTTTCTCTTTCAATAGAAGAAAAAGAGAATGTTGAACTTAACTTATCCATTGTGAATGATAATCTTAACCAAAACGACGTTGAACCATTAGATTATGAGAATATTAAAAAAATACAAGATCCAGAACCTATAATTATCATACCAGAAAATTTGGCCCCATTTGTTCCCAAAAATATCATTTATTTAACTAAGTTCGTTCCTAAAGATTTAAACATAAAAAGATTTAAGAATTATCAGAGGAAAAAGTTAGAAGAGAAAATTCCCTATAGTAAAAAAGAAAAGTTAATCGATCAGAAAGCGGGAGTTGTTCGAACTATAAATGAATTGAAGTTGTTAAAAGAAAATGATGAAATCGATATTGAGAAGTTCGCGGAACTCATGGAAAAATTTTCTACTAAATTAAAGATGATCGAGTCTGCTATAGAGAAATTAGCCAAGAAATAATTTTTCTTCTTAAATTTGTTCAAAGTATTTCATTCGATTTTCCTCTATTTCAATATCCCTACGAGTTTCTTCTAGAAAAACTAAATCATATGTTTCTTTAAATATAAGTCCAGTAAGTATGCATTCAATTATAAATATCAAAAAGATTATTATTAATACTAAGCTATGGAGATCTCCAAGCAATAGAATAAACGTAAAGACCAAGTGTGGAAAATATAATACTGTAATTATACCAATTCTTTTGCCAAATTTTATAATATTCTTATTTTCTAATTTAAATGTTTTTTTTAGCTTTAAGAACTCCCATAAACAATAAATACTAAAAATAATATTTCCAGAAGATAATAAAATAAGACAATTTCTCTCTTCAATATTGCTATTTATATAAGGTTTTAAAACAAACGAACTTATCATTAATGTAAGGGCAAACATAAGCAATGTTAATGCTAACGACAACAGTCCATTGTGAAAATCTTTAAAATCCAAGAATTTATCACTGTAATTTTATGATATTTTATCTAGTCTTGAACTTTTGATGAAATTATAATATAAGTTATAATTTAATTTTTTATTTCACGCAACTTTTTCTAAGTTATGTCTGAACAAATTGCAATTTTGTTATATATTAAGAATATGATAGCAGATTTAATTTATCTTAACGGGATAATAGCAACAGAGCTAATTAAGGTTACAGAAAACACCATTACTACACTTGATAAGTCATCTTGTCTTGTTGAACATGAACAATTAAATAAAAGAATTATAGAAATAGTAAAAAAGTATCAGAAAACCTCAGATGATTTAGCAGGTTTAGAATCACATGTACTAAAGTAAAAATAAGTCTAATTAGCGTTTTGAATGGAATGTCTAAAAACTTCGATAAATTTGTAGAAAGCCTCCAAAAGAAGATAATCGAAAAGGAAATTAAAGATCATAATGAAAGGATAGTAAATTTATGTTATAATCCCCAAAATTGGGGAAAACCTTCTAATGATAATATAACCGTTTTTGAAGAACGGAGGGGCGGTCCTAAAGGTTACTTTTTAGGATTATATTTAAAAGTAGAGAATGACAAAATCGTTAAAGCTAATTTTTTAACAGATGGATGTGGTGTAATGATTGCTTCTGGAAGTCAAACAACAATTTTAATTGAAGGTCAATCCATTGATTTTGCTGAAAAGCTAACTGCTAAGGATATAGATGAAGCTTTAATGAGGTTACCTAAAGATGAGCAACACTGTTTAGAACTAGCAATTAATACCCTTAAAAGTGCAATTGAAAAATATAAACAAGAAAAATAATTTTAATTCCTAATGACTCGTATAATAACTGAAAATGTCGATATACCTGTAGAATCAGATAATATAAACCTTAAAGGTACTATCTATTATTCCACCAATACACCATTTAAAGCCCCATGGATTGTAAATCTCGCAGGATTTAGGAATCACAGAGAAAGTTATCTTGTAAAATACTTTAGTGAAAAGTTTGCTAATGTAGGGTATTATGTTCTATCTTATGATTACCGAGGTCATGGAGAAACACAAATTGAAACTGGAGATAGGTGGTTTGAGATGGTACCTCAAATATTTTCAGATATCCATGTTGTGCTTGATTGGATTATTGATAGCCAAGCAAATAAACTTTTGGACAATAAAATTGCCCTATTTGGTAGAAGTTTGGGTGGTGCTATTACTCTATCTCATGGATTTATAGATAAAAGGGCTAAAATATTAATTGCTCTTAGTACACGATACGATTATCGAACGATTCAAGGGAGGTATAGGGCCGTTGAAGAGAGAGAAGGAGATGATATAATAAATAAAATCAGTCCAAAATCTTTCCTAAAAAAATTACCTCAAAATAATCAGAGGATAATGATCGCCCATTGTCAAGATGATGAGACAGTACCTTTTGAGAACCTGTATCACATAAAAGAACATCTTGGATTAGATGATGAAAATACAATTGAATTTAGTACCGGAGGGCACACATTTTCAGGCCATCGAGAAGAAATTTTTAATTATTCAATCGAATTCTTGAAGAAGTTGTAAAGAAGGTAAAAAATGAAATATTAATGTTTCCTTATATTAATTGGTGGAGTTCGGTATGCAAGTAGATAAAATATTAATAGTAGGTCCGGCATCCCAAATGCTAGGCCTATCAATTGCTAAGGAATTAGGAGTTAAGGCAATTAATACAGAAGTAAAATTATTCCCAGATGGTGAGAATTACTTGAGAATTAATATTGAGGATGAAACTATAATTGCAGACAAAGAGGTTATAATAGTACAATCCACTGGTCCGAGTTCTAATGGAAACCAAAATAGCCGGTTAATGGAGCTATTTATGATGATAGACTCTGTAAAACGTATGGGTGCTGCAAGAATTATTGTTGTTGCCCCTTATCTTGCTTATGCTCGTCAGGATAAGATCTTTAGGCCGGGAGAAAGTCAATTTGTTAATGTAATTTTCCGTATAATTAATGCACTCGGAATTGATGAATTTTATACCGTCGATATTCATGCTATTGAGATTTTAGAGGAGTGTTCATGCAAAGCAATTAATATTGACTCTATGAAAGTGTTAGCAGATTATATTATTTCTAAAGGAGCTAAAGATATTGTTGTAGTAGCACCAGATAAAGGTGCTGTAGAAAGATCAAAAGCTTTTGCCAAGCATTTCGGTGAAAATATTCCCGTTGATTTTTTTAAAAAAGAACGGGATGTGAAGACTGGAGAAATTAATATGATTGGTACCCTGAGTTTGAAAGATAAAGATGTTGTTATTGCAGATGATATCATTGCCACCGGGGGGACAATGGCAACTGCGATAAAATTAGCAAAGAAAAGCGGAGCAAATAAAATATTTGCTGTAGCAACTCACGCATTATTGTTAGGTCAGGCAAAGTTTAAAATACTAGAAGCGGGAGCTGATGAGATAGTTGGTACTGATGCTATTGATAACGAAGTTAGTAAAGTATCATTGGCAAAAACAATTGCTGATTATCTGAAATAAATAAATTTTTATGATGATTTGATTATTTCAAGAACAATTTTTCTAGTTTTTTTTTTTAAATCTTCTATTGAAGAACAATTTTCGATGATATAATCTGCTTTTTCAATCACTTTTTTAAGCCCAAATTGAATTTCCCGTTTATCTCTCTCTTTTAAATCATCAATATCTTTTGGATCATCACTGCGTCCTCTTTCAAAAAGCCATTTAAATCTTTTCTCTTCATCTACTACAATAGCTATTATTGGGAATTCCCAATACTTCCTAAATACGCGAACCTCTGAGAGTGATCTGACTCCATCTACAATGATAACTTCCTCTTTTTTCTGTTTTATTAAATCGACACATCTTTCTGCAATTATAGCTGGTCCCTCCTTTTCCCGTATTTCTTTAGCAATCTTTCCCAGATTATCTCCATTAGGATTAATGTTTCTTTTTTTAGCTTCATTACGAATCACATCACCCATGGATACTACTACCCCTAAATCTTTTATTGCTTCTATCGCGGTTGTTTTACCAGAGCCTGGAAGTCCAATAAGGCCTATTGTAATTACTTTCATAGATTTTCTTAAAATAATTTATATATCTAGAATTTGTTTAGATTCTATATAGAATAAGAAATTAAGTTTTTAAAAATATAGCTTTAATAGTCATTAAGTAGGGAATAATGAAGGAGAAAAAAAAGAAAACACCCTTCTCTTCTGCAGTATTATTAACATTAAAAGCATACAAAAGGATTGTAGGCTATGCTATAAGATATGCTAATCACAATCTAAAACCTGAAAAATGGCGAGAGGTATATGGTATTTTAATTGGATCTATTGAAAATAATTCCAAGGTGATTATAAAAGATGCCATTCCAATGATTGTTGGTGATAGAGCCGGTGTTAAATATGAAAATCAACAATATGTTGACATGGCTCAAATAGATACTTCTATTTTTGAGAGATCTGTTCAAGACAATAAAGATGATTTCATTATTGGGTGGTGGCATACTCATCCTGGTTTTGGTTTCTTCTATTCACCTATAGATTGTATGACTCAATTAGGCTATCAAATCCCAAATCCTTATGCAGTAGGATTAATTTTTGATCATTGTAAAAAAGATACTAAAGAGAATTTACTCGGAATAGCAGGATTAAGATTAAAAGATCCTGACTTAGGGATGTCATCTACTTATGACTTAATAGAATTAAACTTTGAATTGGACCAAAAAGAAATGGCAGAAAAAGTTGATAAAGCAATTGATACTGTCAATAAAAAAATGAAAGAGGTTTTAGAGGAGATTAAATATATTGATGAAGTACTTCGAAAAAAGGCACTTGCGCAATTACAACGGAATTTTGGACTGATTCTCGTTCCAAAGGATGACATCAAAGTCACTGAAGATGAGGATGAAGCAGAAGAGGATGAGAATTACCTATATGAGTGGGATCCCGATTTTTATAAAAAATCTTATAGAATCCCAAAGTTTCGAGAAAAAATCGAGAAGACTATATCAGATGCCTATGATGAATTAGATAAATTAATGGAAGCGAAAGATACTGAAAAATTTAATATAAAAAAAGAAAAATTAATGAAAAAAATTCAAAATATACTAGCAAAACCAAATGAATGGTATGATAAGCTCATGGATGACTTTTCTAAAAGAATAGAGGTTATCAGTCCTTTGTTTAATTATTTAGACACTCATGAAAGAAAAATTATAGAACATTTTGAAGAAAGAAGTTCTGAATATTTAAGAATTTTAGATGACATAAATAGTAGAGCATTATTAAATTTAGAGGATCTTTAATATAGAAATTCAGCATTTCTAATGATAAAATTTACTGATTGATGTAAATATTATCAGAATAAGATTTTTAAGATAAATTTAATATAGATAAGATATTATTAAGATTAATTAAAGCTTCTTTTTAATGAAATTTGTATTTTCTTCCCGAAAGAGGTTCTTTCATGGTTAACGACAATACTATTATTATCAGAAATAGAAATGACAAAGAAAAATCTATTAAAGATGCGATTTTTGCATTTTCTGGAGGAAGAAAATCCTTATTAATTAAGGGTGAGGGAGAGGAAATTAGCACTGCAGTGGAAGTCGCTGAAATTTTGAAAAATCGCATGTACCCCAGATTAGAAATTGCAAATGTATCTTTAGGAAGTCGTCCTTTTTTTGACAACAAAAATCGTCGATATAATAATAGAAATACTAGATTTAATGGAAACAAGAAAGATATTATTTCAAAAATTGAAATTACCCTACAAACCAAAACTACAGCATAATATATGAAATCTAATTTTAAGAATTTAGGTCCGTTATTAAATGAACATCGGACAGAAGGAATATGCGCTGTTTGTAATAATTTTATTTACAAACGAGTAT